>CAYZWO010000038.1:0-1998 GCA_964482215.1 uncultured bacterium
GGATAAAACCATTGTTTGGAGAGAAAATTTGCCTAAATATTCTTTCCTAAAAGCTCGAATGCCTTCAATCGTTTGCTTTAGCGTAATCTCACCATCAGGACGATTAATTCCTTGAAAGAGCTGATCGGAAATCCCGTCTAATTTTACGGAAACATTATCAGCAAAGGCTAACTCATAACGGACTTGCGGATCATACAGTAAGGTTGCATTAGTCAAAACAAGCGTAGGCCGATGAGTTAACGCCTTAATTGCTTGTAAAATTTCACCTAAATTCCAAGCTAACGTTGGCTCCCCACTGCCGCTGAGGGTAATTATATCCACATCCCAAGGGGCAAATTTTTGGAGGTCATTTAAAATTTGGCTAGTCGGGATAAACACACGGCGATCGCGGGTAATCTGTTCAATCTCTCCTAACTGACAATAAACACAATTGAAAGAACAGGCCGAAGTTTGTCCAATGGGATCAATCCCTAACGAGTTACCATAACGCCAAGAAAAAACAGGCCCATAAACCGAGGAAAAAGCCTGTTTAACATCCATATTCACCATATTCACCCCCTAGAATTAAGCCGAGAAACTGCCCTCGTATCCCCAGTTTAGTTCAACGGCATCGGGGTTGCTGTTAAATAACCCTTTAGGACGCTTTAGGAGCCTTTGCTACTTGGGCTAAATTTTTCTTAAAAACTTGAATATCCACATTTTCTTTAGTGGGTTCCGTTCCTAAAACATTTTGAGCCAGACCTAAATAGATGGGTTGAGAAACCCCTGGTTTAGGATGCAACATGGTTCTCGCCCGAATGGTAAATTTATTATCTCCCCCTTGAGCCCCGCGACCATAGGAAAAATAATCACTGGAAGCCTGCAATAAAGTGGCTCGTAACTCGGTTTCGGTAATTGTAGGGGGAACTGAAATCACAACCTGATTTGCCCCATTATCGTAAACCCGAATGGCTCGAACGGCTCCTGGGATTTCGGTACGGCTAAACAGCCCTAAACTTAAACCAAAAAGTCCAATGGTTAAAACCGCCATAAAGCCTGTAATTCCCACAAAACGGAAACGGAATCCCCACTTAAATAGAAAAGCTAAAACTGTAAAAACCAGAGCCGCGATCGTGGCATAGGCCGACCACTGAGTATAAGTTGCAAAATCCATATTATTGATTACAAATTTAAAGTCAATATCAAATCTAAATAGCCATGCCTAAATATTTGGCAACGGTTTGGACATCCTTATCTCCTCGTCCAGAACAATTAATAATAATCCGAGGACTACCCGTTAATTGAGGACAAAGGGTTTCTAAATAAGCAAAGGCATGGGAGGTTTCCAGCGCAGGAATAATTCCCTCTAATTGGGAGAGACGTTGCAGGGCTTCAATGGCTTCAGCATCCGTAATGCTGTAATATTCAGCGCGACCACTATCTTTAAGAAAACTGTGTTCAGGGCCAACGCCAGGATAATCTAATCCCGCACTAATAGAATGAGCTTCGGTGACTTGCCCTTCCTCATCTTGCAATAGGTAACTCATAGCACCATGTAAAACCCCTGGCTTTCCTTTGGTTAAGGTTGCGGCGTGTTTCCCTGAAATAATGCTTTCCCCTGCGGCTTCGATACCGATAATGCGGACAGAGGGATCTGGTAAGAAGTCATAGAATAAGCCCATTGCATTTGAACCACCACCAACACAAGCCATGAGAATATCGGGTAATCCACCCCATTTTTCTTGGCATTGTTCACGGGTTTCTTGTCCAATAACACGGTGAAAGTCGCGTACCATCATGGGATAGGGGTGAGGCCCTGCCACCGAGCCTAAAATATAGTGAGTGGTTTCTACATTCGTTACCCAATCCCGAATCGCTTCGGAGGTTGCATCTTTTAAGGTTCCTGTTCCTGCTTCAACAGGTTGCACTTTGGCCCCCAACAGGTTCATGCGGAAAACATTCAGCTTTTGACGTTCGATGTCCTGAACACCCATGTAGATAATACATTCCAGCCCGAAA
>CAYZWO010000038.1:2011-33613 GCA_964482215.1 uncultured bacterium
GTTGCTGTTGCCACACCATGTTGACCTGCCCCTGTTTCAGCAATAATCCGCTTTTTACCCATGCGTTTAGCGAGGAGAACCTGACCCAAGGCATTATTAATTTTGTGGGCCCCTGTATGGTTGAGGTCTTCCCGTTTCAGGTAAATTTGTGGGCCACTGCCATCGGGTCTGGCGTAATGTTCTGTAAGGCGTTCGGCAAAATAAAGGGGACTGGGCCGACCGACATAATCCTTTAACAAGCCATTCAGTTCCGCTTGAAAGTCTGGGTCGTCTTTATATTGGCTATAGGCAGTTTCCAGTTCACTTAAGGCGGGCATCAGTGTTTCAGGAACGTATTTGCCTCCATAGCGGCCAAAACGACCAAAGGCATCGGGATATTGAGCGGTAACGGGGGTTAAAGGTGTTGTGGTCACGGTTAGGATTAAGGAATTTTTTATTTAATGACTGGCTTTTTATTGTATTTTACGGCTTCTGGTTAACCTGAGGGATCCCAGAGTCACACGAACTTGATTTTTGTTTTAGACCGATTTAGGACAACCGCGATCGCGCTTGATTACCTTTTACGGGTTTTAATGCTTGGCTCTCACTGCCTCCAGACTTAAATTGTTGAATTGAATTTTCACTGGAAAAGATGAGAATGCGCCATTCATTAAATAAAAAGTTTCTAAATAGACGCGATCGCGAAGATTTAGCCCATGCGACCTTACAAAATTTCATATATCAGACTAAGAATAATCGTTATTCTTTAACAAGCTCACGAGCCGTAATCCCGTATTAAAAAACGCTTTGATTTCTTGAGGAGGAAGCAAACTGCTATCCGTAAAGGTTTTGCCATTTTCCACATAGACATTTTTCGCATACGCATTACTACCCGTAGCAGGAAAAATTAAAACGCAAAATCCTCGTGCTTCCGTACAGATTTTTTGTTTTTCATAAAATTTCAATAGATTGGGTTGAAACAGCGATCGCACAGCCAGTTCTGATTGTCCTTGTAATCGATAACGTTTAGAAAAATCGGGATAATCGGGAAAATTAATATCTTCGTAGCCGAAAAAGTTGCCTACTTTATCAAAAATATGCTCAGGACGTAGGCTAAAACTGGGAATTTGTAGCGATTCATCATAAATCAGTAAAACGGTTTGCCCAAAGGTCTTACGATTACTGTCCTGTTGAGTAGAACTGTAATGTCCAACGGTGTAGTAATAATCGAAAATCGCAACTTCTAAACTGCGTCCAGCTTGCGAAACGGTTCCTTTGAGCAAGTTTTTAATTCGCTTATGGTCTCCGTAAGCAAAGAATTCAAGTTGATCGAGTAAAGGGAATAAGCTGTTGTCGCCTTTTGGATAAAATCGCAGCCTCAATTGTTTCGCGATCGCCGCCATCCCTTCAGTGCGTTTTTGATCAATCCAAGCAATCCCGATCGCAACAGCAACAACTAACGCAACGATCAGCGCAACAACAAAAAAAGCTTCCATAAGCAGTCACTCCATAGCGGACTCAGCATTTGTGTTTATTATGCCGCAATCTACCAGTAACCATTTAAGTTTTCTATGGAATTTAACAAATTGCCTATTTACTAAATGACATTTAAAACTTCTATCGATACTCTTAGGGGCATTTACCTTGCAATACAAGGGCTATAAACTTCTTTGCGCCATACGATATGAACAGCAACTCAATTTATAGATAGATAAAATCTATTATTTTTATTCAAAAAAGAGCCTTTATCTATTTTGAGGTTTTCTTTATGATGATACTCAATTAAGCAAAAGCATTTACCTAAAGCCCATGACTCAAATAATTCCACTCGTTTTTGCGAGTTATTTCTTGCTGCTGATTGGACTGTTTTCCCTAAAAGCTTTTTATAAGCTAGATACCAAATAAGATTATTTATTCCCCAAAAGTTAATAGATTTTTTCTATAGATTATGAGTCAATTCAACCGCCGTAAATTTTTGATTACTGCTGGCTTTGCTGCTACTAGTTCAATCCTATTAAAAGGTTGTTTAGGCAATCCCCCTGAAGCAGGTAGTGGTGGTAATGCGTCTGCTCCTACCACGACGAATGCAAGTCTTACGCCTGAAACTACCCCAGAAACAACGACAGCTAAGTTAGGTTTTATTCCGATTTTTGAGGCTGCACCATTAATTATTGCCAAAGAAAAAGGCTTTTTTGCAAAGTACGGCATGAGCGATGTAACAGTCTCTAAACAAGCCAACTGGGGAGCCGCTAGGGATAACGTGGAAATTGGTTCTGCTGGCGGTGGGATTGATGGGGGTCAGTGGCAAATGCCCATGCCTTACCTGATTTCCGAGGGACTGATTACCAAAAATAACAATAAAGTCCCGATGTATGTTTTGGCGATGTTGAATACCCAGGGCAATGGGATCGCGATCGCGAAAAGCCAAGAGGGTAAAAATATTGGCTTAGACATGAGTAAAGCCAAAGATTATATTCAAGGGCTGAAAAAATCAGGAAAACCTTTCAAAGCAGCTTATACCTTCCCGAAAGCTAACCAAGATTTCTGGATTCGTTACTGGTTAGCGGCTGGCGGAATTAATCCCGATACGGATGTCAATTTATTAACCGTACCTGCCGCTCAAACCGTCGCCAACATGAAAACGGGAACAATGGAAGGTTTCAGTACAGGAGATCCCTGGCCTGCGAGAATTGTGAAGGATCAAATTGGTTTTATGGCCGCTTTAACGTCACAAATTTGGCCCTATCACCCTGAAGAATACTTTGCTATGCGAGCCGATTGGGTGGATAAAAATCCTAAAGCCGCTAAAGCATTGTTAAAAGGCATCATGGAAGCTCAACAGTGGTGCGATCAAAAAGAAAATCGTCCCGAAATGGCAAAAATCCTATCGAGTGCAGCTTATTACAATGTTCCTGCCGATGTTTTAGAGCCGATGCTTTTAGGAACTTACATCATGGGTGATAATCAGCCCGAAATCCAAGATTTCCAAAAAGCGGCAATGTACTGGAAATCTTCTCGCGGAAGTGTTTCCTATCCCTACAAGAGTCTTGATCTTTGGTTCCTAACGGAAAGTGTTCGTTGGGGATTCTTACCGACAAGCACCTTAGATAACGCTCAAGCTTTGATCAACAAAGTGAATCGCTCTGATCTGTGGAAAGAAGCGGCCAAAGAAGCAGGTATTCCTGAAGCCGATATTCCTACCAGTGATTCGCGCGGTGTTGAGAAATTCTTTGATGGCAAAGTCTTTGACCCCACTAATCCTAAAGCTTATCTAGATAGCTTAGCGATTAAAAAGATGGCTTAGTTATCAAAATACATTTGTCAATTCATTGAGAATTAATAATTGAAAATGCATTATTAAAAAATCTAAAACATCAATTATTAATCTCTAATTTTAACCTCTAATTATTAACCGTCTAATATCAGGTAATTATTCATTATTGAGGAGCAAATTTGCAATGGCAACTACATTAAGAACAACTCGTCCTAACAATAACGCTTTCGCTAAATTTTGGCGCAAAAATAGTCAAAATATTTTACCCCCGATTATTGGAATTTTAGGCTTTTTAGTCATTTGGCAATTCTTTTCGATGACAGGAATTATTAAATTACCGCCACCCACTTCGTTAATTACCAATGAACGGACACGCATTTATTTAATGTATCCTTTCTTTAATCGCGGCGGTACGGATGTGGGCTTATTTTGGCAAGCAATGGCTAGTCTACAACGGGTTTTAATTGGTTACTCGCTTGCGGCAATTGTGGGCATTGGTGTTGGGATTTTAGTTGGATTAAATGTCTTCTTAAATAAAGCCTTAGATCCTCTCTTCCAGTTTTTACGCACGGTTCCGCCCTTGGCATGGGTTCCCTTGGCGTTAGCGGCTCTACAACAAAACCAACCTGCTGCGCTTTTTGTTATCTTTATCACTGCGGTTTGGCCTATTTTAATTAATACGGCAGTTGGTGTTCAGCAAATTCCCCAAGACTATATCAACGTCAGAAAAGTTTTGCAATTAAAACCCCAAAAATTCTTTTTTAAAATTCTTATTCCCTCTGCTTTACCCTACATCTTCACTGGTTTACGGATTGCGATTGGTTTAGCATGGTTAGCAATTATCGCAGCAGAAATTGTAATGTCTGGGATTGTGGGAATTGGTTTCTTTATCTGGGATTCTTATCAGAATAACTACATCAGCGATATTATTCTTGCCCTCGTTTATATCGGCGCGATCGGTTTACTCCTCGATAAATTCATGGCTTGGGTTCAAACCTTAATTGTCAAAGAATAAGCCTGATCAATTAATAATTGATAATTAATAATGAATAATTTGAAGTTTCTTTAATTAGACTTAGCAATCATTTACTTAATTATCAATTATTGATTATTAACGATTAATTATCTATTTTCTATTATCAATTAACCATTCACTAATATGAGCATTTTTGTTGCGGTTGATAACGTTGATAAAACCTTTGATTTGTCTGGCGGTAATCAATATATTGCCCTCAAAGGAATTAATTTGGAGATTAAAAAAGGGGAATTTATTTCTCTGATTGGTCACTCAGGTTGCGGTAAGTCTACTCTTTTGAATATGATTGCGGGTTTGGATCTGCCCACCGATGGTCTGGTTACTTTGGAGGGTCAACAGGTTAAAAAACCCGGCCCTGATAAGATGGTCATTTTCCAGAATTATTCCCTCTTACCTTGGCTGACGGTTAAACAAAATATTGCCTTAGCGGTTGATGAAGTGATGGCAGGTGCGCCAGAGTCCGAACGCAATGCGGTAGTTGAAGAACATATTGATCTGGTTGGGCTACGTCATGCGGTTGATAAGTTTCCTAAGGAATTGTCTGGGGGGATGAGGCAACGGGTCGCGATCGCGCGGGCATTAGCCATTCGTCCAAAATTATTATTACTTGATGAACCCTTTGGGGCATTAGATGCTTTAACCAGAGGGAATCTGCAAGAACAGTTAATGCGGATTTGTGAAGAAAACCACGTAACGGCGGTAATGGTTACGCACGACGTAGATGAAGCTGTATTGTTGTCAGACCGTATCGTGATGTTAACCAATGGCCCATGTTCTAAAATTGGCGGCATTTTAGAAGTTGATATTCCCCGACCTCGTAAACGGATGGAGGTAGTTAATCACCCCAGTTATTACAGCCTCCGCAGTGAAATTATCTATTTCCTCAATCAACAAAAACGCATTAAAAAGCTACGGGCCAAAAAGACAACGGCGATCGCGCGTCATGGACTCGAAAAAGTCAACTTAGAACTAGGCTATGTTCCCTTAACCGCCTGTGCTCCTCTTGCCGTTGCTAAAGAAAAAGGATTCTTTACCAAACACGGCTTAGACGAAGTGACCTTGGTACGGGAAACCAGTTGGCGAGGAATTGTCGATGGTATTTTAGGGGGTTATCTTGACGCGGCCCAAATGCCCGCAGGAATGCCCACTTGGTTAACCGCAGGCGGCTATCAAGAGCAACCGTTACCCGTTGTAACCGCCCTAACCATGACCCGTAATGGCAATGGCGTGACGCTCAGCAAAGAACTTTACGAAAAAGGCATTTATACTGCCGCCGATTTCAAACGGTTATTGCTTGAATCCGATGGCGACAATCACACCTTGGGAATGGTGCATCCTTCCTCTATGCATAACCTGTTATTGCGTTACTGGTTATCAGCCAATGGCATCGATCCTGATCGGGATGTGACTTTAAAAACCATTCCTCCCGCCCAAATGGTTGCTGATCTTAAAGCAGGAAGCATTGATGGTTATTGTGTCGGGGAACCTTGGAACCTCCGCGCGGCCTTGGAAGGAGCAGGTTTCACCATCGCAACGGATTTAGAAATTTGGCAGGGACATCCAGGTAAAGTGTTAGGGGTTCGGGAAGATTGGGCCTTAACCTATCCCAATACCCATGTCGCGTTGGTGAAAGCATTGCTCGAAGCCTGTGCTTACTGTGCTGATCCCAAAAATGAATTGGAAATCCGCGAACTGTTGGCAGGTCGTAACTATCTGAGTACCTCGATTGATTACATTCAATTAGGTGATCCCAACCAATACACCTGTAATCTTGATAAGCCAGTGGAATACGCCCACCATCTCTTCTTTGGGGATAGTGTTAACCGTCCGAGCCGCACCGAGCATCTATGGATGATGACCCAAATGGCGCGGTGGGGTGAAATTCCCTTCCCCCGCAACTGGGTAGAAATTTTGGAACGGGTTTGCCGAGTCGGGGTGTTTAGTACGGCAGCACGGGAATTAGGATACGACGTTAACTATCAACGCAAACCGATCAAGCTGTTCGATGGTATTGAATTTAATGCGGATGATCCCATTTCCTATCTCACCCATTTGGATATTCACAGCAATTTCACAATGGCTGAAGTCCATTTAGACGGGCCTCGTCTAGTCGCAGCTTAACTCTGCGTTGTTTGTCTTTCCGAATTAGCTTTGCTCCTCAAATCCCCCGCTTTAGGGGGACTTTCTCAAATCCATTTTCAAAAATAGCGATTTTAGAAGAATTATCATTTCTGAAATCCACGTATCTATACCTAACTATCAATTTTTACGTTTTGGATATTTAGCGATATGAACTCTCCCCTCTCAACGATTCCCACCAAAACCATGAAAACTGCTCTTTCTCCCTTTGTCTCTCCTAGCTCGCCTAGCCCTGATCCTTTCTTAGTGATTGAAAATGTTTCAAAGGTTTACGCAACGCCCCGCGGCCCCTATACGGTTTTAGAGGATGTGAATTTAACGGTCAATGAAGGGGAATTTATCTGTGTTATCGGTCACTCAGGTTGCGGTAAGTCTACCTTATTAAATATGGTTTCGGGATTTGCTCACCCTACCGATGGCTCAGTTCGAGTCAAAGGCAAAGAAGTCGGCGAACCAGGCCCAGACCGCATGGTTGTGTTTCAGGGGTATGCCTTGTTGCCTTGGTTAACGACCTTTGAAAATGTTTATTTGGCGGTAGACTCAGTTTATCCTAATAAGTCGGAAACGGAAAAACGCGCGATCGCCAGAGATCACCTTGCAATGGTGGGCTTATCCGAAGCGATGGATAAAAAGCCACCGCAAATTTCAGGGGGGATGAAACAACGAGTGTCCATTGCCAGAGCCTTAGCCATTCGTCCTGAAGTGTTAATTTTGGATGAACCTTTTGGGGCATTGGACGCAATCACCAAAGAGGAGTTACAGGAAGAATTACTGCAAATTTGGAATGATCATCGTTGTACGGTGTTGATGATTACCCACGACATTGATGAAGCTTTATTCCTAGCGGATCGCCTAGTGATGATGACCAATGGCCCCCAAGCGAAAATTGGTGAAATTATGAATATTCCCTTCCCCCGTCCCCGCGATCGCGATCGGATTATGGAAGATCCCGAATATTACAAACTCCGTAACTATGCCTTAGATTTCCTCTACAATCGTTTTGCCCACGACGATGATGCGGCTTAAAGTTTGAGCAACCTCGTAAAGCTAAACTCGCTTGGATAAAATGCTAGGCGAGTTTTTAGTTATTTTGAACAAAAGCAAAAAATAGTTAGACCATTAATCAACCGTCTTTCTTGTAAGAGTAGCCAGAGCGTTGAGTCTGACCCAAACTCCTATTGATGTCATCATTCGAGATTATTGCTCCGCCTAGACCACCATTCTTATTTAGAATAACTCTATCTGTTTCAATTGCCGTTCAATGAGGATTAAAACAATGGGCCAATTCCTGAGGCGTTAACAGAGGATAAGGTTTACCCTGAAGCTGACTGAGTTTTTGGGCGAGTAAAACCGTTTGGGGCGGAGTGAGATAGGTCGATTGCAATAGTTGGGTCTGATGGTAGGCTTGCCGTATGGGTGCATCTAATAAAACCGTTCCTTGCCCCATTACAATCACCCGTTCTGCATAATCAGGCATGAGATATAAATGGTGGGTAATGACGATTACCGTTTTTCCGAGTTGATGGAGTTGGCGCGTTACGTCTAGGATTGAGCTTGCTCCTCGGAAGTCTTGCCCTGTGGTCGGTTCATCGAAAATAATAATATCGGGTTGCATGGCTAAAATAGCTGCAATCACAATTCGGGCGCGATCGCCTTTGGGCAAAGACAGAGGATGGGCTTGCGGCTCGGTTAAATTCATTGCTGCCAGACTTTGGGAAACCCTTTCTTGAATCAGTTTTGCAGGATACCCCAAGTTAGTCAGCGCAAAGGAAACTTCTTTTTCAACCGTTGTATTAAAAATTTGATTATCAGGATTTTGCCCCACATAACCAATGGATTTAGCTAAGTCACTAACAGACAGGGTTTTAATTTCTTGGTCACGGAGTTTAACGCTGCCTTGGGTCGGTTGGAGTAAATTGAGGAAATGCTTAACAAGGGTGCTTTTTCCTGCGCCGTTCTGACCCACGATTAAGACATATTCCCCTTCATAAATATCTAAGGAAATATCATGTAAAGCTTCGGTTCCGTCGGCATAAACGTGTTTTAAATTCTTGACCGAGATGAGAGGAGACGGGTTGTTATGATGATTCGATTGAGTTGATAGTTGAGGTGGAGTCAGGGCTGTCGTCTTGGATAAATCTGTTAATTCCTGCAATCCTTTGGATAAGGTAACGGGAATTTGAGGAATAGTAACCCCTCGTTGCTGAATATCGTAAAAAGTGCGGGCAACTTGGGGAGGGCGTAAATAGTTAGTGGTTAATTTTTCGATGTCTGCATAGATCTCGTTAGGCGCACCGATCGCGATCGCTTCTCCCGCTGAGAGTAAAACTAGCCGATCTGTAAATTCGGCCATTTCTTCGGCGGCATGGGACACCATCACGACGGTAATGCCTAACTCTCGATTTAATTCCCGAACGGTGGCAAAGACTTCCTGGGAACCGATGGGATCGAGTTGGGATGTAGGTTCATCTAAAACTAATAGGGCAGGTTGTACAGCCAGAGCAGCCGCGATCGCTAACCGTTGTTTTTGTCCGCCCGATAATTCTTGAGGATGCTTTTTCTGTGTTCCCTCTAGGCGTACCATCTCCAAAACGCGGGGAATACGGGCTAAAATTTCCTCCCGTTCCAAACACAAATTTTCTAGGGCAAAAGCAATTTCATTTTCAACGGAAGTCGTCACCAACTGGGTTTCAGGATCTTCAAATACAGTTCCCACATAGCGCGCGAGGGTACTAACAGGATGACTCAAGCTGTCTAATTCGGCAATGGAGAGATGGCCAAAAAAACGCCCCCCGTAAAATTGCGGCACGATGCCATTGAGAGCTAAACATAAGGTGGTTTTGCCTGCTCCTGTTGGCCCGATAATGCCCAGAAATTCACCTTCTTGAATGCCCCAAGAAATATTTTTAAGCGCAAATTCCGAAGTATTGGGATACTGATAAGAAACTTTGTCTAATAGCGCGATCGATTTCAGCACGGGGTTTTATCTGACTGACGATACAGATCACCATACAATAAAACGTTAGAAAAATTCCTGATTGCTTCTTAGAACCTGATGTCATAATGAAAAAAGAATTCTGCCCCTGTAATTGAGTTTTTGATTATGACTGTAGATACTCCTTCCCTCGAAACCGTCGAAACAACCTTGGAAAACCTGATTCCCCAAAGTCATCAAGAAGTGATCGAAACGGTCATTGGTAGTATGGCTCAAAATGGCAGTGCAATGGTACACGAAAATGGGCCAGGCTCGGTTTGGAAGTTCCAGTATGGCAGCGTTGAAGTCTTTGTCCAGTTAACGGGTGAAAGCGATGAAGATCTATTAACGGTTTGGGCAAGTGTGCTGAAATTTCCTGTCCAAGATGAAATCGGACTGATGAAAAAACTTTTAACGATGAATTGGTCAGAAACCCTAGAAACTCGTTTTGCCATCATGAATGATGAAATCGTGGTGACGCTGCAACGGGCTGTCGCGGATTTATCCCCTGGCGAAATTTCACGCGCAATCACTCTAGTTGCTACCATTGCAGATGATAATGACGACGTTTTACAAGAAACTTTTGCTAAAGCTTAAAGTGTTGGCGTTGCATGTCTAAGAGGATTTAGAAATTGCAATACTATCAAGTCCTTCAATTTTAAGAAATTTAGGGTGCTATTCCTATTCAGCCAAGACTAAATCTTTACGTTAAAAGCTGATTTTTTAAGCGAGTAAACTCTTCTCTTAAACTCGGCGGTTGGTATCCTAACCCATAGGCTTTGGTACTGTTGAGGGAAACATCTTTAGGACGAGGGGCGGCCATGGGGACATCAGCTTGTAAGCAGGCGGTAATGTTATCGATGGGTAATCCTAATTGCTCTGCCATGATTAACCCAAATTGATAACGAGAAACTGATTCTTGGCCGCCTAAATGGAGAATTTCTCCTCGACCTTTTTCTAACGCTAATAAAATTCCTTGAGCTGCGGTGGTTGCGCTAATCGGCGATCGCATTTCATCTTCAAATAAACTGAGGGGTTTTCCTGCTTTTAAGATTTCAATAAAGGGTTGAATAAAACTCTGGGACGTTGGAGAGGGTAGCCCAAACATTAACGGCATTCGACAAATAACACTTTCGGGATAACTCCGCAAAATTTCCTGTTCCGCTTTAACCTTGTGTTCTCCATAAATACTAATTGGGCAAACGGGATCAGTTTCGGTATAGGGAGCTTTAGTCCCATCAAAAACCAGATCAGTTGAAGTAAAAACGAACGGAATTTGTAACTCGCCCGCTAAATTAGCAAGACTGACGGAACAGATGACATTGACTTGATAGGATATATCAGGATTTTTCTGGCAAAAATTGGGTTGAGATTGGGCGGCTAAATGGAGAATGGCATCGGGTTTAATAGCGGCTAATAATTCTTTTAATACTTGCAAATTACTGAGATCAATTTTAACAAAATCAATTCTAGGCAAACTACTTTCATGTGTCCAATAGGTTCCATAAACTTGCCATTCCGATTGAGCTAACTGACACAAATTCCAACCGAGAAAGCCGCTTGCTCCTGTTACCAATAGTTTTTTCATATTACTTCGGGTATTAAACTGCGTTGATGATTCATAGCCGCGATCGCTATTCCTAATAGTTTAAATCTCAATTATTTTTTATTCCTTTTGATAGTCCAAGATTCAGGCAATAAGTTTCATAATCAGGGATAAAGTAAGGCTAATTTCAGTGTACATCTTAAACATTTGGTTTAATGATGTCATTGATACTTGGCTGACAGATAACTTAACACGACTAAAAATAGGATTTGATAAATTATGGCTAATATTGAAGACGTTCTCGTATCCATTAAGGATAAGTTGCCCAATTTGACCCCAACGCCTCCTCATTTTCATCCTCAGGCAACGGCTCATGAATTAAAATCTCGGCTAAATTTAGGTGAACCCGCTTTAACAATTTTGGACGCACGAGATAACGATTCCTTCCGTGAATGCCATATTTTGGGAGCAATGAATTTATCGTTGGATAAATTACAAGAAGGAGTTAAGCCAAGTGTAGAATTTGATAGAGATGTCTATATTTATGGGGCATCCGATGAGGAAACAATCACAGCAGCCAATTTATTACGCGATTTAGGATATACAAGAGTTGCGGAACTTCATGGTGGCCTTAAAGACTGGCGAGACATTGGAGGTTCCATTGAAGGGATAGCAACTGAAGGTCATCAACCTGGTGTGGATAACTATAATGTTGTTTCTCGCCTTCAACAGTTTTCTCGTGAACAGCAACAAGAGAACAGATTGAAGTCTAAACAAGCGTAAAACAGCCCTAACATTATTCTGCTGTCTCTAAATTCCAAACCATTTTTGAAACTGTTACCATTTTTGGTCTCAGGGTTAAATTTAAATGCTGTCTAACTCAAGCTCAAAAAATAAAACGAATATAGCTTAAAAATGCTTTTTTATTTAAAAAGGGGAAGTTCATCGCTTCTTCTTTTTTTAGATGATTTTATATACGACTACAATGCTCGACTAGCAAAAGATTAAGCCATCAACACGACGGCTAAATCACTACCTTCTCTTAGTTCACACAACTCAAGCCACTAAACTGAAATTTTTTCTCGGTTCGTAATCTTCCTTAATATTTGCAGGGTAAAAATCAGGAAATTATGAAGTCTCATAAAGTCTTTGGAACATCCTGAAACCAAAAGAGACTAAGGGATTATAGTAAATCGTAAAGCACAAAATTTTTGCGCCAGATCGCTGCCTTTAAGCCTCCTTTTTTAGTTGAGATTGCTACCCATGTTGACCTCCTTGTGGTGTTGGAGAGGGTCTTTGCCCACCTCGTCGTTGCTTATCTTCTTTTCTCAGTTCGTTTTAAGCTCTAATCTCACGGTCTCTGCTACTCCCCTTTCGCTCGTTTCTGAGGTTGTGCCTATGCCACCTGCGCCGATCCATCAGTTAGCCCTGACAAACAGCCAACCCATGTTAAAGGTCGTTCCGAGTTTGTCTGACTCAGAGGTTAACAATGAAGACCCGCTCAATAGTCCTCATTCCGTGCCTTGGAATTGGATCATGAGAACCCAAGACGAATTTAGTCAAAAGGGAAATTCGGGTTTACGGTATTTTCGTAGTCCTGCGCTGGTTTCACCGGATGGGAAGTATGCGGCCTACAGTCGTATTGAAATGCGTGCAGAACCGGAGTTATACGCTTCAAAAGTGCTGAGCGTGATGTTTTTAGAAAATCTGCAAACAGGGGAATTGCAGGTGTTGCGTGCCGGCTCTCCCATTGCTAGTTATTTAGAAGAAGCAGGCGCAGATAACGAAGAAATGGCAGGAGTGATTTCTATCCTAATGCCGGTTTCCTGGTCATCCGGTGGCGATCGCTTATTAGCGCGTCAATTTGAAGGAGCATTCAGCACCTCTGATGTGGTGGATTATGCAGTGATCTGGAATCGACAAACTCGTCAAAGTAAAACTTTAGGTTTGGAACCCAGCGAAGATGATGAATCCACAGCGACATTACTGGGTTGGAGTCCCACTAAACCCGATCAAGTGTTATTCCGTTCGTCCACTTTAGGGGAAGATACGGAAAAAATCGTCAGTGTGGGATTTAATCACCAAGCGACCTGGGCAGGAGATGAGGAAGCAATCACTTACGGTCAATTAATGCATCGGAGTTGGACGGGAATTCAAGCTCTTCAATAAGGCTTAATAAACACTCATTAAATTCGGCGATCGCGGTTGATCTCGGTTAAGGGTTAATCGGCGATCGCTTAACTGGTCATAACTTCATCCCAAAAAGTACGGGGATTGATAACCCTAATATCTTGAATGGGATTTAATACCAGCAAATCAGCATCTCCGCTAATAAGATGGGAAGCTTTACCGTTTAAAGCTAGTTCAATAAATTTGTCATCCTTATTATCCCGACATAAGCTGACACTTAAAATAATGGGAACAAATGACCAGGTAGCTTTAATCCGTATTGATAATTTTTCAAGATCACTAGAGTCAAGATATTTCGCAAACTTAGGACGTGTTAAAACAGACAAAAGCTCTTCTAACGTATCCGAAGAATATAAAATTATCCCATTATCTTCTCCCCAATCTAAGACCTTGGCAGGAATAGAATTAGGAGATAGAATCGCACTGATTAATACATTAGTATCGAAAACTAATCGCACGATTTAGTTACTCTTCGCTTAAAAGTTCATTCAAGTGTTCTTCTGTCAGCCCTCGTTCTTCAGCTTTTTTACCAATATTTTTTCTGAATTTTTGAAATTCTTTAATATTAATTTGTGTAAGGCGTTTATAATCTTCAATTGACATAATAACCGCAATATCACTACTTTCATCTCGAATAATGACAGGTTCACGTTGCGCTTGCTCAATAACCTTTATAAAGGTTTGACTTGCTTCAGTTGATGAAATAGATTGCATAACCGTTATCTAATATACAATAACTAAATTAAAGGCTTTAAATAAAAAATGACAATAAACTGGGATTAGATATAAATTGTTAATATTTTTTTATTAATAACGAGTTGATAATTCATAATTAAAAGGTAATAAAAAGTTCCTTCCTTAAATTGTATCGTTGAGCATTAGAAACTCTACAAAAATATTAGTAAGTAATAATACTCTATCTTTCTATGCTTCTTGACTTGTGAGATATAAAATGCGTTAAGCCTTATGGTGTCTACTTTTAAGCCAAAATAGTGCAACCCAAAAGAACCTATCAGAAAAATTAATCAGATTGTCTCAAAATTGTAATCGAAAAATCTATTGATAGAAGGGAATAGGTGTCATAAACGATTCCGCTGCGTGATAAGATGTTATCTCGAAAAGCAGATAAGTCGAATTGACAGTGCGCTTAAAAGGCTTCTGGCAAACGAATTAATTTACTAAAATAACCGTTTCTCTGTGGTCAGCCTGGGCCATGCTCAGTTGCTATGCCTATAACAAAAGAGAACTCTAAATGCCAATTTATGGAGGAATGACTCAATGGTACAAGCTAAATCAGCAGGCTTTAAGGCTGGTGTACAAGATTACCGCCTAACCTACTACACTCCCGACTACACCCCCAAAGACACCGATCTTTTGGCCTGTTTCCGTTTTTCTCCTCAACCTGGTGTTCCTCCTGAAGAAGCGGCTGCGGCTGTTGCGGCTGAGTCTTCCACCGGAACTTGGACAACGGTTTGGACGGACGGATTAACTGACTTAGATCGTTATAAGGGTCGTTGTTATGATCTCGAAACCGTTCCTAACGAAGATAATCAATATTTTGCTTTTATTGCCTATCCTTTAGATTTATTTGAAGAAGGTTCTGTAACCAATATTTTAACTTCCTTAGTTGGTAACGTTTTCGGATTTAAAGCACTTCGGGCATTACGTTTAGAAGATATCCGCGTTCCTGTTGCGTTAATCAAAACCTTCCAAGGGCCTCCTCACGGGATTACCGTTGAGCGCGATAAATTAAACAAATATGGTCGTCCTTTACTCGGTTGTACCATCAAACCCAAACTTGGTCTGTCTGCTAAAAACTACGGTCGTGCCGTTTATGAAGTACTCCGTGGTGGTTTAGACTTCACCAAAGATGACGAAAATATTAACTCTCAGCCCTTCATGCGTTGGCGCGATCGCTTCTTATTCGTTCAAGAAGCTATTGAAAAAGCCCAAGCTGAAACCAACGAAGTTAAAGGTCACTACTTAAACGTTACCGCTGCAACCGCTGAAGAAGCACTCAAACGGGCTGCTTTTGCTGCTGAAATCAAAACCCCCATCATCATGCATGACTTCTTAACAGGTGGTTTTAGTGTTAACACCTCCTTAGCGAAGTTCTGTCGTGACAATGGCTTATTGCTCCACATTCACCGAGCAATGCATGCGGTTATCGACCGTCAGAAAAATCATGGTATTCACTTCCGTGTTTTAGCGAAGTGCTTACGTCTCTCTGGTGGTGACCACCTCCACTCTGGAACCGTTGTAGGTAAGTTGGAAGGGGAACGCGGCATCACGATGGGCTTCGTTGACCTCATGCGTGAAGACTACGTTGAAGAAGATCGTGATCGCGGTATTTTCTTCACCCAAGACTACGCTTCCTTACCTGGAACCTTACCCGTTGCTTCTGGTGGTATCCACGTATGGCACATGCCTGCGCTGGTTGAAATCTTTGGTGACGACTCCTGCTTACAGTTCGGTGGTGGTACCTTAGGCCATCCCTGGGGTAACGCACCTGGTGCAACCGCTAACCGTGTTGCTCTCGAAGCTTGCGTTCAAGCCCGTAACGAAGGTCGTAACCTGGCTCGTGAAGGTAACGACGTTATCCGTGAAGCTTGCCGCTGGTCTCCTGAATTGGCCGCTGCTTGTGAACTGTGGAAAGAAATCAAGTTTGAGTTTGAAGCAATGGATACCCTCTAAATAGTTGATGGTTAATAGTTAATCGTTGCTGGTGAACAGTTAGAACTTAAAAAAGCTGATAGCTAATCTCAGTAAGTATTTATTACCATTAACTATTAACTGATCACTATTTGAAGATTGGGGAGTGTTCATGCAGCCAAAACAAGTGGCCCAAGCAACGGCGAAAGTACTCCAAAGTTACTTGACCTATCAAGCAATCCGCACCATTCTCGACGAATTATCCGAAACCAACCCCCCGCAAGCTATCTGGCTAAGCCATTACGTTGCCAACCATAACATTCAAGATGGGGAAGCATTTTTAAACGAATTAATGGCCGATAGTAAGGAATTGGTTCTTCGTATCCTCAAAGTACGAGAACATCTCGCGGAAAACGTCTTAGATTTTCTGCCTGAAATGGTACGAACAGGGATTAGTCAAGCCAACATTGAACACCAGAAACGTTTGCTAGAACGCCTGACCCAATCTTCCTCAGAGACTCCCCTTCATCCTGAGACCGCTGATTCAGAATTTGATCTGAATGATTCACCCGAACCGTAGTTTGTTATTCAACAGGTAATACAGAACATGAAAACTTTAGCTAAAGAGCGTCATTACGAAACCCTTTCCTACTTACCCCCTTTAACCGACCAACAAATTTCTAAACAAATCCAATTTTTGTTAGATCAAGGTTATATTCCTGCGGTTGAATTTGAAGAAAATCCCCAACCGATGGATCACTTCTGGACAATGTGGAAATTACCTTTGTTCAGCGCAACCAACCCCCAAGAAGTTTTAGCTGAAGTTCGTGAATGCCGTTCTGAATATGCGAATTCCTACATTCGTGTTATCGGTTTTGACAACATCAAACAGTGCCAAACCGTTAGCTTCATCGTTCACAAACCCAACCAAGGTCAAGGCCGCTACTAAGGCTTAAGCTTAACAATTAATTTTAAGGAATTTAACGTTTAACCCGCCGCTTTGGTGGGTTTTTTGTTGTTAATATTTAACTGTTTTCCCAAACAATCGTTAAATCCAAAATAAAGCCTAATAAAACATTTTCTCCCGATAGTTGAAAAGGATTATTTAACACTTCTGGCGATCGCTGAGGACGATAACAAAACACTTGGCGAGTCTCAGGATCGATTAACCAACCTAGCTGAGTTCCATTCTCAATAAATTCTCTTAATTTAGCTTGTAAAACGCTTAAATCATCACTCGGCGATTTAAGTTCAATGACAAAATCAGGGCAAATGGGAGCAAATTTACGACGTTGAGCTTCAGGAATGGCTTGCCAACGAGATTTTTCGATCCAAGCTGCATCAGGAGAACGGATAGCACCGTTGGGTAGAGTAAATCCTGCGGAAGAGTCAAAGGCTTCACCGAGCCGAGTTGTTTGATTCCACATCCATAGCTGGGCACTCAATCCTAAATTTTGACGACCTGTTTCACTCCCCGATGGAGCCATAGCAATTAATTCTCCTTGTGCGGTGCGTTCTAGCCGTAAATCAGGATTATTTTGACAAATCTGCTCGAAAATCTGATCGGTAATTTCTAAATTAGGGCGGAGATCCAGGGTGAGCATAGAGGGATCAGGGGATAAAAAGACGCGATCGCCGAATGAATAACTTCAATTTTACTGGTAATTTATGATTCAACCGTAAAAGGGTAAGGCTTCTGCCCAGGTGGGACGTTTTCCTGCTTGCCAATCTTGATGGGCTAAATCTAATAAATCCGATGCGGTATTTCCTAATTGATCAGAAACAATTTGGGGTTCATGATTAGGGGCAAAGTGGCTTAACTTTTCTTGCCATTGCTCAGGTTCCAACAGAGTATCGGGCATTAAGGTTAGCAATTGAGCTTGTTCGGTAATTTGATAAACTGCACCGTAAACTTGATCTTGGGTTGCTTTGAGTTGTAGGGGAATCGGTTGATTAATAATTTCTGGCGATCGCTGTGACCAAACAAAAACCGCTAAACTCGATAGGGAAAACACAGGAATATTTAATTGTTGCCCCAAGGTACGGGCTGTGACCATACCAATGCGGGTACTGGTAAAACTACCTGGCCCATTGGCAACCGCAATAAACGCGATCGCGTCCCAGGATTGGGGTTGAATAAAATCGGCTAAATATTGATGTAATAGATTGGATAGATCCCGCCCTAAATCCCACGTTTGAGCGCGAGTATCCCCTGCAAAATTACTAATTGCTAACCCCAATTGGGAACTCGTCGTATGTAACGCCAGACCATATTGCATAGAATTTAAAAATTAGTAATTGGCAAATTGTAATTTAATCTAAGTTCTTGGATGGCGATCTTGCTCGTCTTTAATCCTGATGATAATTTACACCATCACTGCCAAACGGTATACAGTATCTACAGATCGGCGATCCTATCCACCTTGCTTGGGGCAAATTTCAAATTCAGAACGCGCACGAAAAAATTTGAAAAGGTAAAAGGTGCATGGGATGCACCCTAAGTGATCGGCTTAGATTTTGTGAATAAGCTAACGACTCCAATCAGAGGCAGTAGATAACCTCGAATTTAGCACCAGCAGTTTTCAACCGTCTGCTGCATTTGAATTGTTAGACCTCGAATTCAATTACAGTAACAATGGCAACTACAATCTCCGACATTTTTACTTCATCTATATTTCCCAATTTGCGGATGAATCTTTGTAAATCTACACCTCTGAGTTGTAAGGCATCAATTGCAGAAACCTTAGTTAAGCCATTCACATTGCTAGGTTCAATTCTGACGTGCCAGAAATTTTGTGAAAAGTATGATTTCCAATCTGTAATTGGAGCGATAAGTTTGATAGGAAGTTTGCCCACAGCATCAGAACTAATGACAACAGTAGGACGCACTTTCTTAATCTCTGAACCAATGGTAGGGTCGAAGTTAACCAGCCAAATTTCTCCACGCTTTGGAGTGTCAGAGTTAATAGTTGATGATGTCACCTGACATTAACTCCTGCCATTCAGAATCCTGTTGATAATGATTGAGCATTGTCTCAGTCTGGCTTTCGAGAATACGCCTACGCTCGACAATGGGTAACTTGAGAAAATCAAGACGTTGCTCCAACGATAGGGCTTGTTCCTCAATAACCGAAGAAGAAAGGTTAACCTCTTGAACTAGAATAATTACCTCAACAGTTTGCCCTACTAAGAGACTGGGAGCCTGAATTTCAATTTTATTCCCTGGTAAAACTCTTGCTGTTGAGTATAAGGTTGTTTTTGCCATCATAAATTACCTTTTTAGTATTGTTTTTAATTCATTTTGAACCTCAACAGCTACTTGCTACGCGATCGCGCTGTTTCCCACAC
The DNA here is from genome assembly GCA_964482215.1 of uncultured bacterium. Taxonomy (GTDB): domain Bacteria; phylum Cyanobacteriota; class Cyanobacteriia; order Cyanobacteriales; family Microcystaceae; genus Snowella. Next base: position 21,150 of record CAYZWO010000038.1, read on the forward strand.
CAATAAAAATGCGGCACGTTACATTTCATTAGCGTACCCTACGGATCGGCGATCCGACTATGGCTCATCTGCAGCAATTCATTTACGCATCCTGAGTACCAATGATTCTTCGTCTCAAGTCTATTTCTTATTGCTGGGCTGCTGTTGAGAACGTCTAATGCCCACGATTTCCATGAATTGCTAGTGTTAGATGCAAGGCCATTGGATTGAAGGCACATGTGTTCAAACAAGTCGAGATACATCAATGCAAGTACTTCAACCTTTGCTTTGTCCTTAGACAAAGATGCCGTAGCTGGCTCCTTCTTTGCTTTGTCCTTAGACAAAGATGCCGTAGCTGGATCCTTGCTCAGATAAATGTAGTCATAAAGCTCAGGACTGTCTCGGACGACCTTTAAGATTTCTAGGCTGTGGGAGATCAATCTGTTCTGTATGTCAGCTCTGTATGCTATCAGGGCTTGATGTATTTGTACTAGCAGAAGTATGCTGCCAGCCAAGGCAGTGAAGAACTGAAATAGATCTAGATTGTTACGCAGAAAGTCGCGAGATGAACGCAATACTATATAAACCCTATTTGCAGCATCTCTCATGACCATATTTTCTCAGATTTATCGGTGATCATATCATGAAGGGTACGTAGCCATAGGACTAATAATTATACAGAAACTTTCCGTATAACATTCTTCAGGGTAACAATATGTGGAAACCTTCGTTGTATAACCACATTTAGGAGAGATCGCCAGTTTTCCTTATATCACGCCCAAAAATGTGTTAGACAGACTCGTGTATTGTAAAAAACATTGCCACCAATATTACTGCTAGTTTTTTCTCTTGGATCAGCCTGTAACCAATCTTTACAAAACAGTAACTTGATCTGAGGAAATGAATTAATTCAGCATTAAGCGATTTCATAGCGTTTTTCTACGGGAATCCAGCGATTAAGCAGGCATTCTACATTGGCAAACGTTTCTGTATTCTCCAAGAATTGGGCAAAAGCTTCCGCATCTTTCACTTTTTGAGCAAACATGGCAGAAAATTGGGGTTATTTTTCGGTAAACTGCAAGGAAAGCTTAAAATTAAAATACCCTAAGACTTGTACTCCTTCAATTAGCAATCTAGTTATTGACTCGAACGAACAAATTATCGCCATGTCTAAGACACTCTACGAAAAAGATTTCCAAGTGTGGATCGAAACAACAATTAATCACTTACAGAAACGCGAATTTGCCGCTTTGGATATCGATAACTTAATTGAGGAGTTAACCGAGTTGGGAAAATCTGAAAAAAGAACTTTAGAAAGTAATTTGATGATTCTTTTGGCTCACTTGCTCAAATTAAAAGTACAGCATGACGCACCGCCATCAATGAAGGATAGCTGGTATCGTTCTGTTATTGAGCATCGCCAACGAATTCAGAAAAACTTACGCGACACTCCTTCTCTCAAATCCTATCTAGAAACTGCCATCCAGGAAGCTTATCCAGATGCTCGTAACGTAGCAATTAAAGAAAGCAAACTCGCTCAATTTGGCGTTCGCATTCCCCCAGAAAATGAGTATTCTCAAATTTGTCCTTTCTCTCAAGAGCAGATCTTAGATGAAAACTTCTATGGCAATTGATTTCAGAGGAAATAATCAAGAAAACACCAAACATCTCAATGATGGCTTCTTTCGCAATATCCAATCTGGTTAAACAACAGTCTGTGATTAATCAAATGATTTGGCAACAGGCAAAGACTAATCATCTCATTTTTAACCGCTTACAGGCGATCTTAAAACTCAATGTGGCTGAAGTTCAAGGGATTTGTCGAAAGAATCATCTGTCTCCTGCGGACTTGCCTAAGCCTTCCCGTGCCGTCTATGCTTGGATGCAGTTTTTAATGGATGACGATAATCTACAACGTCACTGCCAAACGGTACAGCGAGTTTTAAGTATTGCCGAAGCGATCGCCCCGTCCCGTTCTCAACCGTTACCTCCCTTATTTATCGAATTACTCAATTTTTCAGCCATTTATAAAACGAAAATAACTGCCCAATCTGCCACCATTCGATTAAATGAAGCCTTTATTCAAGCGGATGATGAAATTTTACAAAGCGTGATGCAGGCAATTTTAATTAAGAAAACGTCCGATATTCAAACTCAAATTCGCCATTTTGCCACCACTGAAGCCTATAAAGATGTGTTGTTATCTCTAGATCTAATTGCTCAAATTGATTCAGAAAAAGCTCAGGGCCGCTACTACGATTTGGAGGAATTATTTATTGGCATTCGTGATCAATATTTAGAGCCATCTTTTGCTCAACCTCGACTCTGTTGGAATTCCCTCTTAACCAAACGCAAATTGGGTCATTACGAAAGTAGCCGCGATCGCGTTGTCTTAAGCCCGACTTTGGATAGTGAAAACGTGCCCCGCTTTGTGGTGGAATTTGTTTTATACCATGAGCTATTGCATAAACAACACGGCATCCAGTGGGTTAATGGCAAACAGCGAGTTCATACGCCTGCTTTTCGCCAAAGTGAACGTCAATTCCAACTTTATGATCAGGCGATCGCATTCTTGAAACAGATGGGAACCGAGGAAAGTTTTTGACCCCAAAGTCTTTTTTGAGAAATGGGATGTCACTTCTAGGAAAAAACGCTTACCAACTGTGCCAGAATTGTTTACACTATTCCTATAATTAGCAGTCCACATCTTTGCCAAATTCGAGCCTTTTTGGGGTGACAGAATTTATCAAGGCTTCTGCTAAAATTTTGAAGGCTTTTATTACGTTGATCCATGACAGCAACTCGCGCCAGAATCGCATTAGACGCAATGGGTGGAGACCACGCCCCCGATGAAATTATTGCTGGAGCAATCCGCGCTAGCGAAGAACTTGATGTTGAGGTTCTCTTAGTCGGCGATCGCGCACAAATCGAATCCTATTTGGAACAACACCCAACCCGTCCCCAAAATCTCCATATTGTGGATGCGGAAGGTGTCATTTCAATGGAAGAGGAACCCCTTACGGCACTACGTCGTAAACCCAAAGCGTCGATTAATGTGGCGATGGAGTTAGTCAAACAAAATCAGGCCGATGCCGTTGTTTCCGCAGGGCATTCAGGGGCCGCCATGGCCGCCGCGTTATTGCGATTAGGGCGACTCAAAGGCATTGATCGACCCGCGATTGGGACGGTATTTCCCACCTTATTAGCGAATAAATCGGTAATTGTGCTAGATGTGGGAGCAAACGTAGATTGTAAGCCTAAGTATTTAGAGCAATTTGCCTTAATGGGAACGATTTACAGTAAATACGTTTTAGGAACGGAAAACCCGAAAGTTGGCTTACTGAATATTGGGGAAGAACCCACCAAAGGTAATGATTTAGCCCTGCAAACCTATGAACGGCTAGAAGCTAACCCCCATATTCCCTTTGTTGGTAATGCGGAAGGTCGGGATGTCCTTTCTGGGGATTTTGATGTCATCGTTTGTGATGGTTTTGTTGGAAATATTGTTCTGAAATTTGCTGAAGCAGTGGGTAGCGTTCTTCTCAATATTATTAAAGAAGAATTGCCCCAGGGATGGCGCGGAATGATTGGTTCAGCCCTCTTAAAACCCAATTTGAAGAAAATCAAACAGCGTATTGATCACGCCGAACATGGCGGGGCCTTATTGTTTGGGGTGGACGGGATCTGTATTATTAGTCATGGGAGTTCCCGCGCACCTTCTATCTTTAATGCGGTTCGTTTGGCAAAAGAGGCGATTGATCACCAAGTTTCCACCCGAATTCAATCTTGGACAGAAGGCGTGATGAACTCAGAAGCGGTCAGCGTTAGTAATAGTGAACGATAATTCACTCAGGCGTTAACCTTTGCATCAATGCCATCAACAGGAGAAAACAATTGAACAGCGTTGGGACAGGTATTACCATCATTGGAAGTGGTTCAGCAACGGCTAATCAGGTCTTGACCAATGATGATCTTAGCCAGATGGTAGAAACTTCTGACGAGTGGATTCAAAGCCGCACAGGGATGCGTCAACGCTACGTTTCTTCTCCTGAACAATCCCTAGCCGCGATCGCGACCCAAGCCAGTATTCAAGCCTTAGAAATGGCAGGTTTAGCGGCCACTGATATTGATTTGATTATTTTGGCTACTTCGACTCCCGATGATCTATTTGGGACAGGCGTAAAAATACAACACCAACTCGGTGCAACCCGTGCCGTCGCTTTTGATTTAACCGCCGCTTGTTCAGGCTTTGTATTTGGCTTAATTACGGCATCCCAATTTATTCGGTCTGGGGTTTATAAAAATATTTTGTTGATCGGCGGAGATGTGCTTTCCCGTTGGGTGGATTGGAGCGATCGCGCTACTTGTGTTTTGTTTGGAGATGGCGCAGGGGCAGTCGTTATCCAAGGAAGTGGAGATAAAGATAACCTATTAGGATTTGAAATGTATAGCGATGGTAGCCTCAACCATTGCTTAAATCTGGCCTATCAGGGGCAAACCCAAAACTTAACAGCCGATAAAGCCATTACCCAGGGCCAATATCAACCCATTAGTATGAACGGTCGAGAGGTTTACCGTTTTGCCGTTGCTAGGGTGCCTGAAGTCATTGAAAAAGTGTTATTCAAAGCCGATTTAACGACCGAACAAATTGATTGGTTAATTTTGCATCAAGCCAATCAACGTATTATGGATGCCGTCAGCGATCGCTTAAACCTTCCCTCAGAAAAAGTCATTAGTAACGTCGCTCAATACGGAAATACCTCTGCTGCGTCGATTCCCATTGCCCTCGATGAAGCCGTCAGAGCAGGTAAAGTCAAAACAGGAGATTTGATTATTACCTCAGGTTTTGGTGCAGGGCTAACCTGGGGAGCCGCCGCTTTCCGTTGGGGTAATTAATTCAATTTATTTGCTGGTAGCCGCAGGAACTAGTTTTTCTTGTTCTTCCCAAAACCAGGCGATTGTTTTTGATAAGCCCGTTTTTAAATCTGTTAATTGGGTATCAGGCAATAATTGTTTTAATTTTTCTACCTGCAAACATTTCGATTTTGCGCCGACATAACGGGACGTATCAAATTGAATTTGGTTGAAATCATAACCCACTTCTTCACAAATTAATTGGGCAAAATGACGAATAGTAAATTCTTCCCCTGCGCCGATATTAATTAAATCATTGTCAACCGTTTGGGCTAAGCGAATGGCAATATTCGCAAAATCTCCCACAAACACTAATTCCCGTGATTGGTAGCCATCTCCCCAAAGCACCACAGGTTCACCGTAAAGCTTGCCGCGAATAATTTTACGCATCAGGTCAAAGATAAAATGCATTTGTCGTCCATCGGTATGATAACCTGGCCCATAAAGCGTCGAAGGAACTAAACACAGATATTTCAAACCATACTGTTTATTCAATGCCAAAAGTCCTGCATAGAGCATTCGTTTCGTCATGGCGTAGGTAAACAGGCTCTCAATCGGTACACCCAGCAAATAATTTTCTTCTGTTAATGCCACATCGGGATCATAGGCGCAACTGGTTCCCATACAGATGAATTTCGCTTGGGGTTGATACTGTTGCCACCAGGTCAGCATATTGGTGTTCATTTGCTGATTGATGATCCACTGTTCACCAGGATGATAAAGGCAAAAATCTCCCGCCTGTGTCCAAGCGGCTAAATGATAAATTTGATCGTAGGTTTGCCCATTGAATTGATGCAGAGAATCGGGCTGAGTGAGATCGCAATTTTTAGAATTAATACGAGTCAGTTCGTGACCTGCTGCTTCTAATTGGGCGCAAAGGGTTGTTCCTAAAAAGCCTGTTCCACCTGTCACCAAAATTTTCATGTCAATCCTAAAAATTGTTGATCTGCAATCTTGTTATTGTATTACATTAACAATGGCTTAAAGACACGACTTGGAAGGTTATTTGAGACAGTGAAAACTATTATTAGGAAAAACAACTTCTAGCCTTTTCAACGAGAAACAATAATTTATCCCTGCTAATACCTAAGCTTTCCCCATCTCGATTTTTTCCTTCAGTTTCCCATTCTCAAATTCCGTCAATGGCAGATTTTCGCTAGGTCACACTGAGCTAGGGGTAACTCCTTTCTCTCCACTAACCGATGGGGGTAAATGTGCTAAATGCGCGATCGCGTGAGGAGAACTAAAATAAAATGAGTAAAAGAAGAGTTTTAATCCCGTGTCTCAAGATTTAATCACCAATTTATATAATGCGTTTGATCCTTTTCAGCCCTTGCCTGCGGGGGATGAGGCTTATGTCGATTTGCGATCAGTAAAATAAAGATTAAAATTAGATTGTGGTAATGCAAGTTAAGTAAATTTAGCTCTATTCTCTGTTATGTCTCAAGCTCCCATAGCCAATTTATATCCTGAGCTTTATGATGCATTTACTTTGTTCCCTCTGTCTGCGGGAAATTCTTCGTATGTCAATCTAGATCCTGTACGAGGAGATACTAGTGTTATCAGACAAATAGGTAAAACTATTACTAGTATAAATAATAAAACTACTTACCAACTCTATGCTGGACATCGAGGTACAGGAAAATCAACAGAATTATTACGGTTAAAAGATTATTTAGAACAACAAGGCTATTTTGTTATTTATGCAAGTATCGCGGATTATATTGACATAACAAATACTAATTACACAGACATCTTAATTGCATCTACTTATATTTTATTAAATGCTTTAAATTTACATAGTATTAACCTTGAGCCTTTTTTTCTTTGGATTAGAAGACATTGGGATGACTTAGAAAAATTAGGCGTTAAAAAAAATATTAATATTGAAAACCTAGAAGCTGAAAGTGTTAGCAATATTTTTTACCAGTTAATGGTAATAAATAGTAGGATTGGAAGTTTTTCAAAAAAGGAGGAATTGCAAGAAATTATAAATCCCTATTCTCTAGTTCTAATTGATGCAATTAATCAAATTATTGAAAAAATAAACTTTGGTCAATTCCCATTAGTTTTTATTCTTGATGACTTAGATAAGATTTCATTTTCAAGTGGTGAAAAAATTTTCTTTGGTCATGCTAACTTACTAAAAAGATTAAATTGTCATATTGTTTATACAATTCCTCTTTCTTTGCTTTATTCGTTTCGTGCTACAGACATTAGATATATTTATGACAACCAACCATTTGTTCTTCCGACAGTAATGGTTAAAACTCCTGATGGAAAAATTTTTGAACAAGGAATAAAATTTTTAAAAGAAATAATTTATAGGCGTATTTTATCCTCTAAGTCGAATAAAAACTGGGAATCAGATATTTTTGAAAGTGCAGAAGTTGTGGAAGAAATTTGTCTAATGAGTGGTGGAAATATTCGACAATTAATTAGATTAGTTCAGTCTATTTTTCTACACTCTTTTATATTTATCCGTGAAATGCAAGCGACAGATCAGGTAGTACAAATTACCAAAGAACTAGTGCAAAAGGTTTTTAGAGACGAACAAGCTTCTTTTTTACGTGCTATTGCACGCAGTGAATGGGGTTTATTGATTGAAGTCCACAAAACAAAAGCAATTAAAAACAGAGAGGATTATCGTAATTTATTATTTAGTGGCTATATATTAGAATATGTATTTTTTGACAATAAAGAAGAAATGCAAATTTGGTATGATGTGAATCCTTTAATTCAAGGCATAATGAATTTTGAGAAGAAACCTAATTTACTGATTCCAATGGATGAGGCTTCACGACAATACGATGAATTAATTAATGAGAAAAAATACTCCGAAGCATCTCAAATCGCTGATTCCATTTATAAAATGTATGAAAAAAATGTAGAATCGTTAAAATCCCGTTCCGATAGCGATGAGTATCTCAATGCAGTAGCTTGGTCTTCCTACTGGAAATTGCGTCGAGATTTGTATAAAACAAAGTCATTGGTTATAAGCAGTGACGAATTCTAACTATTAAGAAATGAAATTCAATGGAAATTAGAGAGACTTTAGCACTAGTGCCCACTGTTGTTGGTAGTTTAAAAACCATCAAAGAAACCTGTGATACTCTAGATGTTGGTTTTTTACCACATAATCGACAAAAACTAAAAGATTTACAGCAACAAGTTAAGGAACTTGAAGAAAAAATACAATTAGGTTTTCCTCAATTAGCATCTTTAACAAGAGCCTATGCGGAAGTTTCAGCAAATGTCCGAGTTGCAAAAGCTTTGTCAGATAAAAATCATGAACTTCTGGGATTTTTGCAGGATACAAAGTTTATCCATTCATTATTAGTTAGAATGCCAGGGGAAATGGAAAGAAATTGTACAGAAATTGAAAAAGGAATTGAAAATTTACCTGAAGTAAACACCATTGAGCTTGGGCAAGCAAAAAGAACTCTCGAAATGATTAGAAGAGATCTTGATCGTCTAAAACAAATTTGCAATAAGTCCTCAGAAACAGAAGTCAATAAGTCTAAGGATGAAACCAGACGATTAACAGGCGATATTGCCACTCAATATAGTAATCTTGATGCGATTTTATCGAGTTTGCTGAACCGCATTTTAGAAAATATTGGTCAGGCGAAAGTATAGTTATTATTAATTTTAAGAAGACTATAAATAAGCAAGTTCGCCTCCTATGACGACACTTTGAAAATTAAACCTGATTATGCCAATACTTATTTCAACAGAGCTTGTGCCTATGCTTTACAAGAAAATTATTGATCTCGCCGTTGAAGACTTAACGCAAGCAATTAACCTAGATTCTCAATATTTAGAAGATGCAAAAACAGGCACTGACTTTGATAAAATTCGCCATGATTCTCGTTTTATTCACTTAATTAATTCCCAAAATCAAACTTTATAATTTGGAATGATTTTACGTTATTTCAGCGATCGCGTTAATTCAGTGAAACAAATCTAAACTTTAATTGAGCATAGATCTAACGTATCGAACCTCCTAATTTATAAACTTTTAATCAAGATTTTTCACCCTTAGGAAACATCTGAAGAAAACCTCCGTCATATTATTGAAACAGTTCTCAGCCAACCTTAAGCCATTTTTGTTTTAGAAGGTCACGAAGACAGGGAAAGAGCCGCCGCCAAATATCCTAATTTATCCGTCTGGGTTTCTTCAGAGAGTCCCGAAGGTTATGTTAAACACATTTTTGCTAAAGCTGGCGTTCACCGCTCCTCAGATATTCAGATATTAAGCTTTGACTAAAATCACATTGCCTTCAACTTTGGTTTGATAGGTTTTCAGAGCTTCATCGGCTGGGCCTTTAACCACTGCGCCTGCTGAGGAAAAAGTTGCTGAGTGACAGGGACAAACGAAATTATTTTGACCTTTTTCCCACTTCACCGTACAGCCTTTATGGGTACAGCTTGGATTAACAGCCCTAATCGTATTAGAGCCTGAATCTTTAACTAATAACAAAGGGCCGACAGGAGACTTTTTATTGAGCAATTCACCTTTTTGATTAAGCTCTTTGACTGTGCCAACTGGAACGAAGCCATCGGAGCGTTTTTGCTTGGTTGCGGCAGACTGGGCGTTTACTGCTTCTGGTAAGCAGGCGATCGCGCCGCCAACTCCGACTAAAGTAACAAATTCACGACGTTTCATCGGTTGATGTCCTTATTATTTAAGATTTAATTAATGCTACAAAAATGCTACAAATGTCGATTTGCGGAATTACAGTGAGTAAATTTTGACCAAACTTTAATACCAGCAAACCATTAATATTATCTATTTTCTGATGATTAATTTCCAGTTTTAATCACTAGCAGGACGCTTTTTAAATAGGCCAGTCATCGTTATGCCTGTAATGAGTAGTCCAACTAAGCCCAAACCATTGAGAACGGGATAAAACTTTTCTAAGTGAATAATTTCTAAGGTGTGCCATTTAAGTAATAAGAATCCTGCATCACCTTGTCCAAACCAATCAACCACAATGGTATAAGCCATTCCTGTGATAACAGTCAGCAATAAGGGGAGACAGAGAATGATGGCTAAAATTCGATGATATTTCCGAAAAGCTCGTAAAAATAAATTCGGTTTTCTGTTGGTCGGTATATTAGAAGACATAATTACTGATTTAAAATACAAAAGCAAAGGTTTAATTTAACTCTAAAGGTAAACGATAAAAATAATTTTAAGAAATCAGGTCAATGCTTTACTCTTGTCGATCCCTTTTCGATAATCGCGATCGCGGATGGTTCAACAGATCCGTTATCATACGGTTTGGATGATTTGACAGAAACCCATGCTTTTACAAACGCGCCCGACCGTTAAACAATTTCTTGGCTCCGAAGCAGAAACACCCTACGAAACTGCTAAAGCCGTCATTGTTCCCATTCCCTACGAAGCTACTACCACTTATCGAAAAGGGTGTGAGTATGGCCCCGATGCGGTCTTAGAAGCGTCCGATCAACTCGAAGCCTACGACGAAGAATTGCAAAAAGAAACCTGCCATGAAGTCGGTATTTACACCGCTCCCTACATTGCCGATACCCGTTCTCGACCTGATTTGACGGCGGAAGAAATGTTATCGGAAACCACAGCCGCGATCGCGCAACTCATCCAAGATCAAAAATTTGTGGTGGGCATTGGGGGAGAACACGCCATTACGACGGGACTGGTGCGAGCCTATCAACAAGCCCTAGATGAACCCTTTACGGTGGTACAAATCGATGCTCATGGAGATATGCGCTATGAATTTGAAGGGTCTCTGCACAATCATGCCTGTATCATGCGTCGAGTCTTAGAAATGGGTTTACCCACCTTACCTGTAGGTATTCGGGCAATTTGTAAAGAAGAAGCAGATTTAATTAAGGCCAATAATATTCCTGTAATTTGGGCCAGAGAAATGGCGTTTGATCCGCAATGGATTGAAAAAGCGATTAGTCAAATTAAAACACAAAAAGTTTTTATCACCATCGATGTGGACGGCATCGACCCTAGCCTAATTCCAGGCGTTGGTACACCCGAACCAGGCGGCATGGGCTGGTATGAAACCCTACGGTTTTTAAGACGAGTGTTTGAAACCCATGAGGTAATCGGTTGCGATGTGATGGAATTAGCTCCCGTCGTCGATTCGGTCGTATCAGAATTTTCAACCGCTAAATTAATTTATAAATTGATTGGCTATCACGCTTTTTGTAGTGCAAAGTAAGGGTTATGAAAGATTCAAAAATTGGTGTGGCAGTAGTCGGGACAGGTTTTGGAAAAGCCATTCATATTCCAGGCTTTCAACACCATCCCCGCACAGAATTAGTGGCAGTTTATCACCATGATTTAGGTAAAGCCAAAGCGATCGCGGACACTTACCATATTCCCCATGCCCACAACCAATTGGAGAAACTGCTGAAACTCTCTGAAGTGGATGCCGTGAGTATTGCTACGCCCCCTTTTTTGCATTACGACATGGCCAAACAGGTGCTAGAAGCGGGTAAGCATTTGTTACTCGAAAAACCGATGACGCTGACGGCAACAGAAACCCGTGAGCTTTACCATTTAGCCAAACAAAAAGGCGTAACCGCGATCGCTGATTTTGAATTTCGTTTTGTTCCTGCCTGGCAATTGTTGGCGGAATATTTAGAACAGGGCTATGTGGGCAATATTCGCCTCATTAAAATTGATTGGTTAGTCACTAGTCGAGCGAATCCTGAGCGTCCTTGGAATTGGTATGCTCAACAGGAAAAAGGTGGTGGTGCTTTAGGCGCGATCGGTTCCCATGCTTTTGATTATATTGCTTGGCTCTTTGGGCCGATTCAACGGCTATGTGCCCATCTCAGTTGTGCCATTCCCGAACGTCCCGATCCTAGTGACAACAATCAACTAAAACCCGTGACGGCGGATGATACCTGCTTACTTTTACTGGAATTGGCGAATAACATTCCCTGTCAAGTGTCGTTAAGTTCCGTAACCTACGAAGGACGGGGGCATTGGATTGAGATTTATGGCGATAAAGGAACCCTCGTTTTAGGGAGCGATAATCTCAAGGATTATGTACACGGATTCCGATTAATGGCGGCTCCTGCGGGCAAACCGTTAACAGAAATCGAAATTCCGAAACGTTTAGCCTTTCCTCAAGTTTTTACAGATGGTCGTTTAGCCCCCTTTCTTCGGGTAATTGATCGTTGGGTAGAAGGTATTGATCAAGGCAAATCTTTAGTTCCTTCCTTAAAAGAGGGCGTTTATTCCCAATTATTAATGGATTTAACCCACCAATCGAATGAGCAAAAACAATGGGTTACTGTGCCCGATTTTGAGCAGTTTCTTAATAATTAAAATTGTTTATTGCTATTTGAACAATCGGTAACAAAGACAGAGCGATCGCGGTAAATTCGTTAAGATAGATAGCATTCAATCAAAAAAATGGCAGCGTATGTTAGCCCTCCAATCCCGTTTTAAAAGCTTTGATGAATACTTAGCCTACGAAGATGATTCAGAACAACTCTACGAATTGTTTAATGGAGAACTGATTGCTGTGCCGGAAAGATCGGGCAGCTCTCCTTGGCCTGGT
>CAYZWO010000039.1:0-32914 GCA_964482215.1 uncultured bacterium
AACAGGCTTATCCGTCACTTGCCGAATATTGGTAATTAATTCTTCCACTCTAGTGGCCACTTGAGTCCGCATTCCTGTTACCCCTGTCACGCTCACTAAATAGATAAAACCTTGGGATTGTTTCGCGATCGCCTGAATTCGTTCAATCGGACTAGTGGGCGCAATTAATAAGGTTAAATCCACACCCATTTCTGCCGCAGGTTTAATCAGGTTCTCTGACTCTTCAAGGGGGAGATCAGGAACAACTAAGCCTTTAACGCCTGCTTCAACCACTTGTTGCAAAAAGACTTCCACACCCCGATAAAAAATCGGATTGTAATAGGTAAAAAGAATAATCGGGGTTTTAATTTCGGCTTTGGCTTCTTTGACAATGCCCAAGACATCCTCTAACTTGACTCCTTTTTGTAGAGCACGGGTGGCAGCAGCTTGAATCACTGGCCCATCTGCTAAAGGATCGGAATAGGGAACCCCTAACTCAATTAAATCTGCCCCTGCTTGGTCAAGAATGCGTAATGCTTTTGCTGTCGTTGCTAAGTCGGGATCGCCTGCGGTAATAAACGGAATTAATGCACATTGTTGGCAATCGCGGAGGGCTTGAAAACAATCAGAAACCGAAGTCATGGGTAATAGCTTGATGAGTTAGGGTGTCTCGTTAAAGTCTGTTAACATTTTGCCATGTTGTGATGCGCTCCTAAACGATCTGTTCGAGATGATGATTCTGACTGCTAAGCAATCGGACAGAGAATTAAGCACCGTTCAAAACTTAATATAGGCAAGTAAAGAGGAGTGATATACTAAGCAGATTCGGTTTTGGTGGGGAACAGCCATCAAAGGTAACGGGGAAAGTTTGGTGAAAGTCCAACACTGTCCCGCAACTGTAAATTCAATGAAATAATTGAAAAGTCAGGATGCCCGCCGAGTTAATCCTCCCTAATTTTTTTCATCTGCGAGGTACAAGATGACAAGTCAAGCTTTTTCTGCAACTACTCAACGGGCAATTCGTTTAACCCTATCTACTCCTGTACAGAGTATTTTATTCCTCTCCTTGTGTGGATTAACCCTCTGGACAGTCTATTTTTCCAGCTACCCTGCGGCCCATAATGCAGCCCATTCTTTACGCCACAATACCTTAACGGTGTCTTGTCATTAAGCTGGAATTTTTGCAAATTAAAATAATGAAATATTTAAAACTTGCCTGCCTCGTCAGCTTGATTTGTCTGATGGGTCATTTTGGTTTTGGCGATCGCGTTTTTTCCCAAGCGTCCCAACCATCTTTGCAATTAATAACAGAGCCGACCTTAGAAGCAATTCGTCCGTTTGATGCAACCGCAAGTGCTGAACAGCAACCCGTCCGTTTTAAGCTACAAGCCTTAAATTCCAGCAATCAGCCATTACAGAATGCTCAAATTCATCTAACTTTATTAACTCCGCCGCGATCGCCTTGGTTCTCAACCGACTTTCCCTGGGTAGAAGGCACGACTCTTTTAGAATTAACGCAAACCAGCACAACGGGTTCTGTAGAATTTCAACAAAGTTTACCCATTCGAGGAGAATATACTCTCAAAGCAGATATTAAGCCTTTAATTGCCAATGCGTTTGAGCCTTTTCAGCAAGATTTAACGTTTTCTATTGCCGAGAATGCTGCTAAGTACCGAAATTACTTAATTTTACTTAGTATTTTAATACTGGTTGGCTTTACAGGCGGTTGGATTATCGGTGCGAGGGAGAAAACTCAAACCGGAGAAATTGCGCCCCAACGGGTTCGTTTATTGTTAAGTGGGGTAACGGTAATCGCGATCGCAGCCTTATTGTGGATTAATATCAGTGCAGAATTACCTTCGGTTCATTCTCACCACCACCATCATGATCACGATCATTCTGAAACAAAAGTATTAACGAATCAGGGCAAAACCGCAGGATTAAACGTGCAACTTTCAGGAGATGACAATGCCGTTGTCGGACAACTCGCTAATTTTCAAGTTAAAGCCATTAATCCCGAAACTCAAAAACCTCTAACCGATTTAGCGTTGATGATCCAAGCTAAGCAATTAGAAGGCGATCGCGTTATTTTTACGACTCACGCTAAAACCGATGATCAAGGACAGTTTAGTTGGCAAGAGCAATTTTTCGATGGTTCACCCCATCAAGTTATTGTTACCGTTCCTACTAATGCTCAGGCTAAACCCTTACAACTTGGGAAAGAAATTGAGGTAGAAGGTTTACATCCTCCGTTGTTTGCCCGTTTAGTGAGTTTGGGTTATATGGTGATTACTCTAGCGATCGCGTTTATGGTTGGCTTTGGTATTCGTCGTTTCCGTCAATTTCCAACAGTTAAAATCTAGCGATCGCGCTCTCTGCGTTTCTAATTGTCACCCTATCAGCATTAAGGATATGCTAGTTAAAGCTGCTTTAAATTCCTTAACCGAAAAATTATGTTTGATGCTCTCGCTGAACGCCTAGAGGATGCCTGGAAAAAACTCCGAGGTCAGGATAAAATCTCTGCCAATAATATCCAAGACGCGCTACAGGAAGTTCGTCGTGCCCTACTGTCGGCGGACGTAAACTTACAAGTTGTTAAAGCTTTTATTGCAGAAGTTGAGAAGCAAGCCCTGGGTGCAGAGGTTATTTCGGGCGTTAACCCAGGTCAGCAGTTCATCAAAATTGTTTATGACGAATTAGTCAAGGTGATGGGGGAAAGCAATGTTCCCCTCGCCCAAGCAGAGAAAGCACCAACCGTCATTCTGATGGCAGGGTTACAGGGGACAGGGAAAACCACTGCAACGGCAAAATTGGCTTTGTATCTCCGCAAAGAAAAACGTAGTGCCTTGATGGTTGCAACTGATGTTTACCGTCCTGCGGCAATTGATCAGTTAATTACCCTGGGTCAGCAAATTGATGTGCCTGTGTTTGAGATGGGAACCGATACTGATCCCGTTGAAATTGCTCGTCAAGGTGTGGAAAAAGCGAAGGAATTAGGCGTTGATACGGTTCTGATTGATACGGCAGGGCGTTTACAGATTGATCCGGAAATGATGGCCGAATTGGCTCGCATTAAGGAAACCGTTAAGCCTGACGATACCTTGTTGGTTGTAGATGCCATGACAGGGCAAGAAGCAGCGAACTTAACCCGCACTTTTCAGGATAAAATTGGCATTACGGGCGCAATTTTAACCAAATTAGATGGGGATACCAGAGGTGGGGCTGCTTTATCGGTGCGTCAGGTATCGGGTCAACCCATTAAGTTTGTTGGGGTTGGAGAAAAAGTTGAGGCTCTGCAACCGTTCTACCCTGATCGGATGGCTAGCCGCATTCTCAACATGGGGGATGTGCTAACCCTCGTTGAAAAGGCCCAGGAAGCAATTGATATTGCCGATGTAGAAAAAATGCAGACCAAGATCATGGAAGCCAGTTTTGACTTCGATGATTTCCTCAAGCAAATGCGCTTTATGAAAAATATGGGGTCATTGGGGGGATTGCTGAAGATGGTTCCTGGTCTTAATAAATTAAGTAGTAGCGATATCGAAAAGGGTGAAACGGAACTGAAACGCACCGAAGCGATGATCAATTCCATGACGGTGGAGGAACGAAAAAATCCTGATTTACTGGCTAAGTCTCCTGGTCGTCGTCGTCGTATTGCTAGCGGATCAGGCCACAGTGAAGCGGATGTTTCTAAATTAGTTACCAATTTCACTCGTATGCGTACCATGATGCAACAAATGGGACGAGGAGGAGGAATGCCTGGGATGGGTGGAATGGGAATGCCCGGAATGGGGATGCCTGGTATGGGCGGCGGAATGCCTGGGATGGGGAACAAAATGCCGCCTGGTTTTCGGGGCTATAACGCTGGTGGTGGCAAAGTGAAGAAGAAAAAGGAGAAAAAGAAAAAAGGTTTCGGTAATCTGTAGGAGATAAATCGCGATCGCTGTAACCTGAGTTAAAATGACCAAACTGTAGGGTAATCATTAAAGTAATTAATAATGACAGATTCTCCCTGGTTTCAAAACAGAACTATTGTGATCGCGACTAAACATCACAAAGAACAAGTAATTGCTCCCCTACTAACGGGCGCTTTTAATTTAAACGTAATTGTTCCCCAAGATTTCGATACGGATCAGTTTGGGACATTTACCCGTGATATTAAACGCCGAGGTACTCAGATCGAAGCGGCTCGATTGAAAGCAGAAGCGATTTTAGAAAAAACAGGGGAATCTTTGGCGATCGCGAGTGAAGGCAGCTTTGCGCCCCATCCTGCTTTTCCCTTTATTTCTGCTAATCGGGAGATTGTATTATTACTGGATAAACAACATGATTTGATCATTTACGGGGAAGATTTATCTACTGAAACGAACCATAATCATCAAACCGTTAAAACAGTTGAAGAAACCCTCGATTTTGCTGAAAAAATAGGGTTTCCTGACCATGCATTAGTGGTCATGTTTGATCCTGATACGCAGCATCCCGAACAAATTTTTAAAGGAATTCAATCCCAAGAAGAATTAGTAAAAATTGTTGAGTTAGTTTTACAAGAATCGCCTGATAAAAAAGCGCATTTAGAAACCGATATGCGGGCCATGTATAACCCAACTCGCATGACAGTTATTAAAAAAGCGACTGAAAATTTAATTAAAAAACTCAATCAATTTTGTCCAGAATGTCACTCTCCTGGATTTGATATTTATGACAGGAAATTAGGTTTGCCCTGTTCGTGGTGTAATACACCGACCTCCTTAATTTTGGCGGAAATTTATCAATGTCATCGTTGCAATTTTCAACAAGAACAGCTATTTCCTAATAGTATTAAAACGGCTGATCCTAGCTACTGTTCCTATTGCAATCCTTAAGTTGTTTCTTCTAACTCTAAATCTAGGTCATCAGCTTCAATTAAATAGCTTGCCCATTGGGTTTCTCCGTATTGCCCATTTTTAACTTCTCGCTCTAATAAACGCCAAGTTTTTCCTTCTACTTGACGTTGTAAATAAATTTCAAAGGGATTGTTCTTTTGGGTAACAGTTTGACGGGGAAGAGTGAGGGTTACGTTATAGGTTCCCTGAAGATGATAGGCGGGTAATTCAGAGATAACAATGGGTTCAATGGTTTTAACCTGAATTTTTTTGAGGTCGATCTTCGGTAACGTGGCTTTTAGTTGTTGACTGAGGCGGGTTTGGGTATGTTCGAGTTGTAGCGCGATCGCCTTTTGAACAATATTTCCATCCGGTGCAAATTCCAAGGGAGCCGTTTTCGCTTGGCAAGCCGTTAAGACTACAACCAATAGCAATGTTACACAAGCACGAAAAAAATAAGCAATCATTATCCCATAAAGAAATGAATTAACGCTTTATCTATTTTCTATTTAACAATCAGCAGAAACCTAGAATTAACGTTAATTGTTTCTAATGATCATAAACCAATTTGCTCTTTATTTCTTGCTTTAGCCGAAGAGCGTAACCAAACGAAACCAGAAATCAGAGAAGGCGCGATCGCGAAGATAGTCGCTAAAATGATCGGGTGATGTTTCGCTTCAGGAACAGAAAACATAAAAGCTAAAATGAAAGCACAATACAGCAATCCTAAAATAGGAACGCCTGCAACTAATAAGGCAAATTTTGTATCTTTGTCCATTATTAAACCCTCCAGAACTTTGGTTAGGGATTAAAATATTGATTTAACTTAATCGTAACTTAGCCAGAAAATTAATTAGCCAAAAACGTTATCAATTTAATGATTCTTGATAAAGTCATCGTTTTCTCATCAGATTAACTTTTGCTGATATCAAGTAAAAAGAAGTACCTGAATAGTTGGTAAATCGATTAGAAAATACTGCAATAGTAATTTATAAACTTCAATTTAATAAAAATTTTTCCATTGTTTAGCCATTATTATAGGCCAACAAAAAACTCCCTTCTAATGATGAAAGGAGTTTTCTAAACGCCACAGTTTATAAACTTTAGAGAGAAGCCGTAATAACTTCTTTAGCTTCTGAAGATTTTTTCCGATTTTCTAAAGCCGCATAAAGACGATTTAACGCACTCAAATAAGCACGGGCTGAGGCAACAATAATGTCCGTATTGGCCGCGTAGCCTGCATAAATTTTGCCTTCATGACGTAAGCGGATGGTGACTTTCCCTAACGCATCAATCCCTTCCGTAACGGATTTAACCGAGAATTCGATCAACTCGTTGGGAATATTCACCACCCGATTAATGGCTTTATACACTGCATCAACAGGGCCTGTCCCAATGGCGGCATCCATTAATTCTTGACCGTCGGGCGTGCGGATACTTACCGTTGCGGTGGGTCGGGAATTATCGCCACAGGAAACTTGTACCAACTCTAAGCGGAACATTTCAGGCGCGCAACGAATTTCATCATTAACGATCGCCTCTAAATCCCAATCGGTAATTTCCTTGCGTTTGTCGGCAACTTCCTTAAACCGTAAGAAGGCATTATTCAGTTCCGTTTCGCTGAGTTCAAACCCTAATTCACTCAACCGAGTACGGAAAGCATTACGGCCTGAGAGTTTACCCAAAGTAATTTGATTATGGGTTAAGCCGATGGATTCCGCATCCATGATCTCGTAGGTTAATTTGTTTTTGAGAACGCCATCCTGGTGAATTCCTGACTCATGGGAAAAAGCATTGGCTCCCACGATCGCCTTATTGGGTTGCACCATCATTCCCGTTAAATCAGACACTAAACGCGAGGTGTTGTAAATTTGCTTGGTGTCGATATTGGTTAAGGGTTCAGTGGATTCGGCGGAACGACCTAAGAAGGGATTAAAGTAGGAACGACGCACATGGAGAGCCATTACTAATTCTTCTAAGGCTGCATTTCCTGCCCGTTCGCCAATACCGTTAATGGTACATTCGAGTTGTCTGGCTCCGTTTTTTACGGCTTCTAGGAAGTTGGCAACGGCCAAGCCTAAGTCATCGTGACCATGTACGGAAATAATGGCTTGATCAATATTCGGGACATTTTCTTTAATGCCACGAATTAAAGCCCCGAATTCCCCAGGCGTTGTATAACCAACCGTATCGGGAATGTTAATAGTTGTGGCCCCTGCCGCGATCGCGCGTTCTAGGACTTGATACAAAAATTCCGGATCACTCCGTCCTGCATCTTCAGGCGAAAATTCTACGTCATTCACAAAAGATTTGGCATAGGCGACCATTTCCGGCACAATTTCTAAAACTTCTTGACGGGTTTTCTTCAACTTATAAGCCAAGTGAATATCGGAAGTTGCCAAAAAGGTGTGAATACGGGGCTTAGCCGCAGGTTTTAAGGCTTCAGCGGCCGTTTTAATATCCTTTTGAGTGGCTCTCGCTAAACCACAAATGGTAGGGCCATTTTCAGTTCCAACGGTTTGGGCAATTTTTTGAACCGCTTCAAAGTCGCCAGGGCTTGCGTAGGGAAATCCTGCCTCAATAACATCAACGCCAAGTCGGGAAAGTGCGCGCGCGATCGTCAGTTTTTCTTCAACCGTAAGGGTTGCCCCAGGGGATTGTTCCCCATCTCGTAGCGTGGTGTCAAAAATAATGATTCGATCTGGTTGTGTAGTCATATGCACTGTCGCACTTCACGAAGAAGAATGATTGATATTTTTAAATTATAGAGTTTTCCTTTGATAGTCAACCATCGTGACTTGACAATCTCCATTTTGGTAAAAATCATTGCTGAAATTGCATGGTAGTAGTGCTATGTCAGTCAATCGGAAGTTCAACAAAATCCCCAATGAAGTAATCTGTTGAATCACGGACATTTTGGAATTGATGATGCTTTTTTAAGTTAGCTTAAGTTAGATCCTACATCCGATTTATCTGTCGCATTAAGAGGCTGCTGTGTGGTTAATGGGATGATGCAGATGCAATGCCCCTGTAATAAGATTGTGATTGCTTAATAAAAATTCATCCAATATTGATCAAGTTTGCGATGGGGAGATTTGATCAATGAGAAAGGCTGAATCGATTGATACTTAAGCTTTGTAACCCTAATAAGAGCTTGAGATAGTTTAGCTTGAAGTTTAAGGATAAATACTATATGTTATTTTGAAACCCTGCTTGAATAAGTTTATTATTCAGCTTCTCTTCTAAGTCTTCTTAAGGGATTAATGTTTCTCAATTGGCATCCTTGGATCAAGATTCCTCTATCGCTATCTTATTTGGTGTGGGGAATTTTTATTTCGCCTGTTACTGCCCAAGTCAGGCCCGATGCAACGTTAGGGAGTGAACATTCTGTTGTTACGCCCAATCTGGTGATCAATGGAGTCTTAAGCGATCGCATTGACGGAGGCGCGATTCGGGGAGGCAACCTATTTCACAGCTTTTCAGAATTTAATGTAGGAGAAGGCCGAGGGGTTTACTTTACCAATCCAACGGGAATTAGCAATATTATTAATCGCGTTACAGGAACAAATGCGTCTTC
Organism: uncultured bacterium; assembly: GCA_964482215.1. Lineage (GTDB taxonomy): Bacteria > Cyanobacteriota > Cyanobacteriia > Cyanobacteriales > Microcystaceae > Snowella. The sequence goes on from CAYZWO010000039.1 coordinate 8,419, forward strand.
TATCTTAGGACGGCTAGGCGTAATGGGCGGAGAGGCTAATTTATTTCTCCTCAATCCGAATGGAATTATTTTTGGCCCTAATGCTTCTTTGGATTTAAGGGGTTCATTCATTGCGACAACGGCTAATGCCATTCAATTTGGCAATCAAGGGGTTTTTAGTGCCACGAATCCTGAAGTGCCGCCCTTATTAACCGTTAATCCATCGGCTTTTATTTTTAATCGATTACGTCCAGGTGCGATTAGCCTAAATTCCACCAAAGACCTTGCAGGACAGCGTATTGATGCCTATAGTCCAACTGGAACGGCCGATACCTTTGGGTTACAAGTTGCTGATGGTAAGAGTTTGATTTTACTGGGGGGGAATGTCAGCTTAACTGATAGCCAGTTAAATGCTTTGGGCGGTCGGGTTGAAATTGGTAGCGTAGCAGGAACAGGTGCAGTTGGATTAAATCTTAATAATGATACTTTTAGCTTAAATTTTCCCAATAATCTGCCATTAGGCGATATTTCTTTGTCTCGCAGTAGTCGGATTTATACCAGTGGCGATCGCGGCGGCTCGATTCAACTCACAGGTAATAATATTCGACTCTTAGAAGGTTCACTTTTATCGGCTGAAACATTTGGAACCGAAGCTGGCGGTAACGTTACCCTCAACGCAACGGATGCAATTGAAATTGTAGATATTCCTCCTCCTGATGCCTTTTCAGGGAATATTACAACCATTACCTATGGAACAGGAAATGCAGGAAATATTGCCTTGACCTCAAAACGTTTTCTTATGGACAATGGAGCGCAAATGCTTTCTCTTAGCGTCGGAGAAGGAGATGGCGGGGATATTAGAATTAACGCTTCAGAATCGGCCACTATTACAGGATTCGATCCCGCTAGTCTTCCTTTTAGGATCCCGACTGCTATCGTCAGTGCGGCCGTTGCGTTCGGGAAAGCAGGAAATATTATCATTGATACTAAAAATTTAATTCTAAGTAATTACGGATCGATTAATGCATCTTCGGCATATGGCACGACGGGACAAGAAAACTTTGTAGCAACGGGTTCTGGCGGAAATATTGTGATTAATGCCTCTAATTCCGTTTCCCTTTTCAATAGCAATCCGATAATCACTCATCCAATAACTGGCGAACTAGAGGGTCTTACAGGGATTTCGGCTTCGACCTCTTCTTTTGGGGATGCGGGCAGTATCACCATCAATACAGGAACGTTAAGTATTCAAAATGGAGGAGGAATTACGGTTAACTCAGAAGGAGAGTCATCAGGAATAGCGGGAAATTTGACCATTAATGCAACCAAGAGAATCTATTTAGACGGGGTTAACAGTCTGATAACAGCCCAAGGTTTAGGTCTTCGCCCTGGGGGAAATTTAAGCTTAAATACAGAACAAATGACTCTTTCCAATGGCGCACAAGTGAGTGTCACCAGCCCTCAAGGTCAATCGGGTAATTTAGCCCTTAATGTGGGATCGTTACAAGTTAATCAGGCTCGGATTACTGCCTCTACCGAAACGGGTCAAGCGGGAAATGTTAACGTTAAGGCGGCTAATTTGATTGAATTATCAGGCAATGGCGGCTTATTAGTTGAAGCGAGCAATGGGGGAACCGCAGGGAATTTAACCATTGAAACGGGTGACTTACGAGTTAATAATGGGGCGCAGGTAACTGTTAGTAGTTCTTTGGGCCAAGCAGGAAATTTAAGTATTGATGGCGATCGCGTCTTTTTAGACAATGGTTTTCTGACGGCTGAAACAGTAAAAACAGGCATTAATGGTGCAAATATTACCCTTAATCTCAATAATTTTTTGTTAATGCAAAATGAAAGCTTGATTTCGGCTAAAGCCACGGGAGATGCCAATGGCGGTAACGTGACGATTAATAGCCCTTTAGTCTCGGCTTTTTTACCGTCTAGCGTGAATGGTAGCAATATTATTGCCAAGGCAGAACGGGGAAAAGGGGGCAATATTATTATTAATGCTCAAGGTATTTTTGGGATTGCAGAAGGTCGGGCGATCGCGGGGAACCGAAGCAATAACATTGATGCAAGTTCAGAGTTTGGTGCGTCAGGTCGAGTTCAACTCAATACCACCATTAATCCCACTCAAAGCTTAGTTAGCTTACCTGAACAGGTCGTCGATCCCAATACTTTGATTGCTGAAAATGCTTGTCGTCGAGGAACATCGAGTCAATTAACCCTCGTCGGACGAGGTGGTTTACCCCCCAATGTTTACGAAGATCTTAATAGCAAGGCGGTTCAAGTGGGATTAGTAGAACCCGCCCCCAGCATGGCAACTGAGCAGCTTTCTTCTAATCTCAGTTCTAACGTTATTTCTTCTCAAACAAGTAACCATGCGATCGCGCCTGCTCAAGGTTGGCTATTTAATCAACGGGGGAAAGTGGTGTTAGTTGCCTATGAGCCAAGGGCAATGGGAATGCAACGGGTGCAGCGTCAATTATCGGGTTGTTCTTTACCGTAAGGTTATTAATTAATTTTATAAATTTTATTCATTTACAATTAATCCATTTTTAAAATAAACAGAAAATAGAAAAGCTATGCAAAATAATCAATTAATTAAAATAAAAAATTTTTTTAATAAAATTTACGTCATGTTAAAGATTTTATTTGGCTCTTTTTTTCAGCGATCGCGTCTGATGGTCGTGGCTTGTTTTTTAACTGCTCTCATTTTGCCCGTACTGTTAACTCAGGTATCTTGGTCAAAGCCAGTTTTGGAATCAACGATAGAATTAATTACTCAAGGAAAAACGTTTTATCAAAACCAACAGTTTGAGCAGGCTAAAAATACTTGGGAAAAAACAGCACAATTATTTGCGAGTCAAGGCGATCGCTTAAATCAGGCGATGGCGTTAAGTAATTTAGCCCTAACCCAACAAAAATTAGGACAATGGCAACCGGCCAAACAGGCGATCACAGAAAGTTTAAATCTATTAGAAAGTCAACCGCAAACTTTAGAACAACAGCGTATTTTGGCCGCAACGTTAGACATTCAAGGTCAAGGTCAACTAGCCACAGGGGAACCAGAAACGGCGGTTAAAACTTGGCAACAGGCCATCCAACTCAATGAAGCGATCGCTAATCCCACAGGAGTAATGCAAAGCCGTATCAATCAAGCCCAAGCCTGGCAAGATTTAGGGCAATATCCCAAAGCCTGTCAGGTATTGCTAACTGCGTTAGATATTCAGGCTCCAAATTGTCAAATTACGCCATCTCAATGGGAAAATTTACCAAAAGCTCCCTCAGTTTCACTACAAATAGTTGGTTTACGCAGTTTAGGTAATGTCCTACGCGCGATCGGGCAAACGGAACAATCCGAACAAGTTTTATTAAAAAGCCTAGAAATCGGTCAAGGTGTTGCCAAACCGAGTGAACTCGCTCCTATTTATCTCAGTTTAGGCAATACGGCCCGTGCGTTAGGCAATAAAAACAGCGCGACCCAACCCAAAGCGTTTTCCAATCAATCGGTATATTGTCTTCCCGACCAGTCCCAAACTGAAAATTTTTCCTACTATCAACAAGCGGTTGCCTGTTATCGCCAAGCCATTGCTAACGCTTCATCTCTCAATAGGGTGCAAGCCGAGATTAATCTTTTGGCTCTATTAACCCAAACGGAACAATGGCAAGAGATTTCTCCGTTAATTCCTGAAATTCAATCTGATCTGGCAAAACTGCCTGTGAGTCAAACGTCTCTCACTTCTCAATTAAAATTGACTCAGGAGCTAATGTGTCTGCAATTGTTGAAGTCAACGAATACCCTCCAAAGAGGTCAACTCGCGGCCCTATCTCCTGTAATGCAGCAATGTCCTGCGTTCCAAAAAATCACCCAAATTAAAAATCAACAGGATCGTCAACCTTCCCAAAACCCGCCTTTGACTCGCACGGTACAGTTTTTAAATACGGAAGCTCTTGCTTCAGCCCAGATTCCTTCCTTAAATGAAATTGAGCAAAATACAACCCAGGTTTTTAGACAGGCTCAACAGTTAGGGGATGTTAGAAATGAAGCTAATGCCCTGGGTTATCTCGGCGCGATCGCGCAACAACAGGGAGAGATTAAGCAGGCAGAAAATTTCACCAAGCAGTCATTACACCGCATTTCGGCTTACAATTTTCCCGATAGTACTTACCGTTGGCAGTGGCAGTTAGGACGGCTTTATCGCAAGCAAAATCAAGATGCATCTGCACTCAATGCCTATAATCTTGCTTATCAAACGCTGCAATCGCTCCGTCAAGAAATTGTTACTACGAATCCCGATATTCAATATACGTTCCGTGATGGGGTAGAACCTGTTTACCGAGAATACGTGGATTTATTGTTGCAATCGGATAATCCTGATCAAGAAACGCTGAAAAAAGCCCGTGATATTATCGAATCCTTGCAGTTGGCCGAGTTAAATAACTTTTTCCAAGAGGCCTGTCTAGAAGCTAAACCCCAACAGATTGATCAAATTGATCCCCAGGCGGCAGTGATTTACGGCATTGTCTTACCCGAACGCTTAGCCGTTATCCTATCCTTGCCGAATCAACCTTTACGCTATTATGCCACTGCGAAAAGCTCTCCTTCAGAACAAGGGGGCGCGATCGCCATTGAACAAACCGTTGACCAATTATTTTCCAGTCTCAACCCCTATGTTGCCAGCCTTGACCCCTTTGAACCAAAACGAAATCTCTACAATTGGTTAATTCGTCCCGCAGAAGTGGATTTAGCCAAAAGTAATGTGAAAACTTTAGTCTTTGTTTTAGATGGGGCATTACGGGGAATTCCGGTTGCGACTCTCTACGATGGCAAACAGTATTTAGTTGAAAAATATAATTTGGCTTTAACGCCGGGCTTACAACTGCTGAGTCCCCGTTCTCTTTCTCTCAAGCAATCTACTGTTTTAGTGGGAGGTTTAACGGAAGCACGACTAGGATTTGACCCCTTACCGAGTGTTGCCAAAGAAGTCAAAGAAATTGATGCCCTAACGACCGCTGATATTTTACTAAACGAAACCTTTACTCGCGATCGCCTAGAGGATCAAATGCAAGCACAGGATTTTCCTGTCGTCCACTTAGCAACGCATGGACAATTCTCCTCCCAAGCCGATCAGACCTTTTTAATTACCTGGGATAAACGCATTAATGTCAAAGATTTGGATCAATTACTCCGAGAAAAAAATCAACTATCTCGCAATCCCATCGAATTATTAATTTTAAGTGCCTGTCAGACTGCCGTGGGAGATAAACGTGCTGCCTTGGGTTTAGCGGGGGTTGCGGTGCGATCAGGTGCGAGAAGTACCTTAGCAACCTTGTGGTCAATTCAAGATCAATCCACCGCCGATTTAATGACAGCATTTTATCAAGCCATTAATAAACCCGATGTGACTAAAGCCGATGCTCTACGCCAAGCACAACTGGCCTTACTCCGTTCCTCTAAATATCAGCATCCCTATTATTGGGCCCCCTTTGTGTTGGTGGGAAATTGGATGTAATGTCTAGGAGCGATCACGGTTGCTAGAAAAAGGTTAAATCCCAGATCTAGCAACTAATCGGTAAGCTAATTTTTGATAATCCTAAACCACCGGATTGAACTTTTAAGGTAATCACTTGATAATCCATTAAAGGGGTTTCTGCTAATAATTGATCCAGCCCTGAATTAACTGCATAGGCAGGAAAACAAGCACCACTTAAACTCAGACGAATAGCATTGCCTTGATGGAGTTTCATACAGGTTGGTTGTAGGGAAAAAATAAGGGTTTGTGCAGAATTGTTGGAATCAACACGAAGATAACCTTGGGAAAAATTATAGACTTGGCCATCGGGATAAACTTCTGATAAAGTCGCACTGAGATCAAAACTAGGGGTATCGGCTTGAGCCTGAATTTCAACCTGAATTTCTCCGAGTAAATGGCAATCTTCGGTTAATGGCTCGGAGGTATAGGTTAAAACATCAAAACGGGATTCTATCGAGGAACGTTCACAGGAACCCGACGGAAAACCCACATGGCCGCCCAAAGACGGGACAGGTCGCCACGGATCATGAACGATGTAATCAATTTTTTCAGAATTTTCTACAGGTAAGTCCGTTACTAAACGCCCTGCATCTTCTTGGATATTGGCTAGACCGTTGCTGGTTAAATAGAATACTTGGGATTGCTGGGATTCTAAATTATCTAAACTCTGCCATTGATTACTGCCCATTTCAAACAGTTTGATCGGTTTTTCTTGTAATATTTGGGATTCTTTCCCTTTTAACCAATAGTCGAACCAGGCAATTTGATAGCGATCGATAAAACTAGACGCGGCATTGCCATAATTTATCTCTCCTGTTTTTCGCCCCCAGGGTAAATGCCCCCAAGGGCCAATAATTAAATGTTGAGGATATTGGCTTTGAGTTTTCATGGATTGATAAAGCTTCCAATTTCCTCGTAAATGGGGGTCAAACCAGCCGCCAATGTGTAACATGGGTAAATCGACATTTTCTAGTAAATATTGCGGCGATCGCGTCTTCCAATAGTCGTGGTCTTCAGGATACTTGAGCCAGTCGTGATAGAAAGAATCGGGAGCTAATTCTTGCAAAATCTGGGGGTTAGGCGGAATAGGGTCGGATAAAGGTAAATGACGAGAAGCTGCGTAAAGTTTTTGGAAAGCCTCGCGATCGCCGTTTAATTTAGCCGTCTCGGCTGCTAATTGAATCGCCCAGCCCAAATTCATCTGTAAACAAAAGGCCCCATTCTCATAGGCCCAATCTTGATACAAATTGTAGGCAATCATCGCAGGACAAATGGTTTTTAACGCTTCAGGTTGATGAACCGCCGCATAGAGTTGAGTCATGCCTTGATAGGAAAAACCATACATCCCCACTTTTCCATTACTTTGGGGTAATTGGGCCGCCCAATTAATCGTTTCGAGGCCATCATTAATTTCATGTTCAAATAAATTAAATCTACCTTCCGACGTACCCCGACCCCTAACATCTTGAATGACCACTAAATACCCTTGGGACGCATACCAGGCAGGATGGGCATAAACTACCGTAGAAGCTATTTTTCTGCCGTAGGGTTGCCGCATTAATAACACAGGCAAGGGTTCAGAAACGTTAGGATAGTAGAGGTCTGCGTCTAATTGAATACCATCTTGGGTAATAAAAGAAGCTGTTTTTTGGGTAACAGTAAACATGGCATCATCCTAAGGGTATAAATTATTAATAAAATAAGAGAGAACGAGATTAACAATAAATGAGAATGGATGTTACAAAAGCTAACATTTTAATACAAATGATATAATTTATATAGAGAATGCCTAGTTACTTATACTGGATTTCAAACCACTCTATGTCAATCTTCATTATAAGAAGGTAGAAACTTGTTAGGGAATATTGACTTATGCTCAAGCTTATTAAAATTTTTAGATTTATTTTGACGATTTAAATTAAACAGTAATCTTCCAAAAGTAATAAATAAAAATCTTTGATAAATATTAAATTCACATTTTTTTATTCCTAGCCAATAATTATTGCCAATCTGTTTACTGTGACGCTTATATAGTCTAGTGTTATCCTGACAGACTCTTTTTTCAGTGTTTTTAAATTTACCAAACTTTTTTAATAATTTAATTTTATAATGAAGACTTTAATAATTGATCGATTATCGTCCTATAAATCGTTAACGCCTGAACGCAATCGACAGGAACCTACGTCCGCGATCGCGCATTTAATGAAAACCCGACAGACTTGCCCCTACTGCTCTGGGGTGCTATTGCGCCATATCCAATCAGGAGAAGTTTACTGGCGTTGTAGCTATTGCCATCAAGAAACCCCAATTTAACGTATGTTTAAAAAGCCCTCTAGCCCCCCAAATTTGGGGGGAAATCTTTACAAGTCCCCCAGTATTGCGGGATTTAGGGGGCAAAATAAAACTTTGCAAACAAGTTCTTAACGCAGGCATTATTTGAATAAATTGAATTCTGGTACGAGGTAAAAAATAAGTTACTCTCACAGATATTTCACAACCTATACTTATAGTTTGGGTAGATAAACTTGATGGGGAATCAAGGGTTAGTTTGGGTTTATTTATGCAAATTAATGATGAAGTTGTAGAAATTCAATCATCAATAAAATTATCAATGAATTAGCGGCTAACAAGCTCAGCTAAAAATTCTAAAAATTTAGAAAATATTAATTGATAGAGTCTTGAAATCCCATTCAGTTTGTCTAAATCAATCTGAATAATTAAAAAAAATTTCATGAAAGCTCTATTACTTTATCCACAATTTCCCCAATCTTTTTGGTCGTATGACCGAGCGATGGAAATGGCGGGACTCAAAGCCGTTATTCCGCCCCTGGGGATTATTACCGTTGCTGCGTTGTTACCGACTAGCTGGGACATCCGTTTTTATGACCGTAATGTGAATTTAGAATCCGAGGCAGACTGGGCGTGGTGTGATTTAGTTATTCTCTCGGCTATGTTGGTACAAAAGCCAGATTTTTTAGCTTTGATTCAAAAAGCAGTGCGATTCGGCAAAAAAGTTGCAGTTGGTGGCCCCTATCCCACTTCTGTTCCCCAGGATTCCCTGGATGCAGGAGCCGATTATTTAATTTTGGATGAAGGAGAAGTCACGATTCCCAAATTTTTAGACGCGTTCGCTGCCAATCAACCCCAAGGTATTTTTCGATCCTGTGAGAAACCTGATGTCACGACTAGCCCGATTCCCCGATTTGACCTCCTGCAACGGCACAAGTATTTCTCGATGGCTATCCAGTTTTCGCGGGGCTGTCCCTTTAATTGCGAATTTTGTGACATTATTTCTCTCTACGGCCGTAAACCGCGCACCAAAGAACCCAATCAAGCCTTAGCGGAATTACAAACGCTTTATGACTTGGGATGGCGGGGTTCTCTGTTCATTGTGGACGATAACTTTATTGGCAACCATCTCAATGTGAAACGCTTTTTGCAGGAATTAATTCCCTGGATGGAGAAACATAATTATCCTTTTAGCTTTATCACAGAAGCCTCCGTTAATTTAGCTGAAGATCAAGAATTACTCGACTTAATGCAGCAAGCGGGTTTTTATGCGGTTTTCTTGGGGATTGAAACGCCTGATCAGGACAGTTTAGAAGTCACGCGCAAACATCAAAATACCCGCCATCCTTTAGTCGAAGCCTGTCATCAAATTAATGCGGCAGGATTAGTCATTTATGCGGGCTTTATCTTAGGCTTTGATGGAGAACGCCCGGGCGCAGGGGAACGCATTCAGGCTTTTGTCGAACAGACCCATATTCCCCAACCCATGTTAGGAATTTTGCAAGCCTTACCGAATACGGCTCTTTGGGAACGTCTTAAACGAGAAAACCGCTTAGTAGAGGGCATCGGCATCACCGAATTAGGCGATCAAAATAGTTTGATGAATTTTCTTCCCACTCGCCCGATCGCGGAAATTGGCAAGGAATACGTGGAAGGGTTTTGGAATTTATATGAGCCGTCTAATTATCTCCGCCGTTGTTTTGAGCAATGCCTGAATTTGGGATCGCTCCCAGGGAACAAACAAACCTTAACGTTACCCCTATTGCTTAAATTGCGATTACTTTTGCAACTGATTTGGCATCAGGGCATTCGGCGATCGCCGATTCGGTCTCAATTTTGGCGACAACTGTGGGTCATGATTCAACGCAAACCCCAGAGTTTAACGATGTATCTGCTGCTATGTCTGACGGGAGAACATTTTTGGGAATATCGGGTTTTAGCCAGAGAACGCATTAGTCAACAATTAGGTTATGACCCGATGAGTGACCCACCTTTACCTTCAATTACTCTAGAAGCTGCTCATTTAATGGCTTCTTGAGCATCAATCAACGGAATGACTGACTGAGCTAATTTCCTGAAAAATTTACTTTTGGACACAAATGGAGACTTATTCGTAGTCTAGAAGACAACAAAAACGAAGTTAACTTGCTGCAATCTTAAAATAATTAAGTATTTTTATTATTGCTTTGCAGGGAGTTATTGAAATTAATGTCAATGGTTAAAAAAACGTTGGCGATCGCTTCCTTAAGCGTGGGATGTTTCCTGACGTTACCGATCTCGTCTGTATTGGCCCAAACAGCGGTAGAACAGGCTATTTCTCCTGCTCAAATTGCTGCTGATACGGGCTTTATGCTAAATTGTTCGGGCTTAGTCCTTCTGATGACGGTGGGGTTAGCCTTTTTTTATGGCGGTTTTGTGGCCAAGCGTAACGTCCTCAATACCTTAATGATGAGCTTCATTTCCTTGGGATTGATAGGCGTTATTTGGTTACTCTTAGGTTATAGTTTGGCGTTTGCCCCTGGCACCCCCTTTATTGGCGGCCTACAATGGACTTTTCTCAACGGGGTTGGCTTAGAAACGACGGGTTATCTTCAGGGCAGTTCCCCTGAGGAAATGTTGTCCTATGCACCGACAATTCCCCATCAAACCTACATGATCTATCAGGCAATGTTCGCGATTATTACCCCTGCTTTAATTTCAGGCGCAATTGTAGAACGATTTCCCTTTAGATCCTATTGTTTATTCCTAATTCTTTGGCTGTTATTGGTTTATTGCCCCATCGCTCATATGATTTGGGGAAAAGGCGGTTTCTTAGGGCTATTTGGTGGAATTAATGTCCTCGATTTTGCGGGGGGAACCGTTGTTCATACGGCTTCTGGGGTTTCAGCCTTGGTCGCCGCAATCATTATTGGCCCCCGAAAAACCTATCCTGATCGCATTGCTCCTCCCCATAATGTGCCCTTTATTTTGCTAGGGGCGGGATTGCTCTGGTATGGCTGGTTTGGCTTTAATGCAGGAAGTGCGCTAGCAGCAGGTGCTTTAGCCACGAATGCCTTTATTACCACCAATACGAGTGCAGCCACGGCTATGTTGACCTGGCTAGTGTTAGAACAATTCCTTCGAGGAAAACCAACCTCCGTTGGTGCAGCGACAGGGCTGGTGGTAGGATTGGTCGGTGTTACCCCTTGTGCGGGCTTTGTGACTCCGATTTCTGCTATTTTCATCGGCGCGATCGCGTCAGTTTGTTGTTTTTATGCCATTGCTCTCAAAGTTCAGTTAGGGATCGATGATAGTTTAGACACCTTTCCCGTTCACGGTGTGGGTGGAACTGTTGGCACGATTCTTGCCGGTATATTTGCAACCACTGCCGTTAATAGTGGCGGAAAAGATGGATTATTAGCGGGAAATTTCTCTCAACTGTTTATCCAACTGGCAGGAGTCGGTTTGACCATTCTTTGGGCCGCGATCGGAACATTCATTATTCTCAAAATTGTTGATGTTATCTGGGGGCTACGGATTAACCCAGCGGCAGAACTCCAAGGAATGGATCTTCATGATCACGGTGAAGAAGCCTACGGAGAAGATATTCAAATTGGCATGACAACAACAGAAGTCAAATAAAGTTCCAATAATTAACCATTTATTCCCTAATTATCTTGCCTTCAGGATATTAGGGTAAATTTATGGGATTTTTTGATTAACCCACTATTAACTTTTGTTCAATCCAGTTTCAACATCGTCTTTAAATTGAATGAGGCTTTCTTTTTAAGTTGCCATTCCTCCCTAATCACGGTAGTCTCTAATATCGATAAACACTAATCAGGCAGAAATTACAAACATCATGAATCAGCGAGGAGTCACGCTCTGGTTAACGGGCTTAAGCGGCGCAGGTAAAACGACAATTACACAAGCATTGGAAAAAAAACTCCGTGAAGGCGGGTATGGCATTGAGGTATTAGATGGAGATGTAGTCCGCACAAATCTGACAAAAGGATTAGGCTTTAGCAAGGAAGATCGGGATGAAAATATTCGTCGGATCGGTTTTGTAGCCAATTTGTTAACCCGTCATGGTGTTATCGTTTTAGTCTCGGCCATTTCTCCCTATCGTGAAATTCGGGAAGAAGTTAAAGGCAAAATTGGGGATTTTGTGGAAGTTTTTGTCAATGCGCCTTTAGCGGTTTGTGAGGGACGGGATGTGAAAGGTTTGTATGCAAAAGCTCGAAAAGGCGAAATCAAAGGCTTTACGGGCATTGATGATCCCTACGAACCTCCTACTAATCCTGAAGTTGAATGTCGGACAGATTTAGAAACCTTGGAAGAAAGCGTTGATAAAGTTTGGAATAAATTAGTTGAATTGGGTTATTTATCTGCTTAAATTCTCATAATTCCTATAAAACTTTATTCAATTTAAAGAGAGGTTGATTCTCTCTTTTTTTATTTGATTGATAGTCTTTTAATTACTAAAAGCTTAATTAATTATAGGTTCAGCATTATTAGAGAGTGTTTGAACAGTTTTAAGCATACTTTGGGATCATGAAATTGACCATCGCAGCATAAAGCATTGGCTTACTCGTGGTTGGCAAATATTGATCATCATTATTCACCAGATTTGAACGACATCAATCATAATTTTAGTGCCTAAAAAAAGAAAAGATCTGTTGATAGAAAACTTTCTATTGATGCCATCATTCGAGATTATTGTGAAGAAAAATTTATTATAGCAATAGTATTTTTGTATTTTTAGAAAGAAAATATCATGTTTTTTTCTTTTTTAGGCTATCGTTCAATAATTTTGACTATTGAATTCTCACAATATTTAATGTATAGAAATACTGCCTGAGAGACTGATCCCTCTATTTGAGATAATAAAAATTAGCTAATCTTTAATCTAATTTATTTTCTCTCCATCATGTCTCAAAAAGACTCCGTTTCCGCTACAGAAGTACAAGCAATTTTCGACCGCATTGCGCCAGTATATGACCAACTCAACAGTTGGTTAAGTTTTGGCCAGCATCGGGTTTGGAAATTGATGACGGTGAAATGGTGCGAGCCTCAAGTCGGTCACAAAGCATTGGACGTTTGCTGTGGCAGTGGTGATCTGACCCAACTGTTAGCGCGGCAGGTTGGGTCGACAGGACAGGTTATTGGTTTAGATTTTTCTGAGAATTTATTGGCGATCGCGGCGGAACGAGCGAATCAAGTTTTTCCCGCATTACCGATACAGTGGCAAGTGGGGGATGCCCTCAATTTACCCTTTGAAAATGGCACTTTTGATTGTGCTACGATGGGATATGGACTCCGAAATGTGACGGATATTCCCCGTGCGTTGTCCGAATTACAACGAGTTTTAAAAACGGGAGGCAAGGTTGCCATTCTCGACTTTCATCATCCCACCCAAGCCTGGATGCAACAGTTTCAACGCTGGTATCTACAAACAGTCGTTGTTCCAACTGCCAATTATTTTCAAGTCACCGACGAGTATGCCTATATTTACCCCAGTTTAGAGCGGTTCCCCAATGGTCAAACCCAAGTGAAGTTAGCTCAACAAGTCGGTTTTTCCCATGCCGTTCATTACGTGATCGCAGGTGGATTAATGGGAGTTTTAGTCGCTCAAAAATAATGATGAGTAAATATTTTTAATTTTAGTTTTATTACAAATCAAGGTAACGCAGTTAAAAAGAAGCCTTAACGCTCAGAAATATTCATTTTTAACTAACCTATGGACTTGCCAACCCTATTACCTTTAATTCTGCCTCCAGTTGCGGGAGCAATTATTGGTTACTTCACTAATGATATTGCCATTCAGATGCTATTCCGTCCCTACAAAGCTATTTTTATTGGTAAATATCAAATTCCCTTTACTCCTGGTTTAATTCCCCGCAATCAAGAACGATTAGCTGGTCGGGTTTCCGATACCATTATGGGGTCTTTATTAACACCAGAAGAATTACAACGATTAGCTAAAAAATTATTACAAACAGAGCGGGTAGAAGCTGCTTTAAGTTGGTTATTAAATTCAGCCTTAAAACAAATTCGCAGTGATAAAGAACAAAAAAGCGCAAAGATTTTAGCTAATATTTTAAGAGATTTATTTAGTGAATCCTTACCCAGATTATTAAAAATATTTTCCCGACGAGAAGATTTTTTAGAGTCTCAAATTAATCAGATTTTTGACCAAATTTTATTAGATTTTCAATTATCAGAACTACAAGCTCGACAATTTGTGGACTGGTTACTAGAAACCGTTTTACCTCCCGATATTTTACGATTAGCGTTGATTGATTTTCTTACAGATCGTAATATCCAAGTCATTGATGAAGGCTTTCGAGAAAAAACCAGTGGAACCTATTGGGTCGTCGCTAACTTATTTGGGGTTCGTAATACTTTAATTCGTTTACGGAGTTTTTGCATTGAAGAAAAAGAAGTTGCGAATACTCGCCTTAAAGAATTAATCTTATCCCTAGAAGTTCGCAGCCGTTTACGCAATTGGCTACATAATTTATCGCTACAAAATTTACCCTTATCCACCGTTCGTCAACTCCGCAAAACAACCGGAGAAGCGGTTCGATCCTATATTCGAGATAGCGGATCTAATTTTTTAGAAAATCTGGGAGAATCGATTGATTGGGATAATTTAGCAACGGTTATTATTAATCGCTTACAAAACTCCTCTGCTTTTACTGGCTCCTTAGGTGTCGTTAGCCAAGAATTAGCCCTCATTTTAGAGCGATATTTAGAAGAAGATTTAGAAAAACTTATTCAAACGATCATTCCAATTCTTTCCCTGGATCAAGTCATTATTGCTCGCATTACCGGAACTCCCCCTGCCGAATTAGAAGCCGCCATTCAAGGAATTGTAAAAAGTGAATTACAAGCTATTGTCAACTTAGGGGGAATTTTAGGTTTTTTAATTGGTTTATTACAAACAGTTTTCTATATTTATAGCCATTCAGTGTAGATTAAAGTTATCTATAATCACGTAATTAATTATTAAATTGATATGACCCATCCCATGATGTATCAGGAAGATATGTTTGTTGTTCTTGAAAGCGATCAACCCGAACAATTTTTAACCCCTGATGAATTATCTCAAAAACTCAAAGGTGTATTAGAAAAATATACCGAAGACTTACCCAAAGAATTAACTAAATTTTCCGACTTAGAAGAACAAGCCGTTCATTTGCGGGATAACTTTTGTGAGTTGAATGTGGGAGAGAATACTTATTTACAGTGGTATGTGGTACGGCTAGAGAAATAAATTAAGAATTGATCAAAATTTTATCGGCTAAGAGCCAATCTCCTCCCGCATTCGCACGACCGAAAACGGAAATGGTTTGTTGGTTTTCTAAGGTTAATAACTGTTCATTAACTTCCGGTCGTTCTGTAATTAATAGCCAGACTCGATCATTTTTTGAGGTTGATTGATCAGGGTGAAAACGATAATCTTGCTCGCCAACTTTTTCAAATTTGCCTGTAAATAAATCCGTATATTTAGATTGATAATCCATTGTGGAACAAGGGCAATTTCCATCCAACGGGTATTCTTGAGGATTGTCTAAATAGTAGCGTTGCCAGGTTAGCCAGTTGGGATGATCGGGGGGCAAGTTGTAGCAAGGGATCACCCCAGATGGTGCGGAGGAATCAGTTAATAAGGCTTCTTGTAAGATTCGGACGGGTAAATCTTGCGGTTCACAATTTAACTCAATACACAACGCGGCGGCCATGCCAGCAGCTTGCCCCGTATTCATGACGACAGGTTGTAAGCGGGTGCTGCCATTGGCAATGTGAGAAACGGAAATATTTTTTTCACAGACTAAAAAGCCTTCTACTTGTTCGGGAACAAGGGCATGGTAGGGGATGGTAAAAGGGGTTCCTGTCCAACGACCGCCCCAACGGAGAGATTTCGGGGCTAGGGGAAATTCAACGCCTGGATAGTGGTGATCATTGGCATAATCTCCGATCGCGATCGCGCTGACTTGATCTTTCCACAGGGGTAACGGGGCAACTAGTCCGCCAGGTTGGGGTAAAATATCCTGCTCAATGATGGTGACTTTTCCCTTTAAACGTCGGCTTTCTCGGTAATAGGGATGGAGAGCAAAGGCAGAATGATAGGGTTTTTGTTGAGGAAAAATATTGCCCGCTAAACCGATATTTTTCCCCGTTTCCTGTTGCAGAAAATAGGCAAAATTATAACTATGTTCGTAGGCTTCTTGTAAAAAGGCTTGTTTTTCCTCCTGGGAACCAAGAATTCGGTTGACATTAACCCCGTAATCATTTCCCGCGATCGGCCAATTAATCATGAATTGATTATTCGGTAATCGCCCGTAATTGAGGAACATTTCAACCCCATAATTTTTCCAAGCCCCCTCAAAACAGGAAGGGTCATAACTCGGTAGCGGCGTTAAAGGCGGAGCCGGTTGATCCCCGTAATCTTGGGCGATAAAAACCCAGGTTGGGGACTGCACCGGATATTGTTCCGTTAAGGCATTGGCCGATTCGGGCGCGCTCGGTTCTCCAAATTCATCCTGCCATTCCCAACTCCAACGATGGGGGATTTCTCCTAATGCCAATAAATCTCCTAATTCGGTTCCGTCTAGGGTAATTTTTGCGGTGATTTGATAATCTTGAAACTTGGCCCCTAAAACGCGATCGCTGTCTCGAATCACTTCTAACGGTGTTTGTCCCGAAATCCAAGTTAAATTGGGCAACTCTTTAACCCAACTGGCGAAAATTTCTGCCCCAACGCGGGGATCGTAGGTAAATAGACTAACCCAACTGTGGTCTAAACCGCCTGGTTGTTTTTGCTGTAAGGCTTTGAGATAAGCTCCCCAGAAACCCGTTTGCCAGGCCGCCAATTCATTGCCATCAGGAGCCGCAACTCCTGCAACCGTTAGCATTCCTCCTAACCATTCATACTCACTAACTAAAATCGTTGAAACCCCTCGACGAGCAGCTTGAATTGCGGCGGCTGTTCCACCTGTACCACCCCCAACAATAAGCACATCGGTTGTCAGTTGAGTCAGCATGAATTTTCCTGGGTCGCTAAAAGTTAAAAATTAAAAGTTAAAAAGTAATTTTAACCGTTTCCGTACCCAAGTAACGATATTGCTTGCCTCCTCTTCTTCGGTCAATAATCCCCGCTCGGATAATTCTTGTTTGCGTTGGGCTAACTCTTCTTGGTGTCTCATTAAATCGTCACAGATAGCATTGCGAAAATGGGGATTAGACTGTAATAATTTTTTGAAATTGTAATGTTTAATGACAAATAGTAGCGTATCTTGTTGAGCCTTAACGGTAGCGGTTCGAGGAATTCCTAACATTAATGCTAACTCTCCAAAAAAGCTTCCTGTTTCTAATACGGCTAAGGTTTTTCCTAATTTCTCTGTAAAGACTTCTACGCTGCCAGAAAGAATTATATAAAAGGCATTGCCCTGATCGTTTTCCCGAAATAATATCTCTTCTGCTTGCAGTTTTTGTAATTGACCAATTTCGATAAGTTGGCGAATTTCAATTTCATTTAAGCTATGAAAATAGCTGACTGATTTCAAGATATTTCTGACGGAGGGAGGTCGTTTAATTTCAGAGGGAGCATTGAGTTGGTCAGATAGCGGATTCGTATTAGAAGGTTGAAAGATTGGTAATTGTTCTGAGGTTTGAGGAAAGGATTCATGGGCTAAATATCTGGTTAAATTTTCAGGATTTTTAATCCATAAATCACGTTGAGGGAAGGCAATTGTAATATGATTTAAACGAAAATTATATTCGATTAAAAAATGCAAAGAACTTAAAATATCATATTTAATAGGAACATACTCTGTTTGAATCCATACCCTCAATTCAAAAATAAGAGCATTGTCGCCAAAATTATTTAATAAAACTTGAGAAGCAGGCGTTTTTAAAACATGAAATTCTTGAGAAGCAGCACAAAGTAAGGTTTCTGTTACTAAAACGGGATCTGTTCCGTAGGCAACACCTACCAACAGGCTTAAGCGAATTACATCGGTATCATAGTGATAATTAATAATTTGATTTTCCGCAAGTTTATTGCTCGGAAGTATTACCGATGAGCCATCTCTTAGTCTCAAAATTACAGTTCTAATAGAAATTTCTTCAACGGTTCCTTCAAAATCCTCAAATTTAATAAAATTACTAATTTTAATTTTGCGTTCAAGTAAAAGTGTTAAACCACTAACGAAGTTTTTCGTTAAGTCTTGCAATCCTAAACCGATACCAATTCCTAACCCCCCTCCTATGAATGCCAGAACAGAAAGATTAAATCCAGTGGATTGAAGAATGATAATGAGGACAAGAGTTCCTAAGCTATAGCTAATAATATTAGACGCAATATTACGGACTCCTTTTTCGGGAATAATTCGGCTGAGTATTTGCTTATTTAAAATTTCATTAAAATAATAAGTGATAATTAAAATTGATAAAAAATAGGCAATTATCTGAAGAATAGCAATTAAAGAAATACTACTTTCACCGAAAGAAAAATTTATAGAATGAATAAAATCATAAACATTAGTTAAAATTTGTTTGATGTTTATCACCATAGTTATTTTTTTCAAGCTAAGTAAAAATTATATTCACAAAAATTTCACATATTTTGGGTATAGGTGAATCCAGTTACAATTTGATGCTTCTGAAGCTTAACACTATCAATCGCCAATTATTGATTGGTTAACATCGGGAGCAGATACTGCCAATCGTCGTTGCAATGGCTACAATTGGAAGCGCGATCGCGCCCTATCCAGTACCCTTACTTTATTAATCTTAAAGACTTGTAACAAGAGGTTTCCTAATGTAACCAAAATGTTGCAGAGTATTTTTAAACTGTCTTTATTTTTAAGGAGTTAAGCGATTATGGCATTATCTGATACCCAAGTTCTGGTGGCATTAGTTATTGCATTATTGCCCGCTGTTATGGCTTTCCGACTTTCGACGGAACTTTATAAATAAGTTGTCGTCACACTGGATAGCTTTTTATGGGGCGTAGTCATTGCGCCCTATAAATTTCAAAACACACCCTCAGCTATTCACACTCTTTAACATGACTGCTCGTTCTTTTCAGCCAATTGATACTACATTATCTCCTGCTCCTCTCAAGTCCAAACGCCGCCGCAGTCGCCCCAAACAGTCCGTCCAGCCTGAACATCGCTGGTTGGTTTCTGAAATTGCTCTTAAATTAGGTTTCAATGGAATCTTAGCGATTGGCGCGATCGCTGCATTAGTCCGCCTCTTACCCTATCAACAGGTTCAACAGCTTAAGCTCCACGAAGTCCAAATGCAAGTCCAAGAAACCGAAAGACGGGTCAGTGAGTTACGCAATAACTTTAACCGTAATTTTGACCCCCAACAAATTCGCAAGATTATGGAAGAACAAAGTCCTCGTCTTGATCCCAATCAGCGCAACATTTTCCTAACCACTCCTTAAAGTTTGTTTGAAAAGCCCCTGCCCTCCAATGTTGGGGGGATTTTTTTATAGGATGGCGTTGCTGATTTTAAATATGAATCTTTTTTGATGTCATTTTTACGATCCAGACTCAAACTAACTTTCAGATATGTGCAAAATCAGCATTCATATCTTGATTAAGCAACACCTATAGGATTATCCAGCGATCGCGATCGATCCCAACCAATGCCCGAACCTGTTACCCTGTAAAAGACAATTCAGGAGTTGAACGGAAAAGTAATGCAAACCGAAGATCGTATTTCCTTAAGACCAGACGTTACCCTTGAGCAAACGAAAAACGCCATTCAAGCGAGCCAAAATTACTTGCTATCTCTACAATACCCCGATGGCTTTTGGTGGTCGGAATTAGAATCCAACGTGACCATTACCGCCGAAGTCGTCATTCTCCACAAAATTTGGGGAACCGATAAAGATAGACCCTTGCAGAAAGCTGAAACTTACCTCCGTCAACAACAACGGGAACATGGCGGTTGGGAACTCTACTACGGTGATGGCGGTGAAATCAGCACCAGTGTGGAAGCCTATATGGCCCTGCGGGTGTTGGGCGTTCCCGCAGATGATCCCGCGCTCCTCAAAGCTAAAGACTTTATCCTCTCTAAAGGGGGGATTAGCAAAAGCCGTATTTTTACCAAAATGCACCTGGCCCTCATCGGTTGCTATGACTGGCGCGGCACTCCCTCCATTCCGCCTTGGGTGATGTTATTTCCCGACTGGTTTGCCTTCAACATTTATGAACTGTCCAGTTGGGCGCGTTCCAGTACCGTCCCCCTGATGATCGTCTGTGATCAAAAGCCCATTTACAATATCGCCAACAATCTTCGTCTCGATGAACTCTACGCCGAAGGCATTGAAAACGTTAAATACGAATTACCCCGCAATGGCAACTGGGCCGATAGTTTCGTTACTTTAGATCATCTATTCAAACTAACAGAGCAGCTAAATATTGTTCCTTTGCGTGAACAGGGCCTTAAAGCAGCGGAAAAATGGATTTTAGAACGGCAAGAAGTGAGTGGCGATTGGGGTGGCATTATCCCCGCTATGTTAAATTCTCTCCTCGCTTTGAAAGTTTTGAACTATGACGTAAATGATCCCTTTGTTCAACGCGGTTTAGCGGCGATCGATAATTTTGCCATTGAAACCGAAGACACTTATTGTATTCAAGCTTGTGTGTCTCCTGTATGGGATACCGCTTGGGTCGTTCGGGCCTTAACGGAATCGGGCTTTAATCCGTCCGATCCTGCCTTAGTTAAAGCGGGAGAATGGTTGATCAAAAAACAAATCCTCACCTACGGCGATTGGCAAATTAAAAACAAAATCGGTAAACCAGGCGGTTGGGCCTTTGAATTTGACAACAACTTCTATCCTGACCTCGATGATTCGGCCGTTGTCGTCATGGCGTTACACGGCTTGCATTTACCCGATGAAGCGGCGAAAAAAGGCGCAATGCAACGGGGAGTCGAGTGGATGGCGACGATGCAATGTAAACCAGGAGGCTGGGCAGCCTTTGATATTGATAATGATCAAGCCTGGCTCAATGAATTACCTTACGGCGATCTCAAGGCCATGATCGATCCCAATACTGCCGATGTAACGGCTAGGGTGTTGGAAATGGTGGGGTCTTGTAATTTGCCGATGGAACCCGAACGCATTGAACGCGCCTTCGCTTATTTAGAACGGGAGCAAGAAGCAGACGGCAGTTGGTTTGGCCGTTGGGGGGTGAATTATATCTACGGAACCAGTGGGGTCATTTCTGCTTTGGCCGCGATCGCGCCTGAACGGTATCAAGCTCGTTTAGAAAAAGCGATGAATTGGTTACTCAGTTGCCAAAATGCCGATGGTGGTTGGGGGGAAACCTGTGAAAGTTACAAGGATGTAAGTCTCAAAGGTCAGGGCGTTAGTACCGCTTCCCAAACTGCTTGGGCTTTATTGGGTCTGATTGATGGCGGCAAGGCAACGGGTAAGATTGCGAAAGCAGCTATTGAACGCGGTATTCAATATCTCGTTTCTACCCAAAAAGCAGACGGAAGTTGGGATGAAGCGGAATTTACAGGAACGGGTTTTCCTTGCCATTTCTACATTCGTTATCACATGTATCGGCAGTATTTCCCGCTTTTGGCTTTGGGACGTTATCAGCAGTTAGTTAACCCATAGCTTCAGTAATCACGGGGGGGAGGTTATCTTAAATTTTCTCTCCCTGTTTTCTACAGATTATTAATAGTTCATTCCTCATCGGACATGAATTTTTTAGTAATTTCATCAACGCTTACATTTAAAGTCTGAGCTATTGTTTCTAACAGTTTTGGATCTTGAGTTTTTTGATAAATAAGAAGAAGACTAGGAATAGAAACGTTGTCTAACTGATATTGATCGTTAAATTCAACCCAAATTTGCAAGGCTTTTAAAAAATTATTTTGAGCTTCCTGCAAGTCCTCTAAATCTTCATCAATAAGACCTAAATTGTGATAAGTACCTGCTTGGGAATAGCGATCACCGTATTCAATATCAATACTAAGAGCTTGTTGATAATTTTTTCTTGCTTCTTCATATTTTCTCAATTCAAAAGCTAAATTGCCTAGCTGGTGATAGATTTTTTCTTGGTTATAGCGATCATTGTATTTAATACAAATAGCGAGAGCCTGTTCAAAGTTCTTTCTTGCCTCTTCATATTCTCTTAATTCCTGACAAATCATACCTAAAAGATGATAAATACTAGCTTTTTCTTGCTGATAACCTAATTTTTCTTGGATAGCAATAGCTTTTAGTAAAAAAGCCCTAGCTTGTTCAAAATCTCTTTTTTGGTAGCTAACAATGCCAAGATTGTATAAGAAGATAACTTCTTCACTTTGTTGATAGTTTAAATTTCGACATGATTCTAAAGCGGTTTTAAAGTAAGTTGCAGCAGTATTAAATTCTCGAATAGAGTAGTACTCTTGTCCTAGCTGGTTTAAGATCTCTATCCGAGTCCGAATACTAGCTTCTGTATCATCTAGATATTCTTGTAATAATCTTTCTAGCAGATCAATATTTTCTGATTTTTCAGTTTTGGTATAAAAACGCTTTAGGTCAATTTCCTGAAAAACTTGTTCAAGAGCTTGATCAATCAGACTAGGAGAGGTTTTGAATTTAAACGTTGCGGATGTCCATGCCCAAAAATCAGGGGCAAATTGTGCCACTCGCGTTACGGCATAATCAGGCAAAATAAAAACGACAGGATGGGGAATTGCGCTAGGAAAACTATCACGGGCATAGTTGAGATTGGTTAGTATCGGCGGATTATTTTCTGTAGAACCAATAGCTTTTTCTAATCCTCGTATAATTAAAACTAATTTTTTATTAGGTTCAATTTCAATATTACATAAAGCCTGTTTTAACGCTTCTAACAAAAAACGCAAATCAGGATCATTAAAGGTCAAGATTTCTAGTTGAATAGTTTGACATTTCGGGTGAGTTTGTAAAGCCGTAATTAACGCATCAATATCTGGCGGAAAATTCACTTCAGCAAAAGCAAATTTAAATCCTTTAGACATTACTAAAAATGCCAACAAAAAACTAAAACATTCCTGATTGTTGATTAGAAATGAACTCGTTGCTTGAGAATCCATTTCTTCAAGAAGATTGGAGTTCGGTAATGGCTTTGAGGAAGGCATTGCTACGCATCAGTAAAGGATTAGGATAATTCCAACGCTCTAGCCCGTTATATTCCAAAACGGCAGTACTGTAGAGCATTTCCACTTTCATTTCATCGTTATCGTCAGAAAACTCTTTATTTAAAGCAATATAGGCCAATTCTCTAAAAAAGCTTTTTGGTGTAGACCGCTCAAAACTAAACTGCAATTGCTTAATGGCATACTCTACATCTTCCCCTTGAATTTGGTCATGCTCCCGACCGCTAGCCGTTAGACAAGCTCTTTGCATTAACTGCATTAATTGACGAATATGACCGCCACTGGCTTTCACTAAATCCATTAATTGATCCCGTGACGCAAAAATTGCATCCACATCAACCCGCTTTTCAATAATTTGAGCAACTGCTTTTAAATTATTTTCATTGAAGGCTAGGGGATAAACCGCCCGATCCAATTGATAAATATTGATCATGGGCAAAATATGCGGATCGTCAAAGGAATTATTTAACCCTCTTGATGAATACAGCACGGAAATCGGAACCGTATAAATCATTGTGCAATGGAGTTCCTTAAGTTGCGCCGCGTAATCAAAAAATAAGCGATTAGAAACTTCGGGCGGACAACGATCCAGATTATCAACAATAACTAAAAATCCTTTATATTTAGCGTCTTTTTGTCGAAGCTTTTTCAATCCATCACTCAGCAATAAATTAATATCTCCCTTCATGCGAGTAACTTCTTTCGTAAGCTTTTCTCGAATGGTTGTTTTCTGAGAAGAAGAATTTTTAATAATCCCTTTTAACTTAAAAAACAATTTAGCTAAAAATGGCGCATCAGCCCCTAAACCAATTTCAGCTTCCGTATCTAAGGATAAATTAACGGACTCTTCCGATTCTTTGGTAATTTCTTTAAACCAGTCTTCTATGCGTTTTAATAATTGCTTATCAAACCGAATATTTAATTGACGTAAGGCAACTTCAACCTGACGAATTACCATTAAATAGATATCGATATAGACAATATCATTAATATCAGTTTCGTCTTCAACATTCAAAAAAATCGTTAAATATTGATCCTTCCAATGTTCTTCGAGGCGATGCAATTCCGTACTTTTTCCACATCCCCGATGACCCGTAAATAAAATGGTTGAAAACGTTTCTGGTTTCTGTTGTTGTAATAATTGCCCAACTTGAATAATGGCTTCGGTTTTTCGGGCTTCTTTTAAAGGGAGATAATATCGCTCTAAATCTTTTCCTTCCAACGGCTTAACTTCACAGACATCAAAAGCATCTGTTAAATTGGTGGCTAATCCATTGGGAAAGTCGGTCATAATCAGGCGTTAGGTTATGTTTAATCCTTGAATCTGTTCGTAATTTTAACAAAGCAGCGATTTGCATTTCCCTTATCATGCCGTAAAAACGAGAAAAGAGATCCCAGCAACCATGATCGAGAGCAAAAAATTTTAGGAATTGCTACATCGATTTCTCAAATATGCGACAATAAATTTTAGTCTTCCGACTCGCTTGGGTACGTAGCTCAGTGGATAGAGCATCCGCCTTCTAAGCGGACGGTCGCAGGTTCGAATCCTGCCG
>CAYZWO010000040.1:0-8426 GCA_964482215.1 uncultured bacterium
ATAGGCTACGATTTAATATATTAGGGTTTCTTATCTAGTATGAAATGAGAGTTTGCTCAATTACATTTAGGGTTAACTATCCCAGAACAAGGGGAATTACCAGATCGGGTTCGGTTTTGTTGGCAGTATTGGTTAAAAAATGAGCAGGATCAAGCGTTAATTATTTTTGATGATGTGCGAAAATTGGAAAAAGTTAGAGATTTTTTACCGCCCCAAGATCCGCGTTTTAAAGTAATTATTACGACTCGCAATGAACAGATCGCCCGTAATTTTCACCCGATTAATTTAGAAGTTTTAAGTCCTGATGCGGCGGTAGAATTGTTAGCGGTCTTTTTGCCTGATGCGGTGAAAAGTAATCCTGAAAAAGCGAAAGAATTGGTGAAATGGTTGGGATATTTACCGTTAGGGATTGAGTTAGTTGGGCGGTATGGACAGTATATGAATTGTGGATTAGCAGAACTTTTAGAACAGTTACAGGCGCAAAGGTTAAAGGATGAAAGTTTACTGGTTCCTGAAAATACGTTTATGACGGCTCAGAGAGGAGTAGCGGCAGCATTTGAGTTGAGTTGGAGAGAGTTGAGCGCGACTTCTCAGTTAGCAGGAGAATGGATCAGTTTGTTTGCAGAAAGTGGGATTAATGAAGATTTAATTTTGGCTTTGTTTGAGAACAGATCCCCCCAACCTCCCTTAAAAAGTGGGGCTATAGAGAGAGTTTTTCCGACATTTTTTAAGTGGTTTAGTAAGCCGAAAGCTGAACCAATTCCTGAGTTGAATTTATCGATACCGACTAGGGCAGATTTGAGGCATTTGGTAAATTTGAGTTTGTTGACTGATGTTGGCAACAATAACTACGAGTTACATACATTAATTCGGATTTATCTCAGGAAAAAGTTAGAAGCATCGCCATTAAAAGAGGAGGCAAAACGCGCCTATGGTCGGGTGATGGTCGGCATTGCGAAAACGATTGATCAGACTTTGACGTTGGAAGATATTGCCAAATTAGAACCCTATATTGAGCATTTAAAAGTGGTGGCTGAGGAGTTCCATCAATGCTTAGCAGGGGAAGATTTAACCTTGCCTTTTTATGGTTTAAGTACATTTTATCGAGCGCAGGGACTTTATCAGCAAGCAGTTCCCTATGTTGAACGCAGTTTAACCTTGAGTGAACAATGCTTCGGTAAAAATCATCCTGAAGTGGCAACAGATCTCAATAATCTGGCGGATCTTTATGAGTCCCAAGGCAAGTACGCAGAAGCCGAACCTCTCTATTTGCGATCACTGGCGATCAAAGAAAAAAATTTAGGAGAAGATCATCCTTCTATTGCAATCAGTTTCAACAATCTGGCGTTACTTTATAAAACTCAAGGGAAATACGCAGAAGCCGAACCTCTCTATCTGCGATCGCTGGAGATTTTGGAAAAGCAATTAGGCGCAGAGCATCCTGATGTTGCCTCCAGCCTCAACAATCTGGCGTTACTTTATAAAACTCAAGGGAAATACGCAGAAGCGGAACCGCTTTATCAAAAAGCCATTGCTATTTTGTTAGCGACATTGGGAGAAAATCACCCCAACACTCAAACAGTCATCATGAATTATTATCTGATGCTTGCCCAACTCCGTGACGACGAATTAAACCAACGCTTTCCGCCCGAAACGGTAGAATATATCCAATCCTTCCGCCATACCTAGATTCTTTTTGACTGCTCCGATACCATAATACAATTACTCCAGCAGATAGCAAATGCCTAAAAAAATACGAGAACTCAAATCAGCACTTTTGAAAGCAGGATTTAGCTATCGTCCTGGTAAAGGCAGTCATACTGTTTGGAGCCATCCTCAACTTTCCTACAGCTTGACGCTATCTGGTAAAGACGGCGCAGATGCTGATCGATATCAAGAACGAGATGTCAAAAATGCCTTACAAGATTTACAAAAACTAGACGAGGAAAACAACCAATGAACTATCACTACAGCATCACCATTCAATGGTCAAACGAAGACCGCAAATTTATCGCCCATCTCCCCGAATTTGGCCCCTATGCCCATACTCACGGTGAAACCTACCATTCAGCCCTACAAAATGCCCTTGAAGTCCTAGATTTGCTTATCGAAGACTACACCGCACGAGGTAAATCCCTACCCCTTCCCCAGGCTATTTCCGCGTAATAAACAGGTCTTTATACTTTCTGATACTGAGGGCTAATATTAATTAAAAAAAGCTCAAAATCCAAAGTATTAATAACTTTGAACCTTGAACTTTTAAAAAGTATTTGCAATTAAAGCTAACGCGATCGCGTTAATTAACCAGCCATTGCACGACGAGCAGCAGCAGCTTCATCGGGATGAATGCCTAAACGGGTGAGGTTTAAGCGACCTTTGTTATCAATCTCGCGGACTTTGACAACCACTTCATCACCAACTGCAACTTCATCTTCCACACGACCAACCCGACCTTCAGCCAGTTGGGAAATGTGGATCATGCCTTCTTTGCCTGGTAAGACTTCCACAAAGGCTCCGATTTGGATAATACGGGTAACTCGACCAACATACACTTCCCCTTCATTGAGTTTACGGGTCATGTTGTAGATGATCTGTTTCGCTTTTTCTGCTTTTTCACCTTCATTGGACGCGATCGTCACCGTACCGTCATCAGCAATGTCAATCTTACAACCCGTTTGTTCTGTAATGCCTTTAATGGTTTTACCGCCTGGCCCAATCACTAAACCAATTAATTCAGGATCGATTTTAATGGTTAATAAGCGCGGGGCAAAAGGTGACAATTCGGGGCGCGGTTTAGGAAGGGTAGCTAGCATTTTTTCGAGAATATGGAGTCGGGCGGGACGGGCCTGTTGGATCGCTTTGGCCACTGTCTCCATTGCTAAACCCGTAATCTTCATATCCATTTGCAGCGCAGTAATCCCACTATCGGTTCCTGCGACTTTGAAATCCATATCTCCCAAGAAATCTTCAATGCCTTGAATATCGGTGAGAATGCGGACTTCATCGCCTTCTTTAATTAATCCCATTGCAGCACCACTCACGGGCTTAGTAATGGGAACCCCTGCATCCATTAAGGCTAAGGTCGAACCACACACCGATCCCATTGAGGTCGAACCGTTAGAGGAAAGCACTTCCGAAACGACCCGTAAGACGTAGGGGAACTGATGTTGGGGCGGTAAAACTGGAAGAATAGCCCGTTCTGCTAAGGCTCCATGACCAATTTCACGGCGGCCCGGCGATCGCATGGGACGAGTTTCACCGACCGAGTAAGGGGGGAAATTGTAGTGATGGAGGTAACGTTTTTCGTCTTCAGGATGGAGATCATCACCGAGATCTTGGGCATCACCAGGAGATCCCAAGGTTGCTAAGGATAATACTTGGGTTAATCCGCGATTGAATAAGCCACTGCCATGAACACGGGGGGGCAAAACACCGACTTTACAGCTAATCGGTCGGACTTCATCCAATTTACGACCATCGACACGCACCCCGTCTTCAATAATCTGACGGCGCATCAGTTTTTTAGTCAAATCTTTGTACAGGTTAGAAACCAGTTTTGGACTTTCTGTAACGGCTACCTTAATCGGGTCTTCTTCGGGTAATTCCGCGATCGCGGCGATAATAGCTGTTTCTTTAACCTCATCTAACGCCTTATCCCGTCCATCTTTACCCAAGTCAAATTGAGATAAAATCTTCTTGATAGGCTCGGCTGCGCGTTCATAGATAAATTTCGTTACCCCTTCATCTACTACGGGGGGTTCTTCGATAACCGTTTCCAGCCCCAATTGGGAAATTAATTCTCGTTGAGCCGCAATCAGATCTCGAACTGCCTCATAGCCAAAATCGATCGCTTCGATAATGTCCTGTTCTGGTAATTGGTTCGCGCCAGCTTCGACCATGACGACCCCATCAGGTGTTCCCGCCACGACGAGATCCAAATCCCCATTATTAATTTCTCGGTAGGTCGGGTTAATAATAAAATCATCGCCCACTAAACCGACTCGAACCGCCGCCATTGGCCCTAAAAAAGGAATTTTAGCTAAAAGAACGGCAACCGAAGCTCCCGTTACTGCCAACACATCCGGCGGAACTTCCTCATCCATTGATAAGGTTGTCGCAACAACCTGGAGATCATCCCGTAACCAGCTAGGAAATAAAGGACGGAGAGGACGGTCAATTAAACGACCTGTTAAAATCGCCTTTTCGGGTGGACGACCTTCTCTTCGTAAAAATCCCCCTGGAATACGCCCTGCTGCATAAAGACGCTCTTCATAATCAACAGTTAGGGGAAGAAAATCGATACCTTCTCGCGCGGCGGCTCTGGTTGCTGTCACTAAAACTGCCGTATCCCCAGACTGAATTAAGACGGCTCCCCCAGCTTGAGGTGCGAGCATCCCAATCTTGAGTCGAATATCCCGACCGTCAAAGGATATTGACTTTTCAAACTCTTGCATGTAGCGTTTCTTCCTTATTTATCACGTTTCTTCTTCAATAAGGAAATCGTAACACTTTTGCAGGTCATTCCGCATTTTAGGAACCTTAAAAGACTAAGCAATTTCTCAAGCTTACCCTAATTTAAATTTTTATGAATTATGAGCCGATTTGCAAAAAATTGGGCCGTTATCTGCTTCATCCTTGCCGATGATTGACATAATAATCTCTGGTTCCTTTGGCATCTAAGGCTTCGCTCAACCGATGGAGTGCGTGGATATAGGCAGCAGTACGGAGCGGAACAGCAAATTCTTCAGCGGTTTTCCAAACTTCTTCGGCTTCAGCAACCATTTTTTGTTGCAGATGCTCATTCACTTCTGCTAGGTTCCAATACAAACCACTGCGGTTTTGTACCCATTCAAAATAACTAACGGTTACGCCTCCCGCATTCACTAAAATATCAGGAAAAACGTAAATTCCTTTTTGATCTAAAATTTCATCGGCGGCTGAGGTAATGGGGCCATTAGCCACTTCAAAAATATATCTTGCTTTCACATTGGCTGCATTCGCTTCCGTAATTTGATTTTCTAAGGCAGCCGGAACTAAAACATCGACATCTAGGGTTAACAATTCTTCATTGCTGATATTGATATTTTCGCCTAAGTTGCAAACCGTATCCTGACAATATAAGCCCGTAATCGCGCGGTTTTGACGTTTATATTCAATGATTTTTGGGATTTCTAAGCCTTTTTCGTTGTAAATTCCGCCTTGGGAGTCACTAACGGCTACAATTTTATAACCTGCTTTAGCTAATAGTTCTGCAATGACCATGCCTGCATTTCCCAATCCCTGGACAGCGATCGCGGTATGTTGAGGATCACGATCAAACTTACGGAGCATGGCTTGCAAAATGAAAAAGGCTCCCGTTCCCGTTGCCGTATTGCGTCCTTGGCTTCCTCCCATCGTAATCGGTTTACCTGTTACCACCCCAGGGCTAATTTGACGACGGATAATACTGTACTGATCCATCATCCAGCCCATGATCATTTCGTTGGTGTAGACATCGGGAGCCAAAATATCAATATCCGGGCCAATAAAGTCGGCGATCGCGTCAATATAACCCCGACTCAAGCGTTCTAATTCAGGCTTCGAGAGTTCCTTGGGATTGAGGGTAATTCCCCCTTTTGCCCCACCAAAGGGCAGATTGAGCAAAGCACATTTAAACGTCATCCAAAATGCGAGGGATTGCACCTCATCCATGCTCACATTGGGATGGTAACGAACACCGCCTTTGCCTGGCCCTCTGGTGTCATCGTAGCGAACCCGATAGCCCTGAAAAATTCGCAGTGAACCATCATCCATCCGCACCGGAATCGAAACACTTAAGCTGGTTTTCGGATGTTTTAATCTGGCACTCGCATCTTCCGAAATTCCCACAT
Source organism: uncultured bacterium (assembly GCA_964482215.1). Lineage (GTDB taxonomy): Bacteria > Cyanobacteriota > Cyanobacteriia > Cyanobacteriales > Microcystaceae > Snowella. The sequence goes on from CAYZWO010000040.1 coordinate 5,871, forward strand.
ATTTAATGGCTTTTTCTAAACGTTTATTGGCATCGGATAGCAAAGAAAGCGATTCTGACATGGAGATTACGCTCCTGAATATTAGCTAGGCCGTCCCAACGCGATCGCGGCGAATGGTTATTTATTCACGTTTTGGAAACAGCCTCTACTTCTATTAAATCACCAAACAGTATAAATCGCTACATTTTTAATGAAAGAATATTAATAACACCTTAGACAGCCAATAATACGGCAAAAAGATGATGTGGCGTTTCTTACAGTAATCACAACGAACCCGATGGCATAGTATCAGTAATAACAACAACCTTTGTAATAACGGGTCGCGAGTATATAAATGAAATTCGGTTCTGTTACAACGGCACTTCATGTCAATTAGTCTTTTTCAATTAGGTGTCATTTTTTTTGCTTTCCTAATTTACTTCTTAATCTTCGCCTAAATCAATCACTGAAAAGCTACATCTTAAGACTCAAATTTATAACTTTTTTGGCTTGACTAAAAACCAAATCTGTGCATACCTCGCAAATGAAGACCTCTCCTCGCATATCGCTTTGTTACAGAACTATAGATAAGCTGTCATGCATTTAAGCTTGATAGTGATCTTGTAAAAAGTCTGGTAATAATAAGCTTAAGCTCTTTGCTTGTGTGTGGTTTAAGTGATTAGTCGCTTACTTAATGCAAGCATTATTGCTGCATTTTTTCTAAAATTGCGACCGCGGCAGGAGATTTTCGAGTCAGGAAATTAAAAATCAATAATTTGAAAAATGAATCTAAGATAACCGGAACCGTTGCAATAAAAAGATAAATAAATTGTCGGTTTTCTGGTAATCCAAAATGACTAAAAATATTTTCTAAAACCACTTCCCAGCCTTCAGCAGAATGGAAGCCAACAAACATATCCGTTAACAAAATAAAAATAAAGACTTTAGTAACGTCATTTAACCCTAAAAAAATGCGACTGAGAAATTGTCTAACAATTTTAAATTCTCGGCGAAAGACAGCGACTAATACAGTAAAACTAATGAGTGACGTAATATCGGCTAAAACATTTTCTAAACCATCTTGATTTTTTTCGGCTGCTTCCCTAGCAAGCTCTTGGGCTTTTTCTTTTAGCCTTTCATGTTTTTGCGTATTGCTTAAGGGTTCTTCTAGCCCTAAAATTTCTCGAATTTCTAATAACTCTTTATAGCGCGTAAATTCATCAAACTTCTCTTCAACAATTTCTTTACTAATTTTAATTTGATCTAATGATTTATTTTCGACGAAAAAATGATGAATTAAAGGGCTATAAACTAAATTTTTGGTGATAACCTGAACACTAAATGGAACAACAATTAACAAGATCATAAAACGGATAGCAATTTTTCGTTCTTGCCGTAAGCTGCGGAGCTGTTGAATAATTTGTTGTTCGTATTCTTCGGTTAATTCTCGATTTAATCGTAAGAAATTAGACGCATCCTTAATGTTTGCGGGAATGGATTCGGGTAAGCGGCTTTGGCTTGGATCTGCTGGATTAAGCGGTAGATTAGACGGAGAAGGCGGAATTTCCAATTTAGGAATCGTTAAATCATCAGGATTTTGACGATATTTCCCAATAATAGATTCAATAAAATCTAATTTCTTTAAAATCTCTTGTTCTTGCGGATCATCTGTGTCTGAAGATCCAGCAAAAAAGAAATTACCGAAACGAAACTGGGTTAAATTGAATCGAATTTGGGTCAGTTCTCGGTCTAAGCTACTTTTGAAATAGTCGTAAATGCTTTGGCCGCGATCGCTATCGGGCGCAATTTTCTGACCATTAAAATGTTTATCCTCAATGGATTTAATAACCTGCGCTTGTTGGTAGGCACTCTCTAACGCTTTGCGCGATCGCTGATTCACCCATTGATTTGTCCGATTTAGCCAACTGGGTAACGCCATTGAACTTGCCTACTGCTCCACAACTGCTTTCGCCGTACTTTCATCGGTAATCAGCGCACCATCACGGAGTTCTAAAATCCGAGAGACAGCTACTCTTTCACCTGCATTAATGCCAGAAAGTACTTGATAAAATTGGTCTTGAATATTGCCGACAGTAATCGGCTTTTGCTTGACGACTAACTGATTTTTTGCAGATTTTTTAGCATCGGATTCCGCCACAAAAACAAACTTTTGGGCCCCTACATTGGTAATCGCACTGGTGGGAATTAATAAGCCAGGCTGACGGTTCCAGATTAAGCGGACTCGGACATATTGATTATTTCGTAAAGTTCCATTATTCGGAAAAATGACCTTAGCCAAAACGGATTGGGCATTTTGATCCACCGTTGGCGATACAAAACTAATTTGTCCCACGACACCAGCCGTTCCATCCTGCTTAATGATTTCGGCGGTTAACCCTTTCCGTAATTGGGGCGATCGCTCAATCGGGACATTAATATTCATTTCCATTAAGGAATTGTTGGTAATCGTCGTAAAACTTTCTCCCTGCTGTACCACATCCCCCACTTTTAGAGTGATTGTCCCGACAATGCCATCAATCGGCGCAACTACTCGATTAAAAATTAAATTTTGGGTAG
>CAYZWO010000040.1:8436-27516 GCA_964482215.1 uncultured bacterium
TGTTGAATTGCTCCCTGTTGCCGTTTAATATCGGCTTGGGCGGCTGCTACCCGTTGATTGGCGGCTCGGACATTATCTTGGATCTGTTTTAGGGCTGCTTGGGAAGCTTTAACACTGGCTAAGGCGGCTTGACTACTGGCTTTAGCGGCTTGGACAGTTTTCAAGGCTGCATCAACATTTGCCTGAGCATTTTTTAACTCAGTGGTTTTATTATCTAAATCCTGTTGGGGTTGAACCCCCGTTTCGACTAAAAATTTGGAACGTTTATAATTAATTTCTGCTAGGTTCAGGCTGGCTTGGGCCTGTTTAAGCTCGGCTTCTTTGGTTTTGGTCACTTCCTGGGCATTGGCTGCATTGGCGATCGCGTTGGCAATATTGGCCTGTTGAGTTGCAATATCGGATTGGGCAGCATCCCGTTGGGCTTCGGCGGTTCTGACATCGGCCTGACTTCTATCTAAATTCGCTTTTTGAACATTGACATTCCCAACGGCCGCATTAACATCTTCCTGTTGTTGCGTTGGTTCTAATAACAAAATCGGATCATTACGCTTAACGGCCTGACCATAATTGGCAAAAACTTTTAAAATTCGTCCATTAATTTTGGGTGCTAATTGAACAAAATCATGGGCAATGAGCGTACCGACAAATTCACTACTATCCACAATCGTTTTCGGTTCGAGTTGTTGCAACTTGACGGGGATTGCTCTGGGGGCAGCAGCCTGTTTTTGTTCACCTTCTCCACAGGCAGTCATCAGTAAGGAACATCCTACGATTAGACTAAAGACTTGACGGGAAAAAGAAGAGTTAACCATTACCAAAATTATTGTATTGAATGAATTAAATTAATTAGCTAGGAAAATAGGAAATAATGGTAAGTTTACTGATTAGGCAAACGAATAGCAAGCCAGGGTTAATAAATAAAAAATCACCTTACAGCTACCAACAAATGTACTTGATTTTCATCGACATAGCAAACGAGAGTTAAGTTCCTGATTTTTGTTTAAAATAAAAGAATTAACCCCGAAATATCGTTAACTGAATATAAAAAGAACAGAGTGTTGGTCACTCTTAATATTAAGAGAGATAGGAAAATTTATAAAGCTAAAGTTTCTAAAAATTAATACACTCAATTGTTGATTGGTAAATACGACAACTCGCGATCGCTAAACGCTCTCAACCGTTATTATCTCCAAAACCTGATAAATTAACTGGAAAAATCTCTAGTCAACCATTTTCTTACTCTCCCGTTGCGATCTATAATAAAACCTTGCTCTTGGTCAAGTCGCTTACACTCGTTTAAAGGGAATTAGAGAATGGATATCCAAAGCCTCCAAGGAAGAGATATTTTAGGAATTGCAGACCTCAGCGTTGAGGAAATGAAATCCGTTCTGGAACTTGCAGCCCAACTTAAAAGCGGTAAGCTCAAACCTCAATGCCAAAAGATTTTAGGACTATTATTTTACAAAGCCTCTACCCGTACCCGTGTTTCCTTTAGTGCGGCGATGTACCAATTAGGGGGGCAAGTTCTCGACCTCAACCCCAGTGTTACCCAAGTTGGACGGGGGGAACCGATTACCGATACGGCGAGAGTATTAGATAGATATTTAGATATTTTGGCCGTTCGGACGTTTAAGCAGGAAGACTTACAAACCTTTGCGGATTATGCCAAAATTCCCGTTATTAATGCTCTGAGTGATTTAGAACATCCTTGCCAGATTTTAGCGGATTTACAAACAATTCAAGAATGTTTTGGACAACTTTCGGGCTTAACTGTAACCTATTTAGGTGATGGCAATAATGTGGCCCACTCTTTGATCTTAGGCGGCGTAATGATGGGAATGAACGTGCGGGTCGCGACTCCTGACGGCTATCAACCCGATCCGATGATTATCGAGCAGGCCAAAGCCTTAGCCACCAATGGTGCAGAAGTGGTCTTAACCGATGATCCTCTAGAAGCGGTAAAAAATTCTCAAGTTCTTTACACCGATGTGTGGGCGAGTATGGGGCAGGAAGATTTAGCCGATGAGCGCATTCCTATTTTTCAACCCTATCAGGTTAATCAAAAACTGTTAGACCACGCCGATCCAGATGCCATTGTTTTACACTGTTTACCCGCCCATCGCGGTGAAGAAATTACCGATGAAGCGATTGAAGGCCCCCATTCACGGGTGTGGGATCAGGCAGAAAATCGGATGCACGCTCAAAAAGCCCTGTTGGTTAGCTTATTAGGAATTGAATGACCTTTGATCTGCTCCAACTAGACGCGATCGCTTACCAAAAACACTGTTACTGGATGGAAAGAGCTTTGCAGTTAGCCGAAGCCGCAGGGCAATTAGGAGAAATTCCCGTCGGTGCAGTAATTGTTGATCGTCATAATCAACTGATAGCCGAAGCAAGTAATCGTAAAGAAAGAGAAACCAATCCCACGGCCCATGCGGAAATTTTTGCCATTCAGCAAGCAAGTCAACAATTACAAAACTGGCATTTAGAGGACTTAACCCTTTACGTTACCCTAGAACCCTGTCCGATGTGCACGGGGGCGATTATTCACGCTCGGTTAGGCTTATTGGTTTACGGAGCCAGTGATCCTAAAACGGGATGTATTCGCACTGTATTGAATTTGCCTGATAGCCCAGCTTCTAATCATCGTTTACCTGTTATTTCAGGAATTTTAGAGCAACCTTGCCGAGAACAATTACAGGAGTGGTTTACTCATAAAAGATCTAATTTTAGATAATATTTCTAAATTTCTTTAAACTCAGTCCAATTTAAAACTCAAAACAGAGAAAGCTTATCTAATTACCTCAATGATTTAAGCCTTGTCAGACTTAAAATTTAGTTTAAAAATTTTTATTGATAAAAGCTTGTACATCAGTGTTAAAATGATCATAGCATTGACTGAGCTTCTCACTTAATTCTATTATCCTTTGTGGATCTAAATCATAGGCGTATAAACTTCTCGCAACGTGCCTAAATCCCCTAAATTCATTAAGTTGTTCATACGTTTTTTGAGAAATTACAGCATCGCGAATAGAAGGAAGCTCTAATGACATTTGTTGAAGCAATTGTATATGCCAGCTTTCTCCTGTAGGTATGGTTTTGTCTATTTCTTTGGCAATTAACTTAAAAACTCGTTCAACTCCCATATAAAAATTTTCAAGATATAAGATAAGCGCACTAATTAAACTTTCAAAATAAATATCATTCTCTCGGTTATCAACTAAAAGAAGAGTAGCGTTGGTTCTCGCAACTACTTTTTCTAAATTTTTTCATTCTTTAAGGATTTTATCGGTTAAATTTGTCATAATTCTATTCCTTGATCGATAGCAGACAAAATATAGGATTTGACATTTTGTATTTCTAGTAAATCTATGGAAAAATTACCCGCAACTTCTAATAAAAATCCCATTGCCTTAAAGTAATCTTGTTCAGGTAAACCCCAAACGGCTAAGTCAATATCAGAATGGGGAGTCATTTTTTCATAATCCAATAAAGAGCCAAATAAAACGACTTTTTTTACTCTATATTTTTCTTTTAGGAAATTAGCACATTTTTGGGCAACCTCTAAACCGTCTCTTTGTCGTTGTTTCATTTCTAATAAAAATTGTTCACGATTTGCTTTTGCTGCCAAAATTCCAGTGATAATCTCTTGTTTTCTTTCTTCTGTTAAATATCTCATAATAATTTTATTTCTATTTAAAGCAATTGATAATTGTCGGAGACGTTCACTGACTTCTCAATTGAACTTTTGGAATTTTAAGTTGACGGGTAATTTCACTGTCTTCATAAAACAGTAAACTATAGAGTGCCGATGCGATCGCGGATTAATGGATTAATCGACTAAAGCGAAATTTTAGGGTAAGATAATTAGTAAAGACAGCTATTGTTATTTTATAAATTAAGTTAACACATAAAATTCAGGATCTATCTTTTTTTGTAGGGGTTTATTAAAAAATGCTAATCAGAGATTTAACAATTCAAGGGTATCGATGTTTTGAAGATTTTTCTATGGACGGATTAACTCGTGTTAATCTTTTGGTTGGCAATAATAATAGCGGTAAAACCAGTTTTTTAGAAGCAGTTTATTTATTGGTTAACCAACCTTCTTTAGGAACAGTTGGGAAATCACTCAAAGAAATTTTTGAAAATCGCAACGAATTTAGCCAAGAAATCGAAACACTTGATCATCAATCTGAATCATTTATAACCCGTAAATATTATATAGATCGTCTTTTTTACGGTTATGGCAAAGATAAAGCCAAATCATTAAGCATTGTAAGCACGCATGATATTAATGCAACTACCCAAATCCTTATGGAAAAAAATTCGGACGCTCTTGGTTTTTATTACCCAGATGATAAACTATCTTTTACTATACAAAATGAAATAGATAATATAGTATACGCAAAGATCTTTGTTTTTACTTCGCAGGGCAAACTTATTGAACACGTAGATGTAGATAATGAATCATTAATGTTATCAATATCAATAAATGATTTAGACAAAAAAAAAGATTTTTCTAATATATTTTATTCTTCCCTCTTTCTCTCAAATCGCCAAATAAATTTTGAGAAAATTGCTAAAATTTGGGATGATATTGAACTTACTTCCAAAGAAGATATTGTAATAGAAGCCCTTAAAATTATTGTTCCAAATCTTGAACGTATTGGTTTTAGTTCCAGTCAGACTTCTAATAGCGTTAGATTAAAAATAAAAGGTTATCAGCAGCCAGTTTGGTTAAGCAGTATGGGGTATGGAACAGATCGAATTTTAAATTTAGCGATGGCATTAATCAGTACCGAAAAAGGCGTTTTATTAGTTGATGAAATTGAAACAGGATTACACTATGAAGCCCAACTGGATATGTGGCGATTAGTTCTTAAAACTGCTCAAGATTTGGATGTTCAAGTATTTGCAACTACCCATAGTTGGGATTGTATAGCCGCTTTTAAAGAAGCATTACAAGAACTAGAAGATCAATCCGTTGCTAAATTATTCAGATTAGATAGCAAATATGGTAAACTCCGCGCCGTAGAATATGATGCTGAAGAAATTCGTATTGCGGTTAATCAGGGAGTTGAGGTTCGCTAAATGTCCAATAATAAACCTTCTGGCGAAAATCAAGTTGAACAGTTGTTGATTGTAGAAGGCCCAAACGATCAGCACGTTGTTTGGGCTTTAGCCAAAAGACATAAACTTCCCCAAACTTTTTCTGTAGAAATACCAGAAGAAAAGAATAAGGAAGGTGGAATTAATCTGGTTTTAGATCGCTTACGAGTAGAACTGAAAAGAAATAAGCTGAAAACTCTCGGAATTGTGATTGATGCAGATCAAAATATAGATTCACAATGGCAAAGAATTAAAGATATTTTAGTCAAATCAGGCTATCCAATTATTCCCGATCATCCTCAGCCAGAAGGATGGATTCAAGTTTTATCGGATGGAGTAGGACAGCCGAAAATTGGTGTCTGGTTAATGCCCAATAATCAATTACCTGGTATTTTAGAAGACTTTGTTAAGGCTCTTATTCCTGAAAATGATTTACTTTTGGCAAAAGCGGAAGCAATTATTCAAGAAATAGAACAAAAACAATTAAATCGGTATAGTCAAGTTGACCATGCAAAAGCCTTAATTCATACCTGGTTAGCTTGGCAAAAAGAACCAGGACAACCAATGGGTCAAGCCATTACAGCAAAAGCTTTACAATCGGATAGTGCGATCGCGGCTAAATTTGTGGACTGGCTAAATCAATTATTCAACCCAACAGAATAAATCTCAAGATTGCTGTAATTCCGTTAATCGAGCCAAGACTTCTGTGCTGTGAACGGCAGGTTGTACCCCTAAAAATCGTTCTCGTAAAATGCCATCGGGATCAATTAAATAGGTATGGCGCATCGACATTCCTCCTAACCAAGAACCATAGGCTTTACTCACGGCTCCCGTCGTATCGGCCAGTAACGGAAACTTTAAGCCCTCAGAATCACAAAACTCAGCATGGGTATCCACATCATCCACACTCACCCCTAAAATTTGAGTATTTTTCGCCACGTACTTCGGTAAGTCTTGTTGAAAACGCTTAGCTTCCAAGGTACAGCCCGATGTAAAGTCCTTGGGATAAAAATAAAGAACAATCCATTGCCCGCGATAGTCAGATAAAGATATTTCGCCATCACCGCTATTGGTGGGTAAGCTAAAACTAGGGGCGGCTTCATTCAAAGGGGGCTGAGTACCTCCTAAAGCCCAAACAGGCGCGATCGCCAGCAAACTGTAGGTGATGGTTAGGCAGAAGCTAAAAAAGAGAGACAACAGTATTCGACGCGACATAAATACAATATTCCTTTGTAGTTTAATGACAATCAGCTAAAAAATTTAACAATTGGGATTGAAAATCTTAATATTTTCTTAACCTATATTTACAATCCGCAATATAACTTGTTATATAATACAGCGTCAGATAGATTTCTTCTTTTAATAACAAAATCATTACTAATGGCTACTCAATCAACAACAGCAACCCTAATCAAACAACCCTATCAAGCTGCTCAACAAGTTGAATATCTTTATTTAGAAGCCGAAATCGATGTTTTATTGCGTCAGTTGCAATCCTTGAAATCGCAAAAGGTAGGAGCGGTTGCTAGCGCGAATTAAGGGGTAATTGGCAGGAAACAGGCAAATTTACGATAAAAGTCGTTCCCTGATTGACTTTACTCTCAACGCTAGTTTTCAGCAATGACCTGAGCGATCGCTAACCCTAATCCTGTGCCCCTAGACGTTTGATGACTGCGGGCAGGATCAACCCGATAAAAACGGTCGAAGATATGGGGTAAATCCTTTTCGGGAATACCTTCCCCTGTATCTTGGACAGTAATATTGAGGTAGCAAGCGCGATCGCGTTTTAGTCGTTTCAACGTAACTGTTACCGTTGCAGGTTTATCCTGTCGGGGTTTCGTATATTCCAAGGCATTACTAATCAAATTGGTAAACAAACGGGCCAATTGATTCCAATCGCCTGGTAAGGTAAAGCATTCTGTCTCATTTTGTTCTTGCTCTGACGATAACTCCTCAATATTGAGCGTTAAGTTAATTCCTTTTTGCTCTGCGGTTAACCGTTGTTCTTCAATCACTTCCAACAACAGCGCGTCTAGGGGAACAGGTTTCGCATCCAGTTGCAGAGTTTCACTATCGGAACGGGCTAAAAATAAGAGATCATTGACCAAATTTCCTAAGCGTTGGGTTAATCGTTCAATAACCTTTAATTGTTGCTGTTGGCGTTCGGGTTCGGCTTCAGGATAGGCCAACGACATTTGCACATTCGTCTGAATAACGGCGATGGGATTCCGCAATTCATGGGACGCATCCGCCGTAAATTGTTTCAAGCGTTGATAGGATTCCTTAATCGGCTGCATGGCTAAACCCGACAGAAACCAACCGATCGCCGCCACACTACTGACCATGACAATCAAGCCGATGCCCAAATCTACAATTAATTGCTGAATAGGCTTAGTTACTTCAAACCAGGGATGACTCACCCGTAAATACCCTAAAATCTGATGATTGCGTTCAATGTGTTCTGTCACTTGCCGCAGTTGGCGATCGCGGGAAAAAGAAACCGTTTCTATACGTTTGTTTAAATTCAGAGAAATTTCAGGAAAATCGCTAAAAGTTGACCATAATAATTGACCATCGGGGCTAAACCATTCTAAATCAATGTGATCATCTTCCACACTGTCCGCATTATCCCGAAAACTCGCCGCCACATTTAATCGGTAATCATTCTTATCAAGAGGCTGAATGACTAAAGACCGATTAACAACCTCGACAACGTGCTTAAGCGTATCGTCAATTCTTTCGACTAGGGTATGGCGGACATAAAAGTAAACCCCCGTCATAAAAAGCAACAACAAAATAGCAGTAATGGTTGTGTACCAGACGGCAAGACGAAGACGGGTTGCTTGAAACATAATTCAAATCTCAAGGGGTGACAAAAGGCTAAAAAGCGAGGCGTATAGAGGCGAGAACCTGTTGTTATCTTATGATTGATTCTTCTGCGCTCAATTGTTCTCTTTTTCTCGACTCTTTACATTTTGTCCTGTACTTAGGGCAAGAAAATAAACTTTGAATTAAATTACCCAATGTTAAAAAATTGAGTTTAAGAAAAATACATTAGATCTCTATTGAAGAATTAATTCTGATTACTTTTCAACTAACTTGATTGTATGTTGCTTTGTTTAAGGAACTGGGTTGCATCCTCTGTTTTTAACGGTTGACAGAACCAAAAACCTTGTAAGTCATCGCATTCAAGTTGTTGTAGATAAGTCACGACGGCTTCGTTTTCTACTCCTTCTGCGATCACCCTGGTCTGATAATTATGGCCAAGGCTAATCATGGCATTGACTAAGGGAAGATCTTGTTGCCGTTGATCTAATTTGGCGATAAACGATGAATCGATTTTGAGGCTATCAATTTTAAATTGTTGTAGGCATTGGAATGATCCCTGTCCGGTTCCAAAATCATCAAGAGCAATGCGGATTCCCAGCGATTGCAGTTGTTGGAAAACAGCAAGGGATAGCTCCTGATTGGCCATAATGGTATTTTCAGTTAATTCAATTTCTAGCCATTGAGGATCGAGTCCAGTTTTTTGCAGAATGCTGGTAAGGGTTTCTACTAAGTTGGGTTGTTGAAATTGACGTAACGAGAGGTTGACTGTGATGGGTAGGGGCGTAATCCCTGCTTGTTGCCATTGTTTGTTTTGCTGACAGGCACATTCCAAAATCCAATTGCCAATGGGAATAATTAAATCCGTTTTCTCAGCTAAAGGAACCAGTTTAACCGGCGATATTTCCCCTAGTTCGGGATGTTTCCACCGTAATAAAGCTTCTATGCGGGTGATGACGTGACTTTTTAAGTTAACTTGCGGTTGATAGGTTAAATAAAATTGTTTTTTCTCTAGGGCTTCGTACAATAAATTTTCTAATTTGAGCAGAATTGTCGATTTGGAGGCAGCTTTAGCATCATAAAAAGCGTAGGCGTGGCGACCTTCTTCGTGGCCTTGATCCAGTGCTGTATGGGCATTTTTGACGAGCGTTGCGGCATCTTCGCCGTGTTGGGGATAGAGGGCAATGCCAATTCGCCCTTTGAGGTGGAGACGTTGACCAGAAATTTCCAGTAGTCCCTCTAGGGTGCTCAAAATCTTTTGGACGAGGGTGATAATTTCGTTTTGACTGCCTGGATTTTTGTGGAGTAGGACAAACTGATCGGTTTTCCAACTGGCAATGCAGGCAGACGCATCCAAACATTCGGATAAACGCTGGGCAACACTTTTCAGGACTTGATCGCCGCAATTGTAGCCAAAACTGTTAATGACGGTGCTGAGGTTATCAAAGTCTAAGAACATAACGGCCATGATTTCGTTATCCCGTTGGGCCTTGGCGATCGCGATCGCTAACTGTTCTTCAAACCAAACCCGATTGGGTAACTCCGTTAAGGAATCGTGGAAATTTTGATAGGTGAGACTAGCTTCCGTTTGTTTCGCCTGCGTCACATCCGATAGATAACTTCTAATGACTTTATGCTCAGTTAAATAGTGGACATACTGTTCATAAATTTCATTTTTAACTTGCACTTCCCGTAATAGTAAATTACCCCGAACATTTTGCGCTTGATTTAATAAGCCAGCCAAAATGGGATGATTTAAGCCTTCTTGCTGGATGAGTTTAAATTTAATACTGGCGGCAGGATTTAAGTAGAGAATCTGACCATTAAAATCAATCTCAATAATCGGTTGAGGACTTAATTCCGCAAAGGAAGTAAAACGCATTAAATCAGCAGAATGGGTTTGGGCATAAGCAGGGGCAGGAGCATCATCCTCATCCCCGATCATCGTTGCCTTACTATCTCCTGGCGGAACACTAGAGCGAGACACATCTTCATATTGGGCAAGCTCCAAGGGATTAAAAAGCGCGATTTCAAAAGAAGTCGAAACAATATAATAACTCGCCTTCGATTGACTGCCAAAAAAGACTACATCGCCGTGTTTAAGTTCATGGGATTCAACATTTTTTCCATTAATCATTAACCCATTGCGGCTGCGATTTCCATCCAAATCCCCATCTAAAATTCGATAGGAATAACTATCAACTTTGGGGCTAGGTTTGATACGAATTAGGGTTGCATGATAGCGAGAAACAACTTGATCATAAATAATAATGTCATTACTGGATTCACGCCCAATTGAGTAAGTGGGATCTTCCAAGCTAATAATGCGTCGAGCTTTTTGATCTTCAATAACTAAAATGTGGCGAAACTCACTTTCATTATTCATAATCTTACCTAGAAAATGGATGCCTATCTATAGCACCTAACTTTAGTTTGACATAGCCAAAACCTAACCGCTACCTGAGAATTCCGTATTTTTTGAGCAAATTTTTAGCGACTTAATTCTTTCAGCGCGATATTTTAGCCTTATCCCATAAAGACAATAAAAATAAATCTTTTTTTTCTTAAGAAAATTGTTGTCCTATTGGGTTAAGAATTGTTGCTGTAAAAATTGGGTTGCTTCCTTGGCTTTAAGGGGACGGCTAAACCAATAACCTTGCGCTTCTTCACATTGAAGATGGCGTAATGTATTAAGTTGATATTCGTTTTCAACACCTTCAGCAATCATGCGGAGATTGTAGCCTCTTCCCATTGCTAAAATGGCAGAAATTAGGGCTAAGTCGTGGGGACTACTGCGTAAATCTCGAATAAAATGCTGATCGATTTTAAGCGTATTGAGAGGGAACAGTTTTAAATAACCAAGGGAGGAATAACCAGATCCAAAATCATCTAGGGCAATATGTACCCCAAGGGATTTAATATCTTTTAAGGTTTTTTGAGCAAGATTTGGGTCTAACCGTAGGATAGATTCGGTTACTTCAATTTCTAACCAGTGGGGATCGAGACCGATTTCCGTTAGGGTTTGACCGATGATTTCGACTAAACGGGGATAGTAAAATTCCCTGGTGCAAAGATTGACCGTAATGGGAAAGGACGGTAAACCAGTTTTTTGCCAACTAAGATTTTGTTCACAGGCAGTTTTGAGTACCCATTTACTGATCTGGAAAATCAAATCGGTTTTGGCAGCGAGGGGAATAAATTTAGCGGGCGGAATGAAGCCCACTTCGGGGTTTTCCCAACGTAGTAAGGCTTCCATTCCCGTAATCGTTCCCGTTTTCAGATTAACCTGAGGTTGGTAATGGAGAGATAGTTGCTTACGCGCGATCGCCTGATCCAAGAGATTTTCTAGGCGTAACAAGAGAGTTGCTTCTGCCCCTAAGCTGGAATTATAGAATTGGTAATGGTTGCGCCCTTCTTTTTTGGTGCGATGGAGAGCCGTGTCTGCATTTTTCAGGAGGGTTTCGCCGTCTCCGCCGTCCTGGGGATAGATGGCAATGCCAATACTACTTTTGAGACGAAATTCGTGGGATTCAACTTCAATAGGCTGACTGAGTTTTTCAAACAGACGTTGAGTTAACTTAACCGCATCATCGGCATTTTTAATCTGGGGCAACAGCACGCAAAATTCATCGCCTCCCCAACGACAAAGGGTATCATCGGAGCGAATACAACTTTGAATTTGTTGGCCAAAGGCTTTGAGGACTTGATCTCCAATGCGGTGGCCCAGACTGTTGTTAATATTTTTAAAGGAATCAAGATCAAAGAATAAAATGGCGAGTAAATGCTCATGGCGTTGGGCGTGTTCTAGGGCGATCGCTAATTGTTGATTAAAATATTGGCGATTGGGTAATTCGGTTAACGGATCGTAAAGAACAGAAGATTGAGATTGATTCAGTTCGGCGATCGCGTTTTGAGCAGAGACAGGATGAACGATGCAACAATAAATTTCCCGATCATCTAACATCCTGCGTTGCAATCTCATCGACAGGGGAATCGTGGAATCATCCGCTTTACGATGTTGAATGTCGTTAATGACGATAGATTCGGTCTCTGGAACGTCTTTAAATAAGGAATCGAGGTTGTCTGCCTCGGTCTTAATGATTTGCTTGAAATTTAACGCAGAGAGTGCGGCTGCCTCATAACCCAATAATTTGCAGTAAGCTTGATTAACTTCAATCAGATTGTGAGTCTCTGCATCAATCCAGACCATTGGTTCCGTCGTTAACTGTTGATACAGTTGATAGCGTTCTGCCGAGGCGGCTTTATGGGGCGTAATATTCACCACATAGCAACGAATTCGTTGTTTTTCGACGACATAACAAATATGTTGCTCATAAATCTTGGATTCTAGAGTAATTTCCCGCATGACCGACACCCCATTTTCCGGTGGCGACAGGGTAACTAACCCATCTACCAAGGGATGCCCCACCCTCGCAGTGGCTAAGTCTGGAAACCAGGAAACCGCTGTGGGATTGAGATAGATCAGTTTCCCCTCAAAGGTCAATTCAAAAATGGCTTGTGGGCTACTTTCAATTAAGGAAGGGTCAGGGTTAGTCGTTAAGCTAACGCGATCGCGATTCGTTTTACTAGAATTCCCTGTCCCATAGAGAATTGCAGTAGATAGAGAATCCTCAAAGCCCGCATCATCTTGATCAAAAGCATCGGGAAATGAATCTGCTGTTTGTAGTGCGTAGTCCCTAACCAACAATTCGGGAAGGGGGTCATCTTCGTCCAATAAAGGATTCACGGGTTCTTCGACGGGAACTAAAGTATCTCTCGCTAACGGCTCTTCCTTAGGGAGTTCTCCATCGGCTTCCGTTGTGAGCGTAATCAATTGATAAGCAATCTGGGATTTACTGCCAAACCGAATCGTATCTCCATTTTTGAGTTCATGGGTGAGACAGGTCTGGTTATTAACAGTAATGCCATTGGTGCTGCGCTTGCCCTGAATCGTGCCATCAATAATCCGATAGGAATAACTATGATTTTGGTAATCATTAATTCGCAATAATGTCGCATGATATCGTGAAACCTGACGATCATAGAGAATAATCGTATTGTTGGGATCGCGTCCAATGGTGTAGGTGTTTTCGTGGAGCGAGACAATGCGACGAGATTTTTGATCTTCGATTACCAAGACATGGCGAACTTCAGGGGCAGTATTCATCTTGGAGTCACAGCGTAATAATAAACCAGATTACTGATGAGTATTCCCAAATAATTTACTAAAACTAACAAGAAAAACAGTAAATTTAAGTAGGATTGAAATTGATCACTTAATCAGCAATAACAATCGAGATGGCTTGATAGAACTGACTAGATAATTTAATAAAAAAATAAAGATTACAAAAATTGACCAAGCACAAAATTCTGGCGTAAAGTTAGATTAATTGAGGAGTTCAAAAAAGATGCAGATAACAGAGTTTCTACCTCATGATATCGCACTCTTTAGCCTCTGTATAGCATTTATTAAAATAAAAAGCAAAGATTTACAGTATCCTTTGATGCGTACCGTCCAACAATCATTTATGTTTTGAAAATTCTGAAAAAAGGCTTTTAAGCGAGCCTTTCCCGCTCTAACCTTCATAATTGGCGATATTGATTTTACTGATCGAGGTTTTTTCAGGCTAATTATAATTTTTTAAGCATAAGTTAATGATTTCGCTATTGTTAAAATTGATACATTATTTAAAATTTAATCTTAATTTAACCTATTCCTATTAAGGGACGTGATACTACCCATGCTTAAACTTTTTAAGGAACTTCCCCTCTGGTTGCGGTTGAGTTTGAGCTTTCCGCTTATCTTTCTGAATGGATGGCTACTGTGGAGTCTACTGAGCTTTTTTCAACCCCTGAGCAGTATTTTCCTTACTTCTGTATTACTCGCCTTTCTTTTGGATCTGCCAGTTCGTTTCCTCCAAAAAAAAGGACTGAAAAAAGGTTGGGCGGTTTCTTTGGTCTTGTCTTTGGCTCTTTTGATAACCGCGATCGCGCTCTTGATTTTAGTTCCCTTAATTGTGGGTCAACTCACCGAATTAATTAGCAATTTACCCCAGTGGATCAATTCCGCCAATGAACAGCTAACCCGTCTACAAGCCTGGGAAACGGCCCATAATATTTCCGTTAATGTCGATTTCAGTCAATTTATTAATCAAGCAGTTGAAAAGCTAACAGGTTTACTCAATTCTTTGGGTAATCAAATTTTGAACGTCGTGGGAGTGACCATTAGTACAATTTTCAATGTCTTAATTATTATCGTATTAACAGTTTTTCTGGTGTTAACAGGAGAGCAGGTATCTACAGGTATCTACAGTTGGCTTCCCACTCCTTGGAATCAACAGCTACAAAAAACGATGCGGATTACCTTTACTCGCTATTTTGCAACCCAAGCCATGTTAGCGGGCATTTTAAGCGTGGCTCAAATTCTGGTGTTTAGCATTTTACAAGTCCCCTATGCGGTTCTCTTTGCCATTACGATTGGACTGACCACCTTAATTCCTTATGCCAGTGGTATCAGTATCGTGCTCATTAGTTTTTTACTGATGTTGCAAAATTTTTGGCTAGGGGTGAAAGTGCTGATTGCGGCGGTTATTGTGGGTCAAATTAACGACAATATTGTGGCTCCCCGCTTAATGGGAGATATGACCGGCTTAAATCCCGTTTGGATTATTGTTGCGTTGTTTGTAGGAGGTAAATTAGGGGGAATTTTAGGATTACTGATTGCGGTTCCCCTCGCGAGTGTCATTAAATCAACGGTCGATAGCTTACGCGATCGCGCTGCTGAAACGGGCAATACCGTGTTACTAGAAAGTCACCCCTCGGCCTCTTCCCCGACACTTGCACTTCCTGAAAAATAATCCTCAAAACGCAAACTAACTGGCTCGACGTAACTGTTTACGAACAATCCAGAGAATCACAAAGATAACTAAACTTGCTAAAACAATTTTGGAAACTGGGCCGAGATATTCATCGACTAACTCGTAATTATTCCCCAATTTATAGCCCGCAAAGGTTAAAAAACTAACCCAAAGCGTAGTTCCTACCGTACTGTAAATCGTAAAGGGAATAATCGGCATATTGTTAATACCTGCGGGTAAAGAAATTAAGGTTCTCACCCCTGGCACTAAACGACACAGGAAAACCGCCTTACCGCCATGTTTATTAAACCAGTTATTAGCTTTGCGAATATCGTTTGCGCTAATACTAATCCACTTGCCGTAGGTATCGGCTAAATGTTCCAAGCGTTCTTCACTAATAAATTTACCAATGTAATACCAGGGATAGGCCCCAATGATAGTTCCGATCACGCCAGAGATAATCACGGGAACAAAATCCATCTTGCCCTGAGCAACCGTAAAACCTGCTAGGGGCATGATCAGTTCAGAGGGGATAGGCGGAAATAAATTTTCCAAAAACATGAGTAAACCAATTCCCCAATATCCGAGTTGATTCATGATATTGGGTATCCACTCTGCTAACCATTGAGACATTGTTATGCTAATTGTTTAAAATTCGTTAACAAGATTGTAACAGTGTTTGCCTTCTTTGAATAACTGCAAGTTTTGAGCCCAAAGCAGTTACCTAGAGCTAAACCGTATGGCAAGATTTTTGACGTTTTAACGCAATGTCAAAATTTCTACCCCGTCTTCAGTAATCGCGATCGTGTGTTCAAATTGGGCAGACAATTTACGATCTTTAGTAATCGCTGTCCAACCGTCTTTGAGCAAAATGTGTTCGTAGGTTCCTTCATTGATCATGGGTTCAATGGTAAAAACCATTCCTGGGCGCAACTTTTTGCCTTTTCCCCGTACCCCATAGTGGGGAACTTGCGGGGGCGTATGAAACACATTACTGATGCCATGACCAACAAAATCTCTCACCACCGAGAAGCCATGCGATTCTGCATACTCCTGAATAGCTGCTCCAATATCACCAATTTTGCCATTGGGCTGAACCGCAGCAATGCCCCGACGCAAACATTCTTCGGTCACTTCGACTAACTTTTGGGCAATGGGTGAAGGCGTTCCGACAAAGAAAGTCCGTGATGTATCGCCATGATAGCCATCGACAATCGGCGTGACATCAATATTAATAATGTCTCCGTCTCTTAAAACCTGTTTGGGGCTAGGGATACCATGACAAATTACTTCATTGACGCTGGTACAAATCGATTTAGGAAAACCGTTATATCCTAGAGGTGCGCTAATTGCCCCATGAGCCTTAGTCCACCGTTCAGCTTCATCATTTAATTCCTGAGTAGTAATGCCTGGTTGCACCATTGGGGCTAAATGATCTAACAGGTGCGCCGCTAATTGCCCCGCCTTCCGCATTTTTTCAATTTCACGTTTAGATAAAAGAGTAATTGCTTCTCCCATGTTGGTTGCTTCTGTTTCGCTCTAGTAAATTTTGTCTGATTGGCATTTCTTATTGTAAAGGACGATTTCACCAATTCAGGCTTAACGGCTCTGCTCTCTCCAACACAGTTTTTGAGTTTGCAGAGCTTTGGTTTGCTTGAAATTGGTCAAATTGTTAGAGCGAGTTGGCTTAGAGGATGCTTATTTTTCCCGCTAATCAAATCAAGATTGTACAAAATGTTGATAGCCGCGATCGCGTTTACCGATTGATTAAAGAACTTAATGTCGCCAGATCTCCTGAACTTTTGAACCATCAGCCCCAATTAACTCAATGTGTAACGGCATTTGGCCTGCTGCGTGGGTAGAGCAACTTAAACAAGGGTCATAGCAACGAATACCTGCTTCTACGCGATTCAGGAAACCTTCACTGACATCGTTATTGTGGATATAGTGTTTAGCGATTTGGGTAACGGTTTTATTCATCGCTAGATTATTATTTCCTGTAGCAATAATCAGGTTGACTTTTTGAATTAAGCCATTTTCATCTACTTTGTAATGATGGAATAGCGTTCCTCTGGGAGCTTCACTGACCCCAACCGCTTCTAAATTGTTAATGTCTGCCCTGGCTCGACACCGTGATGAGGTAATATCAGGGTCATCAATTAAAATTTCAATCCCTTCTAATGCGCCTAAAATTTCCACCAATCGGGCGTAGTGATACAAGAAAGAAGAGGTTGCCACACCGCCTGCTCGTTGCCGAAATTCCGTCAGTTCTTGATCCGCTTCAGGAGTCCCAAAATGGGTGCAGACATTCAGACGAGCTAAAGGGCCAACACGGTAAATGCCATCAGGATAGCCATAGGGTTTGTAGTAGGGAAATTTTAAGTATGACCATTTTTCAACGGATTCGCCGATAAAATCAGCATAATTATCTTCACTCAAATTATCCGCCACAATATTGCCATCGCTATCGGTAAAGCGTAAATGGCCGCCGTAATGTTCCCATTCTCCATTTTTCCCAACCAAGCTCATAAATAAGGAGGGAAATTTACCAAACTGTTCTACCTCGGTTTGGAAACGGTCAAGTAGATTTTTAAACAAATTTAAGGCTAAGCGGATGGTGTCTTTCGATTCGGGTAGGCGATCGCGTATCCACTGACGACCTTCTTCCGAGAGGGGAGAACGTACCCCACCAGGAACCGCCCAAGCCGCATGAATTTTCTTCGCACCGAGTAACTCGATTACGGTTTGACCAAATTGCCGTAAACGAATTCCTGCTCTGGCTAAATCGGGATCGGCTGCAATCAATCCAAACACATTCCGTTTAGCGGGATCACTATCCCAACCGAGGAGGAAATCGGGACTACTCAGGTGGAAAAAGCTCAAGGCATGAGATTGGGTAATCTGCCCTAAATTCATTAAGCGACGCAGTTTTTCTCCCGCAGGCGGCACTTGGACAGCTAGAATTTTATCGCCTGTTTTTGCGGCACAAAGTAAATGACTGACGGGACAAATACCGCAAATGCGAGCCGTAATGCCTGCCATTTCTGACATCGGCCGACCTTCACAGAATTTTTCAAATCCCCGATATTCGACGACATGGAAACGGGCATTCTCGACTTCGCCTTGGTCATCTAAAAAAACAGAAATTTTGGCATGACCTTCAATGCGAGTAACGGGATCAATAACAATCGTTTTAGACATATTTTTATAATTGATAATTAACAATTGATAGTTGACAATTTAATGGCAAAAGTCTGGATGAGTTAATTAACCGAATTTGATCATTTCTCGACCTTGCATTAAGGGATGTTCGCCATTTAATAAAGGCTCTAAGGTTGCTCGAATACGGGGCGCATCGGGAGGGCAACCTGGCATAAAAATATCAATGGGAATGACTTGATGAACAGGGATAACTTTATCTAATAATTCGGGGACAATGCCAGGTTCATGGGGCAATTGGGGGGTTACATCACCGAGTTCTAAATAGGATCGACGCAGCACGGGATCGGCTCCTTTTAACATATTCCGCATGGCGGGAACGTTAGCGGTAACAGCACAATCTCCAAAGGAAATCACGATTTTTGTTTTTTTGCGTAGTTCTAGGGCGAGTTCTAAGTTTTCTTCATTCGCGATCGCGCCTTCAACTAGGCAAACATCGACGTTATCAGGATATTCCTTCAGGTCAGAACCAACAGGACTAAAGACCACATCCACTTTCTCTGCTAGATCAATTAAAAATTCATCCATATCGAGAAAGGACATGTGGCAGCCAGAGCAGCCCGCTAACCAAACCGTTGCAAATCGAATTTTACTCATAGGTTTTCCATTTATTAAAAATAATAATTACTGAGAGATTAACTCAGGAGTTGCTGTTAATAAAAACTGAAAGTTAACATTTTGCCAATCTTGTAGTAATTCACAAATTATTTCACCTGAATTAAAGTTGCCTGTATAACTTGTAAAATTAGAGGAAGGCGAAGTTAACAAAAAGCTCAAAATTGTACAGTGATCTTTCACTCCAAAACCTAAAGAACAGTCTGCATTATCAATACGCCAATTGTCACAACTACCAGCATATTCATCAATTGCTATTAAAGCTTCCTGTATTTTTGAAAAGTATTGAAGCTGAAAATGGCGAAATGCTAAATATTCTTCTTTAGCAATATCACATAATAAACTAATAGCTTGGCAAGGAATAGTTGATGGCTCTGACTTTATCTCAATCAAGGATTTACATAAATTTAACGACTTTAAAAACTGTTTTTCTAAATCCATTGGTATTACCTCT
>CAYZWO010000040.1:27543-32753 GCA_964482215.1 uncultured bacterium
ATATTTTGTCTGAGTCAGTTTATGAGCTTCTAATGGTTGATAATTTTGATTTACCACTAAATTTGACTCGTAGATTTCATGTTTTAATAATACCTCATCTAATTTATTCCCTTGATTTAGACCCATTCTCTGCCAAGCTTCTGCCATTCGAGGATCAGGCGAAAATTGATATCGAGAAACACCTTCACCGAAAGCATAATCTTTAGCCCGCTGTACATCTTCTATTGATAATTTATAAGATTGAGCAATTGTTTCAATATCTTGAGTTTGAAGCATGATGTTATCGTAGGCTTGCATAGCTTCTTGCAAATACCTCCTTTCGTATATGTTTAGATGTTGCCATCGGCTGGGATCTGGGGTCATAAATCCTTAACCTTGGCTCTATCTTGTCCATTGGTGTTGTTCCCTAGCCTGGGCAAGAAATTCTAGCTTCTCTTTATTTTTCTGTTCTTCGGCGGCCGTCATTCCCTTATGGAAAATTGAACCTGTTGGGCAAGCTTCCACACATTTACCGCAGGAGGTACAAGCATCAACGGTTCCCCAAGGTTGGTTTAATCCCGATATGATCTTACATTCGGCTCCTCGGTAGGCCACATCCCAAACGTGCGCCCCTTCCAATTCATCGCAGACTCTCACGCAACGGGTACAGAAAATACAACGATTGTGGTCAATGCCGAAGAATGGATGAGATACATCAATATCACGTTTCGGGAATTGGTAGGGGAAACGACTATGATCCATGCCAACGGTAACGGCCATATCTTGCAATTCACAGTTGCCATTGGCGACACAAACCGCACAGACGTGATTTCCCTCGGCAAATAACAATTCAACCGTCATGCGCCGATAATCTTGAAGTTTGGGTGTATTGGTATGAACCACCATTTCTTCGGCAACCGCAGTCACGCAAGCAGGCAGTAGTTTATTAATGCCATCAACTTCAACCACACAAAGACGGCAAGCTCCCACATCGGAAACGCCTTCTAAATGGCAAAGGGTCGGAATTGTAACCCCCGCTTCTTTGGCTGCTTGGAGAATGGTCGCCCCTTCTTCAATGGCAATGGGGGTATCGTCAATAGTTAAGGTAACAACGGACATAATGAATAAGCTCCTAAAATAGTTTGATCCCGATCTTTCAAAGCGTTTTTGACCTTAAGGCGGAATTTGCACTGGGGCAACAAAAAAGATACTCACTCGATCCCCCTGATCCTTTTGAGGGGAATAAGTTTGAGGAATCGAATGGTATCGTAAGCTCATGGAAGTAGCGATCAAGTAGGAAACGAAAAATAAGTCATTAAGCAAGACAAGCTGCTAAGTCTTGATCAGGGGTACTAATCGGCTGTAGGTGATAGGTATCCGACAATAACTTAAAGACATTGGGAGAAATAAACGCGGGTAGGGTGGGCCCTAAGCGAATATCTTTAATGCCTAAATGGAGCAGGGTTAACAATACTGCAACGGCTTTTTGCTCATACCAAGAGAGAATCATCGATAAAGGTAATTCATTGACCCCAATATTGAAGGCATTGGCTAAACCTAAGGCAATTTGAATGGCAGAATAGGCATCATTACATTGGCCTACATCCATTAGGCGGGGCAGGTCGCCAATTTGACCTAAGTTTTTATCGAAAAAGCGGAATTTACCACAGGCAAGGGTTAAAACCACGCAATCTTCAGGAACTTTTTCCACAAATTCCGTGTAATAGGTGCGTCCGGGTTTAGCTCCATCGCATCCCCCCACGAGGAAGAAATGACGAATTTGACCGCCTTTAACTGCATCAATGACTTTATCGGCTACGGACATGACGGCATTATGGGCAAATCCGGTTAAGACTTGACGATATTCCAGCTTGCTAACCTGTTCTTCGGTAAAACCAGGAAGAGCTAAGGCTTTTTCAATAGCAGGGGTAAAGTCGGGAACTTCATGGCTAGAAGTTGTGATCGCTTGCAAACCAGGAAAACCAACGGGCCCAACGGTAAACACCTTTTCGTTATAGTTATCGTTGGGCGGCATTAAGCAATTGGTGGTCATGACGATCTCGCCTGGGAATTTCGCGAATTCCTTGGTTTGATTTTGCCAAGCCGTACCATAGTGCCCATAGAGATGAGGATAATCGGCTTTTAACTTGGGATAACCGTGAGCAGGTAATAATTCCCCATGAGTATAAACGGTGATCCCTTTATCTGCGGTTTGTTTTAACACAGCCGCTAAATGCTTAATATCATGACCTGATACTAGGATCGCTTTACCTGCTTTGGGCGTTAAGGGAACTGGAGTCGGGGTGGGATGGCCATAAATAGTAGTATGTCCAATATCCAATAATTCCATTGCCTGTAGGTTCATTTCCCCTACTTTTAAGGCAATGCTGACCCAATCCCCCAGGGTTAAATCTTGACGGTCGATATCGGTTAAGGTTTGTTCAATAAAGACATAAATGCGGTCGTCTTCTTGGCCGAGTTCGTAGGCATGGAAGGTATAGGAGGCTAAGCCTTTAAGTCCATAAATGGTGGTTAATTTGAGGGAAAAGATATCAACATCATTAACCCGACTAAGCAGTTGCAAATTAGCGTTTTCACCTTGTTCGGCTAAGTCTTCTTTAAAGTCGGGTTGATAGTCGGCGATCGCGGGCCATTGGATTGCAGAGCCAGCAGCTTGATTAACTTGGGATTTTAAATTCTCCCGTATCTCCAAACATTGATGTAAATAAGCTTCAAAACGCTTGGTATTAAAGTTCACATTGGTCATGGTGGCAAACAGCGTTTCACAAATGAAGCGATCAGCCGTTTGGGTCGCAATCCCTAATGCCTTGGCTTTAATGGCAACGGGAGCTAATCCTCGCAAGCAATACACCATTAAATCTTGAACAGAATTGACCTCTGGACTTTTACCACAGGCTCCAAATTGATGACAACCGTTACCACTCGCGGTTTGTTCGCATTGCTCGCAAAACATAGAAAAATTTCCGATAAATAGTGTTTGAGGATTCATTGGATTTGAGTGGCTAATGGTCTGAATCACAAGCTCGCAAAGATGATTTAAAGACTATTCAGCTTTAATCAGGTCTAAATACTCGTTTTTAAAGTAACGAAGGGTACTTAAGACGGGATTGGGCGCACTTTGCCCTAAACCACAAAGGCTCGTTTCCTTAACCATGTGGCAAAGCAGTTCTAGGTACTCTAAATCGGTTTTGGTTGCTTCTTTTTTCAGAATTTTAGTCAACAGGTCATAAAGCTGGACGGTTCCTGCCCGACAGGGGACACATTTTCCGCAGGATTCGCTTTGGCAAAAGTCCATGTAAAACTGGGCTACATCTACCATATTGGTGCTATCGTCCATCACGATCATGCCGCCCGATCCCATCATGGTTCCCAAAGCTAGGAGGGAATCGTATTCAATAGGAGTATCCAAGGCAGACGCAGGAATACAACCCCCTGAGGGGCCACCCGTTTGGACAGCTTTGATACTGCCGCCATCGGGAACGCCGCCGCCCATTTCTTCCACCACTTGTCGCACGGTGGTTCCCATCGGAACTTCGACTAAACCCGCATTTTTAACTTTACCTGTGAGGGCAAAAACCTTAGTACCTTTACTTTTAGCGGTTCCGATACTGGCATACCAATCACCGCCTTCTCGAATGATGGGGACAATATTGGCATAGGTTTCTACGTTATTAATTAGGGTTGGGCAATCCCATAAACCCGATTGGGCAGGATAGGGGGGACGAGTACGGGGGGTTCCGCGGCCACCTTCAATGGAATGAATTAGGGCGGTTTCTTCACCACAGACAAAGGCCCCTGCTCCAACGCGAATATCGATCTTAAAGTCAAAGGTGGAATCAAAAATTTGTGACCCCATCAGACCGTATTTTTTGGATTGTTGGATGGCTTTTTGGAGACGTTTGATGGCTAGGGGATATTCGGCTCGGACATAGATAAAACCATGATTCGCACCAACAGCGTAGGCCGCGATAGCCATTCCTTCGAGTACCCGATGAGGATCACTTTCAAGAACACTGCGATCCATGAAAGCCCCTGGATCACCTTCATCCGCATTACAGATGACGTACTTTTGTTGACCAGGCATCTTAGCCACTGTTGCCCATTTTAGTCCTGTGGGATAGCCACCGCCACCTCGACCCCGTAAGCCACTGCGAGTTACTTCACCGACTACCGCTTCGGGCGTTAATTCGTAGAGAGCATGATGGAGTTGTTCGTATCCTCCCGCCGCTATATACTCCTCTATGCTTTCAGGATCAATATTGCCAGAGTTTTCCAGCACAATCGGACGTTGAAGCGCGAAGAAGGGATGATTGGGATCGGTTTGTTGGGGTAAATTTTCCTGGGGTTGATCCGTTAAGTTTAATGTACTGATAATACTAGCCGCATTTTCAGGCGTGACTTGTTCATAAATGGTTCCAACGGGATCGACCGCCACCAGTGGGCCAATGCCACAGAATTTCATACAGCCCACGCCACAGACTTCCACTTGATCTGTTAATCCTGCTTCGGCGATCGCGGTTTCTAAATTCTTTTTCACCGACTCCCCTTGAGAAGATAAACAACCCGCCGCACTACAACAACGAATCCGAATTTTAGTCTGCTTTTCTCGTTTTTCTTGGGCAATCTTCTGTAATTCGGCTATATCCATAATCGTTTAATAGGTCTAAATAAAGAATAATTGCTATAAATTGCATTAATTGGGCGCTTAATTGGCTTGGGTTAAATTCGGCTCAATTATTCATGGGTTTGTTCCTGATTAAGCCAGGGCTGAATATTCTCCATTAACAACTCAGAACTCTGTTTTCCTTGGACATTGCCATCAAAAACAACCGCAGGGGCAATTCCACAGGCCCCAATACAACGAGCCGTCACCAGAGAAACTTGGCCATCGGGTGTCGTCTCCCCTGGTTGCAAATCCATTTCAGCTTTTAAGGTATCCAGTAAGGCATTCGCGCCTTTGACATAACAGGCTGTTCCCATACAAACAACACAGGTATGGGCCCCACTCGGTTTGAGGGAAAACAGGTGATAAAACGTCGCTACGCCATAAACCTGACTCAGAGGAAGCTTTAACCCCCTCGCAACGTAGAGCAAAACGTCTTCTTCTAAATAACCAAAGGCTTCTTGGGCTTTGTGTAGAATTTCAATTAGGGCATCTTGGCTATATTGGTTGCGCTTCATGGTGGCATCAAGGACTTTGAAGCGTTTAT
>CAYZWO010000041.1:0-32265 GCA_964482215.1 uncultured bacterium
GGGTGAGCAATGCCTTGACCATCACAAAAAATCAGATCGGGGGTCAGGCTAATTTTATCCAGAGCTTGGATCAGAGCAGGAATTTCTCGAAAAGATAAAAAGCCTGGCACATAGGGAAAGGTTGTGGGCGTTTCGGCGATCGCGCTTTCCAAAACCGTTAAATCGGGATAACTGAGAATAACGACTGCGGCTTTCGTAATCGTGTTATTTTCCGCAAAAGCCACATCGACCCCTGCAACACGCTGAACGGTTCCGAATTGATCCTCACGAATCACCTGATCTCGTAACTCATTTTGCAACTGTTTAGCTGCCCCGATCTCCGTGACCCAAACGGCTGGTATTTTCGGTTTCATGGCAAAAATGCGTATTGGGTTGAGCTTGGAAACAAAGATTTTTTAAGCCCGTAGGGGCACATTGCGTGTGCCCAAAAAGCTGATTAGTTTGTTGCCAATGAATAAACCTGACCATCTAAAAAGATACGAGTGATTCCTTTGGCTTTCAGGTGGGAAGACGTTTTTCGCAAAATATTACTATCAGGAACTTTAATCACCCGTTGAGTCCGATTAGAAAATCGACGCGCTACCCGATGATTGTCAAAAATGGGTAGGGTTTTTTGCTGGACTTCTTCGGGCGGAATTTTCCCTAAATGGGCAAATTCCTTCAACGGCCTAACAATGAGTTCTGCTGTGCGATCAATAACCAGATAACAGGTTCTCGGAAAAACGGCGGCTGATAAGGGGAGGACTTTTAAATTATCGCTATCGTTTAAAGATGGCATGAAATCTTCGGTTTCATCTTCATCATCTTCCCAATCCTCTTCTTCATCCTCATCCTCGTCTTCTAAATCATCCTCTAAATCTTCTAAGTCTGCTAATTTAGGTAATTTACCCAGTTCCGCGACCAGTTCCCCTAAATCTTCGTTACTTAAGGCAATGGGTTTTAAAGAAGGGGTTTCTTGGGGCGTTGGGGTTTCGGCGATCGCGGCAGATTCCGAGACAGCAGGAAGATCCGCTTTAAGGATCAATTTTGAAGAAATACTGGGTTCAGGCTCATCAATGGCAGCCACAGGAAGATTTACGGGATCAGCTACCTCTGCTGTGAGAGGTTCAGATTTTGCCGTACTGCGTCGCTTGCGGGTTTTAACTTGAATAATCGGTTCTTCCCTAGTATCAGCTTTAATATCAGGGCTTGATGACTTAACGACTTCAACAATTTTAGGAGCAGACGCACTTATTTCCTTTTCTTCTAGGACTTCAGCCGACGATTCGACATCCGATTCTAAGGACAGCGCAAGTTGGCTCTCTGCTTTGGGCACACGGGCTAATCGTTTTTGTTGAATGAGAATTTCGTAGTCATCTTCTGACAAACTGGTTTTTAAAAAACGGCTAACCGTAGAGCTACTAACCCCAAATCGCTCTGCTAACGTAGAGGTGGTTTCTGGGGTGTTGCGGTAGAGATCCAGAATTTCCTGTTTATCTTTGGGGGTTAGTTTTTTAGGACTCATAGGATTACACAACCTTCTTCATAGCATATTGACATTAGCCGAGCAGACTGAATTGAATCTGTTAAGATGATTTTTGATTCGGTTAGAGAATAATGGATCAAAATCTCTTAGAAGATGTCATTCAAATAACTACCTAATCTAGTCTATCGCTGACCGATCAATTTCTACCCTGCTTACTTACCATCATTATTAAAAATTATGCCAATCGCGACGGCTAAACCTGCACTTTTAGTTCTAATTGATGGAACGGTTTATCACGGCTTATCGTTTGGAGCCAAAGGAACGACGGTTGGAGAAGTCGTTTTCAATACGGGAATGACAGGCTATCAAGAGGTTCTAACTGATCCGAGTTATAGCGGCCAAATCGTAACTTTTACCTATCCCGAACTGGGGAATACAGGTGTCAATTTAGAGGACGAAGAATCTTATCGTCCCCACGTCAAAGGAGTGATTGCTCGTAACATTACAGAGCGTCCGAGTAACTGGCGGTCAACCCAATCCTTACCCGACTATTTAATTCAACACCAAATTGTGGGGATTTACGGTATTGATACCCGTGCCCTAACCCGCAAAATTCGCTCAGTCGGAGCCATGAATGGGGGAATTTCGACCGAAATTTTAGATCCAGAAGAATTAATCCGTGTTGTCCAAGCGGCTCCGAGTATGGCAGGGTTGAACTTAGTTAAGGAAGTAACCACTAAGGAAGTGTATGAATGGTCAACCCCGACCGATAGCCATTGGGAATTTGCCCCTGTTGAATCTCAAGGTAATCAGGACTCTTTAACGGTTGTGGCGATTGATTTTGGTGTTAAACGCAATATTCTGCACCGTTTAGCCAGTTATGGGTGTCGCGTGATTGTCGTTCCTGCTTCGACTCCTGCTGAAGAAATTTTGAAATACAATCCTGATGGCATTTTCTTGTCTAATGGCCCTGGCGATCCCTCAGCCGTTCAAGAAGGCATTACAACAACTAAAGCCTTATTAGAAGCGAAAAAACCGACCTTTGGCATTTGTATGGGGCATCAAATCTTAGGGTTATCGCTAGGGGCAGAAACCTTTAAGTTAAAATTTGGCCATCGGGGCTTAAATCAACCCGCAGGATTACAGCAACAGGTGGAAATTACGAGCCAAAATCATGGTTTTGCCGTCACGGAAGAGTCTTTAAGCGATGAGGTGGAAATTACTCACTTAAATTTGAATGATCGCACTGTGGCAGGTTTACGGCATAAGACGTTACCGTTCTTCTCGGTGCAATACCATCCTGAAGCCAGTCCTGGCCCCCATGATGCGGATTATTTATTTGAGAAATTTGTCCAATCGATGCGGGATTATAAGGCTCAAAACAATTAATTGGAACGCAAATTTTAGGGCGCACGCATTGCGCCCCTACAGGTTGATGGGATTTAAGTAGGGCTAGAACTCGATAATTGATTGGTGACTCGTCGTAGAACGCCATTAATAAAGCGAGATCCTTCATCGTCGGAATAACGTTTAGCTAATTCGATCGCTTCGTTGATGGCGACTTTTTGGGGAACTTCTAGGAACAGTAATTCAGCTAGGGCGAGGCGCAAAATATCTTGATCAATTTTGGGTAAACGGCTTAATTGCCAATCAACGAGAGCTTTTTCTAATGTCTGATCAATTTCTTGACGACGACGGTGAACCGTACTAATTAATTCGATGGTGTATTGCCGAACTTCAAATTGACTGGCTAATTGGAGTGTTTCGGGTAATTGAATGGCAACGGCAATGCGATTAATGGCGGTTTGGGTGAGTTCCAAGGCTTCTTTAATCATGGCTTTGGCACTATCGAAAGACGGCGATCGCGTTTCGCTACTGAGTAAGCGTTCATTGCCCCGATTAACTTCCGCCGAGGCCGTTTCTAAAATTTCGTGAACTTCACTGGTTAAGGTACGAATCGCAGATAACACTAAAGAATTGGCATCTTCTTGATCCAACTTTTCAGGATTATTTTTAAGTTGGCTCAAACTGAGCAAAGCCAATTCACGGGCAATACGTCGAGGTTGTTGGCGAGGAGGCATAGGATAAACTGAAATCATCCCAGAGAACTGGGTTTTAATATTTTTAAAAAAGTTAGTCAAGAAAGATTAGGGATGAGTTGGGAAACAATAAGTTGATGCCATCAACCCAATCCCTAGCGAGTCAGAAAGTATCTACTTAATTCAATGTCCTAGTAGGAAAATGACTTTTCCTAACTCATTGAGTTAACGAATTACTAGTAATTTATTTAGCGTCGAGGAACTTTACTACTAGAGATCATACCCCGTAATCCCAGAGCTCCAGCCGTTGCATACCCGATCGCTAACATTAAGCTATTTAATCCCGTCCTTAGACCTTGTTTGAGGGCTTGGTTGGTTGCCTCGCTTTCAGCTTTATTTTGGCGGTCTTGTAATTGCTTTTCTAGATTTTGCTTAATTTCATCCACTTTGGCTTTGTAAGCTGATGGATTTTTAGCCAAATCTCTTAATCCTTGCAACTGAGCCGTTTCTGCTTTTAATGATTCTAATTGTTGGGGAGATAGGGCATTGCCTTGGAATTGGCCACTATTAATGACCTGGTTTCGCTGTTCAATTTGCTGATTTAAAATTTCAGGATTTTTAGATAGGGCATCAACTTGTCTGAGGAAACCTTGAATTTGTTCCTTGCCTTGCCCTGCTCCCTTTTCAATCTGGGCCAACGCATCACTTTTGGCTTGATTGAGATTATTTAAATGGATGGGAACAACCAGTAAAAAGATTAATCCTAAAAGCGCAGAAATAATAAAAGTCGGCAATCGCAAATCAAAGCCTGACCCTCTACTATTAGCCGCATCTGCATAAAGCGTAGACTCGATCCAATAACCAACCAGAATTAAGCCAACGCCCACCATCGGCACGATTCCGCGATCTACTAAATTCGTGACAAAGCCCAATTGCCATTGGGGGTCTTGTAAACGGATCGGAAATAATAAGGTTAAATAATCGAGAAAGGAAGAGAGGATGAAAATAACCCCAAAAAGTTTGAGGCAAAGGGCGGTAAACGTTGAGCTATTCATTTTCTTCTATAAAACATCCAATAGAATACTGATTGAGCAAGAATTTTAGGATCTTTATGCTAAAAAATTTTTTGAGTCTTTAAAGTCGGGAAATCAGATCAACTATTAACTATAAATTACAGATGGACAAAATTATCTGATTGGCTGACTTTTTTTCTTTCTTTTCCGAGATCTCTAAAATTACCAATAAATCCTTGAGCCATTGATCGGGATAGATAGAGATTTACTAGATTTAATAAATTTAGGATGTTCTAATTGAAATAATTTTATTAAAAAGCGTCGTATATTGCTTCAGGATTTTTTAGACAAGCTCTTAACGCCATTAACAAGTCCGAAATTTTAGGATTTCTTTAAGAGATAAAGCTTTTAGACTACTTTAAGATCGTGGTTAACGAGCTTTAGAAAATTAATTTAGGATAAGACTGATGAAAAGCCAGCTTGAGATTCTTGCTAATAAAGATGAATTAATAACGCGATCGCTGACTCTGGTTGTTGAAAAACTAGAAGCAGCCTTAGAAGCTAGGGGAGAAGCAACTATTGCCCTCTCAGGAGGCAGTACCCCAAAACCCTTATATGAAGCCTTAGCGCAGCAATCTCTACCTTGGTCAAAAATTCATGTTTTTTGGGGCGATGAACGTTACGTTGATCCCGATCATCCCGATAGCAACCAACGCATGGCCCGTCAAGCTTGGTTAGCTCATGTTGATATCCCCTCGCAAAATCTTCACCCGATGCCCACCGAAGCAGGTGATCCCAGTGTTGATGCTCAAACGTATGAGAACGAGTTAGCCAAATTCTTTCAGGTTTCTGCGGGTAATTTTCCTGCTTTTGATGTCATTCTTTTGGGGTTAGGGGATGATGCCCATACCGCTTCCCTCTTTCCCCATACCGAAGCCCTGCAAGTCTGCGATCGCCTCATTACTGTTGGCAATAAAGATGGTCAACCCCGCTTAACCTTTACTATTCCCCTGATTAACCGAGCTAGTTGTGTCATTTTCCTCGTTGCTGGAGCCAGTAAACGGCCTGCCCTTGCCCAAATTTTTGCCGAAAATGCGGATGCAAATACCTATCCTGCTCGTTTTATTCAGCCTCACGGAGAATTGATCTGGTTACTGGATGAAGCCGCTGGAGAAGAGTTGCAGTAGGCGCGATCGCTATTTTGAATTTCTAAAACGTCAACACAACTTAGCATTTCGTTGCAACTCTTAACATAATGGGGATGATTCTGAGTTAATCCCTTGATACACTAGAATTTTAGTCTCGTTTTTGCAATACGAGCAATTTGCATCCAAGAAAAAACCCGTATCAATCATTTTATGGTTACCACTCTCCAAAAACCTGAATTTGAGGAACTTCGCCCAGGCATTAAAACCCCTGCAAAAGAAACCATCCTCACCCCTCGGTTCTACACCACCGACTTCGATGAGATGGCTAAAATGGATATCTCTCCTAACGAAGAAGAGTTACAAGCCATCCTGGAAGAATTTCGCGTTGATTACAATCGTCATCACTTTGTTCGGGATGAGGAGTTTGAGCAATCTTGGGCCCATATTGACGGAGAAAAACGCCGTCTTTTCATGGAGTTCTTAGAGCGTTCCTGTACGGCAGAATTTTCTGGCTTTTTGCTCTACAAAGAATTAGGCAGACGCTTAAAAGATAAAAACCCCCTTTTAGCTGAGTGTTTTAACCTAATGTCACGGGATGAAGCTCGTCATGCCGGCTTTCTCAATAAAGCGATGTCGGATTTTGATTTATCCCTCGATTTAGGATTTTTAACCAAAAGCCGTAAATATACTTTCTTTAAACCCAAATTTATTTTCTACGCTACCTATTTATCTGAAAAAATTGGTTACTGGCGTTATATCACCATTTATCGTCATTTAGAAAAACATCCCGAAGACAGAGTTTATCCCATCTTTAAATTCTTTGAAAACTGGTGTCAGGATGAAAACCGTCATGGCGATTTCTTTGATGCCATCATGCGGGCCCAGCCCAATACCTTAAACGATTTGCGCGCTCGTCTCTGGTGTCGTTTCTTTCTGTTGTCGGTGTTTGCAACCATGTATCTCAATGATTTGCAACGTGCTGATTTCTATGCAATCTTAGGGTTGAATGCCAGAGATTACGATAAGGAAGTTATCGAAAAAACCAACGATACCGCAGGCCGAGTTTTCCCCATTATTTTGGATATCAACCATCCTGAATTTTATGATCGTCTGGAAACTTGCGTAAAAAATAATGAGAAATTACGCGCGATCGATGCTTCTAATGCGCCTGGCTTCGTCAAAGGATTACAAAAATTACCGATTTTCCTTTCCAACGGCTGGCAATTCTTAAAACTTTATCTGATCAAACCCATCCGTGTTGATCAATTAGCCGGATCGATTCGCTAATTTTTTAAGTTTTACATCTTTATTTAAGACTTCCGTTGCATTTTGGGTGTGGCGGAAGTTTTTCACTTTCTCGATTGAGACTCAAGTAAACTGAAAACTGCATGATCAAACAGCTATCTCAGCTAGGATGGAGTTCAATGACTAAGCCCTCTTGAGCAATGACGGTCGCCGGAAATTCTGAAGCGGATTCTTTCGCGATCGCGTCCAATTGGAGATCGGTACGGGAAGGATCATGGTGAAACAAAACCAATTGCTTAACCTGGGCGGCTTTAGCCACCTTAACAGCCTCTTGCCAGGTAGAATGACCCCAACCAATTTTGCTATTGTCCATATCATAATATTCCGCATCGGTGTAGGTCGAATCGATAATTAGTACATCGGCCTGGCGTGCCAATCGTAGGACTTCTTGATCTAAATGATGGGGAAAATGTTCGGTATCAGTGATAAAAGCAACAGAAAGATTTTGCCAATTGACTCGGTAGCCAACGGCCTCTCCTGGGTGATTGAGTCGTCCGGTTTCAATGCGTACTTCCCCGATTTCAATCACTTCTCCCATTTCTAAATCATAAAATTGCAGCCCTCCCTGCATAATTTGTAGCGGAACTGGAAAATTGGGATGAAGCATCTGATCATGGAGCCGTTGCTTAATGGTCGCGCCATTGGGGGCGGGCATTCCATAAATATGAAAAACATTGTCTCGCTTAAAAGCTGGCGTAAAAAAGGGAAAGCCTTGAATATGATCCCAGTGGGTATGACTAAAGAAGAGATGGGCTTCAATGGGCATTTCCGTTAGCATGGATTGACCCAATAGCCGCAACCCTGTCCCCCCATCAAAAATCAGCCGTTCTTGGCCGACTTGCATTTCCACGCAGGAGGTATTGCCTCCATAGCGTATCGTTTCTTTTCCTGGGCAAGGAATACTCCCCCTCACTCCCCAAAATTTGATCTGAAATCGGTCAGAGTTCATCGCGATCGCTGCCTTAATCCTGACTTAATACCACCACTGTACAGACTTGTCTCGGATCGATAATCTTAAGAATATCATTGACGTTCGATTGATAGTATTAGGCCTTTCGCTTTAGTGTAGATTGCTGTTCAAGGCTTCCACTGACAACGCTCAACATTACTGCTTGTTTTGAGTCAAGTAACTTTTGGATCATTCCCCATCTTACCCCAAGTTTGACAGCCTGTCGTATGAATGTATTAGTTGCACCCGATTCATTTAAAGGAACCTTATCTGCTGCTGACATTTGCCACCAGGTTCAGGAAATGTTAGGAAGATCATTTACGGTAGTCTCCCATCCCTTAGCTGATGGCGGAGAAGGAAGCTTAGCTGCGATCACGCACTGTTTACCGGATGCCCAATGGATTGAACAAACTGTGATGGGGCCTTTACCGAATCAACAGGTTAAAGCCCGTTATCTCTGGTTAGCCACAAGCCAAACTGCTTTTATTGAAATGGCTCAGGCCAGTGGTTTAACCTTGCTGAATGAAACAGAACGTAATCCCGCTTTAACCACAACCTATGGTACGGGACAACTAATTGTCGATGCAATCAACCGAGGAGCTAAAAAGATCTATTTAGCGATCGGGGGATCGGCAACCAATGATGCGGGAGTGGGAATGCTGATGGCGTTGGGATGGCAATTTCTCGATTCTCTTGGTCAACCGATTGGTTTCGGTGGCAATCAACTAGAATGCATTCAACGAGTTATTCCGCCGACTCCATTACCTATTCCGGAACAGGGGGTGGAAGTGTTTTGTGATGTCACCAATCCTCTTTATGGCCCCAATGGCGCGATCGCGGTGTTTGGCCGACAAAAAGGCGCAGACGAAACCATGATTCAAGACTTAGACCGAGGTTTACAGCACTTTGCTCAGGTGGTTAAACGACAATTTGGAACAGATCTCAATTTTGCAGGAGCAGGAGCCGCAGGAGGATTAGGGGCAGGAGCGAAATTAGGGTTTAATGCCCAACTGAGCCGAGGAATTGAACAAATTGCCAAATTAACAGAGCTAGAAGCCAAAATTAAAACTTGTGATGTAGTGATTACTGGAGAAGGCTATTTTGATCACCAATCCTTACAGGGAAAAGTGGTTTCTGGGATTTTAGCCCTAGCCCAAAAGCATCAAAAACGCTTGATTTTGTTAGTCGGTAACACCGCTTTTGCCAATTATCCTGGCATTGAAAAAATTATTTCTTTCGTGAATCCGCAAACATCGATTCAAGAAGCCTTAAGCCATCCCCAGAAAGTGTTAGAAGAACGCTGTCAAGAATTAGAGTATCATCTGCGCTTATCCTAACTTTTTATTGATCGCGATTTTGGTGTAACATCTACCAAATCGGCGTTAAATCTAAACTAAAATCCATTAAAACCGATTCGCCTGATAAAACCATTGGTGACTCTAAGATTTCTACTGCTTGCTGGGGTCGATAAATCTTAACTTGACGAGTTTTAGGAATAATTAACCATCCCAATTGCAGGCCATTTTCTAAATATTCCGCCATCTTTTTTTCAATTTCAGCCAATTCATCGGATTCAGAAACCAATTCCACCACAAAATCAGGACAAATAGGTAAAAATTTACGGCGTTGCTCAGGAGTCAACTGATTCCACTTGTCGAGGGTGATCCAACTCAAATCCGGCGATCGCTTAGCTCCATTGGGTAACTGAAAACCTGTCGAAGAATCAAAAGCCTTTCCTAACCCTTTTTGTCGATTCCACAACCAAAATTGACCACCTAATTCAAAATTGCGATTTCCTGTTTCACCCCCCGTTGGTGACATGATTAATAATTCTCCTGTTGCGGTCAACTCAAATTTACTTTCTCGATTCGCCAAGATCAACTCTTCAAATTGCTCCTCACTGAGTTTGAGATTTTTAGGAAGATTAACGCTAAGAGTCGTCATAATGGATTTTCCTTCCATGAGCTTACAAATATTGCCAGCGATGATAAATGGCAGCTTGGCCGTAGTAGTGTTTCTCGCTATCTACTAAATTCCAAACTAAAACATCTTGAATATAAAATCGACGCTGATTTTTAGAAATGCGGATTCCGGTATAGTTTTCATAAAAGCCTTGAGTTGTTACCGCTTCTAATAATTTGGCCCGTTCGTCTTGATTGGGCGGTTCGGCAGATTGACGAGAAGGAATAGCGGTAAATTCTTCCCAAGTCATTTCAAAGAGCTTTTGGGCCGTTAGATTGGCATAGTTAAAAATGGGATCGGTGTCAGTATTGTGGGAAACAACAACAAAAGGTGCATAATACACATCTTTCGCTAAATTTTCCGTTATCTTTAGCCCGTAATTCGTAAAATCCTTGCCTATTAATTGGCGTAAACTCTTCTGCATGAGGTTAATATGTTCCGCTAAATAGCCGTTGGCAGCACAGGGTTCGGGAAAAGATAACGAGGGCATAGGAGATTTAAACGTTAAACATCTTGGGTTGGTAAAGGAGCTTTTTTAGCAGCGAGGTAGGAGTATTGGCCGGCAATAATGGCAATTAGGAACCACCAGAGGGTACTGACCTGGGGACGATACCATACCGTATCAGCAATTCCGCTCACTAATAAGCCAGCCATTCCTGACAATGTGGCAATGACCCAAAAACCCTGAAAATTAGCAGATTGACGTAGGGTAATAATTTGACGAATCCCGTTGCTAATGGTGACGAGCAATAACCACATGAAGCAAGTAAAGCCAATTAGCCCCGTTTCTACACAGATTTCTAAATAAATGGAATAGGCACTCAACGCGCTGTATTTAGGACGCATATAGAGGGGATAAATTTTATTAAATGCCGTATTGCCTGGCCCAATGCCAATAATCGGGCGATCGCGGATCATACTTTTCACTCCTTCCCATACATTAATCCGAAAATTATTGCTACTATCTTCCCGACCCGCAAAGAGGCTGAGAATCCGCATTCTTAAGGGAGCCACAAACAGAAAACCCAAAATAAACAGAACGGCAATGCTACCAAAGGCAATGGGCAATAACCAACGTTTCCAAAAAGCAGGTAGGGAATCACGCCACCACAGATAGGACAAAATTAAAAAAGTCGCCAATAACCCAACGACACCCAGCCATCCGCCCCGGCTCTGGGTAAAGTAAATACAGGCCAAATTAATGACGACCATAAGCCCTGCTAAAACCTTGGGCAGTTTTCTCCGCCAGACAAAAAGGGCGGCAATACTGAATGCCAAGATCGGCAATAAATAGGATGCTAATAAATTGGGATTACCTAAATAGCTATAAACCCTCGTTGCACCGGCCATGTCTGAGGTCGGATCGTTCCAGGTTGCGAGTTGTTCAACCCCGTCAAATTGCTGTTTAATGCCGTAGGAACTGACAATTAAGCCGACAAGTAAAATTACAGTAATTAAACGATTCAAAAAAATCGGCGATCGCAGAACTCTAGCAGCAATTAGAAATAAACATAAATTCAAACTTAGTTTGCCAAAACCGACTAGCGCAGCCATTTTAACGGGCGAAAAGGCAACAGCGACCGCAGAAATTCCCCAATAGAGAAAAACCAAGAGATGAATCGGGGTAATGCCGCTGTTATTGCGGGTATCAGACAGGGTTAGCAAGCCCCAATACAAGCCCATAATGGCCAGCAGAAATCCGATCATACCCGTCGAGGTAAAAGGGCCAAGTACATAGACGAAACTAATCAATAATGCCGCGATCGCTTCCGACCACTGCATCAAAAAACTTCCCTCTCGCCAATGTCCGAACATTCCGACAAGCTGATAGAGGTAACTTCCCTGCCGCCACTGAGACGGAGAAAAATTCGTCATCATCACCTGTTTCAACACAGCGACCATACTGATACATCCCTAATTGCGGTTGTTATTATAGCCCGTTGAGGATAGACAATATAATAAAAGCAAAATCTGTAATTTAACGACATTTCTTCTATGTTTGTTAACACAATTCAAGAACATATTGAGATCACCCCAAACACTTGTGGCGGTAAACCCCGCATTGCTGGCCATCGTATTCGAGTTCAAGATATTGTGATTTGGCATGAAGAAATGGGAATGTCTCCTGATGAAATTCTTTATCACCATCCCACTATTACCTTAGCGGATGTCTATGCAGCCTTAGCTTACTATTACGATCATCAAGAAGAAATTCGTCAGCAAATGCAAGCAGATGAAAACTTTGTTCGAGAAATGCAAGACAAAACACCTTCCATTTTGCAACTGTTAGCTGGGCGTAATGAGTTGAGATGAAACTGCTATAATAATGGGCTTGAGAGAATATTTCCCACAAAATTCCTATGAGCGCGAGAACCCTGTTTGACAAAGTTTGGGATTTACACACCGTTAAATTTTTACCGTCAGGTCAAACTCAACTCTTCATTGGTTTACACCTGATCCATGAAGTCACTAGCCCTCAAGCGTTTGCGATGTTACGCGATCGCGGACTGAAAGTGCTGTATCCCGAACGAACCGTCGCCACAGTGGATCACATTGTCCCAACGGATAATCAAGCGCGACCTTTTGTGGATTCCATGGCCGAAGAAATGATGCAGGCCTTGGAAAAAAACACCCAAACTAACGGCATTCGTTTTTATAACATTGGCTCAGGTAATCAAGGCATTGTTCATGTTATTGCCCCTGAACAAGGTTTAACCCAACCGGGGATGACCATCGCCTGTGGAGATTCCCATACCTCAACGCATGGAGCTTTTGGCGCGATCGCCTTTGGGATTGGAACCTCTCAAGTGCGGGATGTGTTAGCCTCCCAGACTTTGGCTTTAGCAAAATTAAAAGTTAGAAAAATTGAAGTCAATGGAACCTTAGCCCCTGGTGTTTATGCAAAAGATGTAATTTTACATATTATTCGTAAATTGGGCGTAAAAGGCGGTGTGGGTTATGCCTATGAATATGCAGGTTCGACCTTTGCAGCCATGTCGATGGAAGAACGCATGACGGTTTGCAATATGGCCATTGAGGGAGGGGCTAGATGCGGTTATATCAACCCCGATGAGGTTACTTTCGATTATTTGAAAGGATTAGATTTTAGCCCTAAAGGAGCCGAATGGGATAAGGCGGTGGAATGGTGGCGCAGTATGGCCAGTGATGCCGATGCGGAATACGATGATGTGGTGGTTTTTGATGCCAGCGAAATTGAACCGACTGTTACTTGGGGAATTACGCCTGGTCAAGGAATTGGCGTAAATGAAGCCTTACCTCTTCCTGAAAATCTATCGGATAGCGATCGCGCGATCGCCGAAGAAGCCTACCAATATATGAAGCTCAATCCTGGTCAACCGATTAAAGGAACTAAAATTGATGTTTGCTTTGTGGGCAGTTGCACCAATGGGCGCATTAGTGATCTAAGGGAAGCCGCTAAAGTCGCTAAAGGCAAACAAGTTGCAGAGGGAGTAAAAGCTTTTATCGTCCCTGGTTCAGAACGGGTGAAAAAAGAAGCTGAAGCGGAAGGTTTAGATAAAATTTTTGAATCAGCAGGGTTTGAATGGCGGGAAGCGGGTTGTTCTATGTGTTTAGCCATGAATCCCGATAAATTACAGGGGGATCAAATTAGTGCCTCTTCTTCTAACCGTAACTTTAAAGGTCGTCAAGGTTCAGCAACGGGTCGTACTTTATTGATGAGTCCTGCAATGGTGGTAACGGCTGCCATTAAAGGGGAAGTGGCGGATGTCCGTGAATTGTTATAACCGTTAGTCTGCTTAAACACTTTCAGCATTCTGAATCTGGCGGACTTCATTGACAACTCTCACTTTTGCTGCGGTCAAATGTTCGGCGATCGCGGCACTAGCTTCTGTCGGATTTCCTGTGGCGATAGCTTCATAAATACGGCGGTGTTCTACTCGAACTTCCAAAACATCGGGATTGCGTTTCATGGTTTGAATGCGGAGCAGTAACATCTTGTCGAATACTTGCTCTAGGAGGGAAACGAGCCAAGCATTTCCTGAACTTTGGGCTAGAAGCCGATGAAACTGATAATCTAAATCCAATAATTCCAGATGGAGATTAGCGCGATCGGGGCGGGATGCTTCTTCTGCCTTAGTGACTAAAGCATTTAATTCTTGTAACTGTTCGGGAGTCGCGTTGATGGCTGCACCTTGGGCTGACAATTGTTCTAGGGCAATACGGCAATCATAAAGTTGGGCTGCATCGGTAGGGGTAATTTTAGCGACTCGCAATACCCCATTTTCATCAACTTGGGCTAAATTTTCGTGTTCTAGTAATCCAATAGCTTCTCGAATCGGTGTGCGGCTAACCTGAAACCGTTGTGCCAGTTGAGTTTCCACTAATCTTTCCCCTGATACCATCTCTCCTGACAAAATGGCAGACCGCAATGCTTGATAAGCTCGTTGTTGAAGGGTTTGCTGACGTTGAAGCGGACGGGAAGAAAGGGTCAAAACACAACTCCTAACAAGGTTTGACGAGAAAGGCAGTTATTAAACATTAGCAAAAAATTGGCATCCCTGAATCTTCATCAAGCAGACTAAAATGTTAGCAATCAGGAGGAGACTTAAAACAATTGGAGTTTTGTAGTTTCTAAACACGCCGCTAATGAGTTGAGTAAAGCGGGTCGTTCACAGATTCAACAAATGGATTACTCGTACTCTGATGACTCCAGATTTTTCTGATATGGATAGTCGTACTAATACGATTCGTGTTTGGAAACGGATTTCAGAGTTTGGGAATAGAGCTTTAAGAGTTGTCTATAATCCAAATATAGAACCGATCACTATTGTGATTGTTTTCTTTGATAGGAGGTATAAAGGTGAGGTTTGAAGTTAGCTACGATCCAGCAGTAGATGCAGCTTATGTTCGTCTTGAAAATAAAATGGTTTTAGATTCAGAAGAAATTACTGATGAAATTATTCTGGATTACGATGATTATTCTGAAATCGTTGGGGTTGAGTTATTGGGTATTAAAACAATTAATCCCAAAAATTTGTCTTTACTTTTTGCTCGATTACCTGAATCTTTTAAGGTTAATTTTCAAAAATCTTTTCTCCAAGAGTATTTTTCTCGTAAACCAAAGCCTACTTACATTTTGTATCGGCGATCGCTGTTTTTAGAAATCTTAACGAAAGGCGATCGCGGTTAAAATTAGTAGAATTAATTCCTAGTATGAAAATTGGACAGAATGGCCCCAACAGGGTATTTACCTATCGTGAAGCTCAAATAAATAAGTGATGTGAACGACTGAAAAATTATTGAGGAATACCAACAATGACGACACAAACGCTCTATGAACAAGATTTTAACCTTTGGATAGAACAAACCATTCATCAACTCAAAGAAGGTAACTTACAAGACCTAGACATCGAAAACTTAATAGAGGAAATTGACTCAATGGGTCGCAGCGACAAACGAGAAATTTACAACCGTTTAAAAGTACTATTAATGCACTTACTTAAATGGAAATATCAACCCCAAAAACGGAGTCAAAGCTGGGAATTTACCATTGATGAGCAACGAGATCAGATAAAACTAATTCTGAAAGATAGTCCTAGTCTTAAGCCTTACTTTCAAGAAAACTTAGCAGACTGTTATCGAGATGCGATTCGTAAAGCAGTAAAGGAAACAGGCTTGGATAAAAATGTTTTTCCGCGAGAATGTCCCTTTACTCAAGAACAAATTTTAGATATTGACTATTTTCCTGAATAAAGAACTGAAGGTTAAGATGATCGTGTTTTTTTAATATTCTGTGCGACGTATTCCAGAAATCAGCGATCACAGTTATGAAGATATTTTATTTACAATTTAAGGTTGTTCCTAACCATCTACATGAGAACTTTGAGCTTATTGAGGGAGCTTTGGCTTCATGCTGGATAAAGGAGAATAGTCAACAAGCTGCCTATACGAAATCAAAGTTTTATATTGCTAAGCAAAATTGGGATATTGTAAACATCGAAAGCTTCTCAATTGAGGTTTCAAAAGAAAATTTTGAAGAGCGGGACATAGGAAAAGAACAATTTGAAAAAGCTCAAGCGGAAGGTGTTGCGATTGCATACGTGGCATGGGCTAAGGACAGAAAAACAATAGCAGAGCCTATACCAATAAATTCATCTTACGAATTTTCGCTTTATGATTATATTAATAATCTAAAACAATTATCAAACAAGGGACGTTGCTTACATTATGATAATGGCGTTAGCTGTAACGAATTTATCAAAGCACATTCTATACAAAAAAATAGATCTCTATCGATAATTGCGAGCAAAGGTCATGTGTATAGACTTTCTACACAAATAGGTTCTCTAAAGAAGAATAATGGTCAATTAACATACGAAAAATGTGGAATTAATAAAGTTTCTACTTTTTTGGGATTTTGTAAAAAACATGATAATGAATTATTTGAACCTATAGATAACTATCCGCTAATTCCAACAGATCAACAAGTTGTATTATATGCTTACCGTTCTCTCTGTAGAGAATTATTTGTTAAAGAGAATGCACTTAAATTAATTAATAGTCAATTAGAAAATAAAATTGGAAATAAAGCTATACATGATTTACTGTTAGCCTATAAAAAAGGCACTTCTTTTGGTTTAGACAATCTTAAAATACACAAAGAAAAATTTGATAGATCACTAAAAGAGGACTCATATTCTAATATTCGCTACGTTATTTTTATTTCAAAGCAGAAACCTATAATTGCTTTTTCTGGCTTATTTTATCCTGATTTCGATTTTATAGGACGTAAGTTACAAAACTTAGGAAATCATAATAATGAAATGCAGTTGCTTTCATTTTGTTCAGCACCGATGCATAATAACGAGTGGGCTTTCTTGTTTGCATGGCATGAATCTAGCTCAAGTGTGTGTAATGCTTTCATGAATTCATTAGCAATAATGATGCATAATGATGCCAGTTCATTAAGTGATTGTCTTTTTCGTTTAGTCTTAACTAATTGTGAAAATCTCGCCATTTCACCACAATGGTGGGAAAATTTAGCGGAAGATGTAAAACAAAAAATTATAGATAGAGCTAATTTGACTGGTACTCTTTTTACTGTTCCTGATCAGTTCTACTTAACACAAGGATTAGAAGGAATTGCTAATTGGCAATTTGAACGTGTTATTTCAAAGATGGATTAATAA
The DNA here is from genome assembly GCA_964482215.1 of uncultured bacterium. Lineage (GTDB taxonomy): Bacteria > Cyanobacteriota > Cyanobacteriia > Cyanobacteriales > Microcystaceae > Snowella. The sequence continues at coordinate 17,051 of CAYZWO010000041.1, forward strand.
TATTCCTAATATTTTTCTATTATAGATGATAAATCAAGCTAAAATTTGTAGAAAGATATTATTCCTTTAACTCAAATTATTTGACTAATTTAAAATTTATAAAAACTTCATTTTGCTGACAATATAAAAATTCAATTTTCAATATTTTTCTATCTTAAAATTTGCCGTTTTTAGTCCACAATATAATCTATTATGAACTAATTGATGTATTACACATTCCGTGCAATTATTCTAGTGAGGATGCAAAAAAATAGATGAACATTTTAAATGATGTTACTTCATCAATTATCTAGCATCTAGATTGATAAAAATTACTTTGAGTCTCCTTTAAATCGTTCTTGAGCAGCCTTAAAAGCTTCTTTCATAACCGATTGAATGCGCTTAGGATCGGGTTTCTTTCCACCCATTAAATCTCCGAAATAAACACAGGCTCCTTCTCCTAATGCCCAGGTATAAGCCCCTGCCCAGGATGCGGCAATGACACTACCAAAGCCTGGGACAAATTTAATTAATTCCCGTCCGACGGCTTGGGCTAAAAATCCCCCTGCGATCGCGCTGACCACTCCACCCGCTTGAGAAGGCGTTAAGGTTTGTCCATAGAGCTTACCCAATAAACCGACTAAGGACACTTGTAAAGCCGTTAAGACGGGCATAGTGGCAAAGGGTAAGGGCACAGCGGCCAAGGTTGCGGCAATAATGGAAAAAGTTAAACTGTAGCGTCTGCCCACATCTCGGTATAGGTTGCCTAACTGCTTGCTTGCTGTGCCGTCTAATAATTGGTGAATCGATTTAGCTTCGGCTTCGGGCAATAAATCGGCTAAGGCATCCCGCAAGGCTTCTAAACCGTAGAAAACAGGCGTGTAACCATCTTCTTCTAGGGTGAAATCAATTAATACTTGGCGATCGCTTAACTTACCAAAATTCGCTTTGAGTTCATTAAATGCTCGTTCAATGTCAGGGAAATTGGGCGGATAGGTGGGATGATCCAACACCTCAGAACTATAAAGTTCATGGAGACAAGTTACTGCTAATAAACAGGGAATTTCGGGATATTGTTGACGGAGGCGTTCAATAATTTGTCGTAGGGTATCGGTGGCAAAATCATTAATTTTAACCGTTAGAATAAATACCCGACCGCGATGGCTCGATTCTTTGAGATCACTAATTAACTCTTCAATGATTGCATCAATATTTTGATTAATATCCCCTAAACCGACTGTATCGGTAAAAATTAGCAACGGAACATCATTCGAGGGATAGGCGTAACGCTGTGTATGTTGGGTATGGGGTCGGAAACCTTGACCCACAATTTCTTCAGATACCCCTGTTAAGCCTCGGACAATAGAACTTTTCCCTGCCTGGGGTTTGCCGATTAATAGAGCTTCCGTCGTGGGGAGTTCGGCGCGAACCGCTTCTAGAATTTCGGCCATTTGTTCTTCATTGACCGTAAACCCTTTAATAATCCCCTGGGCTAGTTGCTCAACGGGTAACAGTCGATTAAGATTCGCCGTCGTAGTGTTCCAAACCTTAGCTAAATGATCCGCCCAAGATGGATCGAGTGAACGGGGACTTTCGAGAGAGGAGGGTTCATTCGCTGTCGGTTGAACCGTTGGATTATCTACATTCTGTTCCTCAGTCATGGTTTTAGAGAATAATTCAGCATTCAGCGATCGCGTTTCCCTTTCTAGGGTAGTCAATTTTCGTGGGGTTTATTCAAGAAAGAGCTACTATTACGGAAAAAATATAATTTTTTATCCTGCTCGTCGTCCCTTTAACCAGAGATAACAGATTAGGGTTAAGGTGAATAACGAAACAATCCGATGATTTACCGATGTCCGATTTTAAAATAACGAAACTGTGGGGATTAGTAGAATATAAAGCGCAGTGGACACTCAGTATTAGAGGTTGGCTATTCCTGTTATTGTCCTGTGTCGTTATTTTTAGTTTAATTCTGACCAAACTCCAACCCTTTTTAGTGGTTTCTCAACCCATTTCTGCCCAAATTTTAGTGGTCGAAGGATGGTTAGATGAAGACGCTATAAAAGCAGCAAAAACCGAATTTGAGCAAGGCAACTACGCGCTAATCTTGACGACGGGGGCAGCCTTGGAAGAAGGGTCTGTTCTAGCAAAATACGAAAGTTATGCGGGTCTGGCTGCTGCGGTCTTAACCAATTTAGGCGTTAATCCCGACAAAATTGTGGCCATTCCAACCCCCAGATTCAAAAAAGACCGAACGGCGGCTTCTGCTTTAGCGGTCAAAAATTGGCTTTTAGGCTCTGCTTTACCGATTAAAAGCATTAATTTATATTCCTACGATGCCCATAGCCGACGGAGTTGGTTTATTTATTCGAGGGTTTTGCATCCCCAATTTGAGGTTGGCATCCTAGCTTATCCATCGCCATTTTATGATTCTGCTAGATGGTGGGCAACGAGTGAAGGGTTTCGATCTGTTCTTTCAGAAGCGATCGCTTACCTTTATGCGGTTTCGATCTGGCAGTTTACAGGATAATTGATTGAAGTAACTTCATTTTGTGTTCAGCCTATGGTAACGCAATCGCAACCGACAACCGAACCGACTTGGTTAACCATTGTTCGCCTTCTTCGCTGGGATAAACCTGCTGGCCGTTTAATTTTGATGATCCCCGCACTTTGGGCGGTAGTTCTGGCGGCACATGGCACTCCTCCTTTACCCCTCATTGGCATTATCGTCTTGGGCACCTTGGCTACCAGTGGGCTGGGATGTGTGGTAAATGACCTCTGGGATCGCAATATTGATCCGCAAGTGGAACGGACTAAAAATCGCCCCTTAGCAGCCCGTGCCTTATCGGTCAAAGTGGGGATTGGGGTGGCAGCGATCGCGCTTATCTGTGCAGCTATTTTATCGTTTTATTTAAATCCCTTAAGCTTTTGGCTCTGTGTCGCAGCTGTTCCTGTGATTATTGGTTATCCCTTAGCAAAACGAGTTTTTCCCGTTCCCCAATTAGTTTTATCCCTTGCCTGGGGATTTGCGGTGTTGATTAGCTGGACGGCAGTGACCAATTCCCTAGAGCCTGCGGCTTGGGTGTTGTGGGGCGCAACGATTTGTTGGACATTGGCCTTTGATACAGTCTATGCGATCGCGGATCGGGAGGATGATCGGCGTATTGGCGTTAACTCTAGTGCCTTGTTTTTTGGTCAGTATGTCGGGGAAGCGGTGGGCGTTTTCTTTGCTGCCACCATTGGTTTATTGATTTATCTCGGTACAATTTTGCCCCTCAATATTTTTTATTGGGTGAGTTTAGCGATCGCGGTCATTGGTTGGGGCGTTCACTATATCCGTTTGAGTCAACCTGAGATTCCTTCCTTTACCTATGGCCAAATTTTTGGGCAAAACGTTTGGATTGGTTTTATTTTGCTATTGGGTATGATCGGCGGTTGGCTATAAAATTTTTGTTAACCAAGAATTTTTTCCCAACATTGGGGGTTAGGGGGCTTTTCAGATATTGATGTTAAAAGGGTTTTTGTCTTTGTTTTTAAAACCAAATTGTCCCCTTTGCCAGCGGCCAGCAGCAACTATTCTCTGTACTTTTTGTGAAAAGAAATTACAAACAGAGCAGTTTTCTAACCCGTTACGATTTTGGACAAGAGATCAACCGTTATTTGTTTTGGGAAAATATGACGGACAGATCAAGCGCGCGATCGCCGTTTTTAAATATGAAAATCAACCTGAACTGGGGGAATATTTCGGTTATCAGTTAGGGGAATCTTGGTTAAGGGGAAATCCGTTAAAACAGGCAGGACAATTAACAGTTATTCCCATCCCCTTGCATCCCCAAAAACAAAAAGAACGAGGCTTTAATCAAGCCGAACTGATTGCAAAAGCCTTTTGCCAACTCACCCGTTATCCCCTAGAAAATCAAGCCTTAGTCCGTGTCCGCAATACCGATGCACTATTTAATTTATCTCCACAGCAACGACAAACCACGCTGAAAAACGCCCTTCAAATTAACCCGCAATTTCTGCACAAACTACGCAAAAAACCAATATTATTAATTGATGATATCTATACAACAGGAACAACGGTCAGAGAGGCAACCCATGTTTTACAAGCGCAAGGATGCTCTGTCTTAGGTGTGGCCGCGATCGCGACATCTCATTCTTCGGTTAGGCAAACCCCTTCTTTGAAGCCTTAAAGAAGTCAAAAATTAATGACAGAATGATCCTGATCTATCCTTTTGGAAACAATCCGTTAAAATATTACAACTATAAGGTAAGTCTACCTAAAAGCTAGCGGCAAAAGCGTCTATCAATGGCTCCCTAGTTTGTTATTAAGTTTTAGATGAGGATGATGATGAACCCCCTATTTTCTAAATTTTCTGTGGTGTGTTGCAGTGCAACCGTATCTTTATTAACCCTATCGAGTCAGGCGATCGCGTCCCCTCAGCCTTCCATTAGCAACCCCATTATTCCCACTGCCAAAACCACAAAAACCCAACCACCACAAGCCAAACCCGTCCAGCCTCCTGTAACCAGCATTACGGCTCCTGTCCAAACTCCAACAGCAACGACAACGCCTGTCACACTCCCCACAACTTCTATTCCAACAGCAACGACAACGCCTGCTACCGTTCCAACAACCTCTAGCGTTAATACCACCAATCCAACGACCCCCACTCAAACGCCCGCAGTTACGTCTCCCCAAACTCCTGCAACTAACAAAACGGCAACTGCAACGGATAACAAAGTTTTAGCAACTAAATTAATTTTGAATTTAAAAGAGCGTAGAGTGTATGCCTATCAAAACGACAAAGTGTTGGTAAGCTACCCTGTCGCGATCGGCAAAAAAGGTTGGGAAACTCCGACCGGAACCTTTAGCGTGATCGAAATGATCAAAGATCCCGTTTGGGAAAATCCTTGGAATGGCAAAATTGTTCCTTCCGGCCCCAACGGCCCCATTGGCGAACGTTGGATCGGTTTTACGAAAGATGCCAAAACAAGAGATACCATTGGTTTTCATGGCACGCCTAAATCCAAAGAAAATCTTTTAGGTCAGGCTGTCTCTCACGGATGTGTTCGGATGAGAAATGCTGATGTCAAAGCGTTATTTGAAATTGTTCAGGTGGGAATTCCGGTGGTAGTGGTTCCCAAATAAGGGTTTAACCCTAGATTTAGCTTTCAAATTTTTTTCAAGGTAGGTTGAGGTTCATGCTTCTTACCTTTATTTTTTTGCTTTTTTTTAAAATCGCTAATATTTGGGTCTTAGCAAATACGGGGAAGTTGATCACCACTTAACATATCTAAAATTCGTTCGGTTCCAAAGGCGGTTTTCAGCAACACAATCCCCGCAGGATTTTCAATGACTTCTCCAATGATTTGACTATTTTTTCCCGCAGGATGATTTTGCATTGCGGATAAAACGGTCTCGGCCTGCGATCGCGGCACAACGATCACCAATTTTCCTTCATTGGCCAAATAAAGCGGATCAAGACCCAAGAGTTCACATAATCCCATGACTTCCGTTTGAACGGGTAAGGCTGATTCTTGTAATCGAATACCGACATTGGCACTTTGGGCAAATTCATTTAATACCGTCACTAATCCGCCACGAGTTGCATCCCGCATGGCTTTCACGTTGGGGCAGACTTGCAGAATGGCATCAATTAACCCATTTAAGGGCTGGCAATCGCTTTGAATGGTGCTCGTAATTCCCAATCCTTCCCTGACGACGAAAATCGCGGCTCCATGATCACCCAAGGTTCCATTGACTAAAATCATGTCTCCTGCTTCAATGCGTCTGGCTTCAGGAGAAACCCCAGCACGAATGACCCCAATCCCTGCCGTGTTAATAAACAATTTATCGGCTGCGCCACGAGGGACAACTTTGGTGTCTCCTGTTACGATTTGTACCCCTGCTTGAATTGCTGCCTGTTTCATACTCTGGGCAACTTTCCGTAAGGTGTCGATCGCTAAGCCTTCTTCCAAAATGACGCTACAAGTCAAATACAAGGGCGTTGCCCCACTGACGGCTAAATCATTCACGGTTCCATTAACGGCCAACTCTCCAATATCTCCCCCAGGGAAAAAGAGGGGATCGATCACATAGGAATCTGTCGTAAACGCTAAGCGATCGCCGAGGGTTTGTAATGTTGTTAAATCGAAACGGGCTTGATCTTCGAGGAGAGCTAAAACAGGATTATCAAAGGTTTCGACAAAAATATGATGAATGAGATCTCGCATAGCACTGCCCCCGCTTCCATGAGACAGTGTGACGGTCTTATCGGAAAATGCTTTAGGCTTACGTTGCATAAGATCAATCAATTTTGAAAAATCTAGACAATAACAATACTTTCATTACCCTGTGGGTGACTTGGTGGTTAGTAAAGAATTTTTACGGGGTGAATCAGCAATAAAAATCGACGCTAGGGTTATAGAAGAGGCTGTTTTCGTTCTTACTTTATCTTTTTTATTAGTCAGGAGTCATGTATGTCAACAGCAATGTCTCTTATTGGCTATTACCATTGGTTCCATCGTGAATGGATGAGAGCGGGACTAGTCGTTGCGGTGTTTCTGTTAGTCTATCTCACCGTTCTGATTGCGCCAACCAATTTAGTTTTGTATGCGATGCTCTTATGTGCGCCACTGTATATGTTGCATGAAACTGAGGAGTATCTTTTCCCCGGTGGGTTCGTTGAGTTTGTTAACCGCGACATTTATAAGCAAGATTCAGAGACAGGCATGTTAGATGAAACGCTAGTTTACTGGATAAATATGGGGTATATTTGGCTGCCTCTTCCTATTTGCGGTCTACTTGCTACTTATGACTTGCGTTGGGCTGCGTGGATGCCCTATTTCTTCATCTTTCAGGCTATTGTTCATGTAGGCTTGTCTGTGGCCGCCCGTCGTTGGTATAACCCAGGGCTAGGAACTGCTTGTCTTTTACATGTTCCTTTTGCTCTGTGGGCGATCGCTTTATTAAAGGATGCTGGCGTTATTCAAAACCTATATTTCAATATCTACCTGTTGATAGGATTTGTCTTTATTCTTGGCTTGCCCATCATCGGCTTTTTGGGATTGAAACGCTACCAAAACGCATCTCATAATCTGTCTTGATGTAGCGTCAGTAAGGAATGGTTAAGCGTTAAATTCCGTAAGAAAATGAACAACTTAGACAAGAATCCTCGTGTTTGACTATCATTGTCCATTTCCACAACGGGCGATCGCCGACTTATTTGCGATGAGGAGCCGCTTGGTACACCACAGGAGAACCATGATCGGGCACAAAATGGCAGGCCCAATAGGACGTGAAAAAGCTTTTCCAGATGGGTTCATTGGAATAACGGTAATAGTCCCCTAAAATCGGTTTGATGGCTTCCGTTGCTGTTTTGAGGTGATAGTGGGGCATATTGAGGAAAATATGGTGGGCGACATGGGTTCCAATGTTGTGGTGAATAGGGTTAATAAACCCGTAGTCCCGATCAATGGTAGATAATGCACCTTTTAAGAAATACCAATCATTGCCACGATACCAAGGAATATCAGGTTCGGAATGATGTAAAAAAGTAACTAAATCGAGCCAAATTACAAAAATAACATAGGGAACTAGGTAAAATTTGACAAGGAATAACCAACCGAATTGATAGGTTAAAAACCCTAAAAAGCCGACCATTGCCAGCCATAGAACGGAACTGGTGATCACATCCCATTTTTCTGAAGGACGGAAGAGGGGGCTGTTGGGTAAAAAGTGCGACCCTTCCCGATTCGGTGATCGCTTAAACAGATATAGAGGATAGGCTAACAGCGGTAAGTAAAAACGAAATAACTTTTCATACCATTTCATGTCGTTATATTTACTTTCCGTGACAGGATACCAACTTTCATCAGTGTCGATATTGCCCGTATTCGCATGGTGGGTACGGTGACTAATTCGCCAACCATGATAGGGAACCAGAATAGGGGTGTGGGAAAGGTGCCCGATCAGATTGTTGAGCCATTTCGATTTGGAGAAAGACCCGTGACCGCAATCGTGACCCACCACAAAAAGCGACCAAAACAGGGTTCCTTGCATTAACCAGAAAATGGGGTAGAAATACCAAGAATCTAAATAAGCCGCGATCGCGTAAAGTCCCGCGATCAGACCAATATCTAAAAAGAAATAGGCTAAAGACTTAAAGGTAGAAGGTTCAAAACATTCGGTAGGAATCGCAGTCTTGAGGTCTTGTAGGGTAAACGGTAGCTCTTGAGACCGTGCCGTAGAAGTAAGGGTGATCTGATCAGGATGAGTATTTAATTGCACTAAAAATACCAAATTCGTAGAAGTTGAGATGCCTGACGTTGTTGGGGAGGCAAAACATCCCACAATACCGATGAGCAACGAAGTCGATTGTAACCTTTTATGAGGATTGATTAACAAAAATAAACAACAAGTTTGAAGCTATCTTCACAAGTATCAAAAATTTGTTAGTTTGCCATTGATTTTTCCTATTCGGTAACTGGCGATCGCTGAATTTAAGCCCGCCCAATTTGTCAAAAGAACAGGGATTGAATACACTAAGGGGGATAAAACTTGGGTGTGAAGAGTACGAATACACATGAAAAAGACACTGTTTCTCAGTCCTCCTTCCTTTGATGGCTTCGATGGTGGAGCAGGTGCCAGATACCAAGCTAAACGCGAAATTACTTCTTTTTGGTATCCCACCTGGTTAGCCCAACCTGCGGCCCTAGTGCCTGGCAGTAAATTAATCGACGCGCCGCCCCATAATCAAAGTGTGGAAGATGTACTCGCGATCGCCAAAGATTACGACTTAGTGATCATGCACACCAGCACCCCTTCATTAGCAAACGATGTGAAATGTGCCGAAGCGATCAAAGCTCAAAAACCCGATACCCAAATCGGCTTTATCGGGGCCCATGTCGCCGTATTACCTGAAGAAACCTTAAAAGAAAATCCCATTATTGATTTCGTTTGTCGCAACGAATTTGATTACACCTGCAAAGAATTAGCTGAAGATCGTCCCTATGCCGACATTACAGGCTTAAGTTATCGCGATCAGGACGGCAATATCAAACACAACCCCGAACGGGAATTAATCCATGATTGGGACGCTATGCCCAGCGTTTTACCCGTTTATGCGCGAGATTTAGATATTAAAAAGTATTTTATTGGTTATCTACTCCATCCCTATATTTCTTTCTACACAGGTCGGGGTTGCCCCGCTAAGTGTAGTTTCTGTCTTTGGCCCCAAACCATCGGCGGCCATAATTACCGCGCCAAGAGTCCTGAAGCGGTTGGCAAAGAAATGGCCGAAGCAAAAGCTCTTTTTGGGGATTCGGTACGAGAGTATATGTTCGATGATGATACTTTCACCATTGATAAGCAACGCGCGATCGCCATTAGTGAGTATTTGAAAAAGCTGAAACTTACCTGGAGTTGTAACGCCAGAGCCAATCTAGATTACGATACCCTCAAAACTTTACGAGATAACGGTTTACGGTTATTATTAGTCGGTTTTGAATCGGGTAATCAGGAAATTCTCGATGGTATCCGTAAAGGGATCAAACTCGAAGTTGCCCGTAAATTCATGGAAAACTGCCGTAAATTAGGCATCACCGTTCACGGAACCTTCATTATCGGACTTCCCAACGAAAGCCAAGAAACCATCGAAGAAACCATTCGTTTCGCCTGTGAAGTCAACCCCCACACCATTCAAGTTTCCATTGCTGCACCCTACCCAGGAACAGAACTCTATCGCCAAGCACAGGAAAATGGCTGGTTTACTCAAAATAATTTAATTAATACCTCAGGGATTCAACTCTCTACCCTGGAATATCCCAATCTATCCACCAAACAAATTGAAGATGCGGTCGAAAGAATGTATCGTCAATTCTATTTCCGCCCCAAAGCCATTATTCCTATCGTTCAAGAAATGTTAGGCGATCCGCAAATGTTAGTCCGTCGTTTACGAGAAGGCAAAGAATTTTTTGCTTATCTCAAAGAACGGAAACAAAGCGCAGCCGTTTAGTTAGGATTCAAGCAATGATTGAGTTGTAAATTCCAATGGTTTTGCAAACGGTTCCCTTTCCTGAAGAATTGACAATTAGCTGGGAAGCCTTACCCACTGATTTTGTTTTACCAGATGAGCCTGTGGAAAATATTCAACAACCCCTATTAGCGGCGGCTTTAACAGATGCTTTGGGGGCAGCCGGTTTAATTACGCCTGAAATGCTCATTGCCTCTAATTTTGGATTAGTGGCAACCATTAATCATAAGCCGATTGTTAAAGCCCCTGATTGGTTTTATGTTCCTCAAGTGCATCCACTAGCAGAAAGATCAATTCGTCGCAGTTATACGCCCCATTTGGAAGGGGAACCTGTGGCAATAGTAATGGAATTTTTATCAGAAACCGAAGGTGGAGAACTATCTTTAAGATCCACGCCTCCCTATGGCAAACTTTTTTTCTATGAAAAGATTCTGAAAGTTCCTACCTATGTTACCTACGATCCCTATCAGCTTAGTCTAGAAGTTCGTTATCTCGAAAATGAAAAGTATCAACTCCAAAAAATGGACGAGAATAATCGAGTCTGGATTCCAGAATTAGAACTATTTTTAGGAATTTGGTATGGGGAAAGATTAGGACAAACTAACTATTGGTTACGTTGGTGGAATTCATCAGGTAATTTATTACTTTGGAGTTCAGAACAAGCCGCTATTTTGGCTTCTAAACTGAATGAGTTAGGAATTGATCCCAAAACGTTATTGTAAAATCTTCATTAATTTTGACTATGATTCAACTTGGCAGCGAAGAACACAAAAAACTCTTTTGTAAACATTTTCTTGATACCCATCTTCAATATGAACCTGAAACCATTCCTTGGCCAAAATTAGAAGGTATTGCTCTAGAACGGATGCGGGCCATTCCTTTTTGGAAAGAGGCACTGTATACCGAACGGAAAGCAGGAGTGATGGTAACTCGCTTTGCAGAAACCGTTGAAGATCCCCTATTACGAGAAGCGATCGCACTCCAGGGGCGGGAAGAAAGCCGCCATGCCCGATTAATTGCCTATTTAATTGATCATTACGGGATTGAAATCGAAGAACCCGAAACAGCGGAAATTTCCGACAATATTGAAATGGAATTTACGGATTTTGGCTTTGAAGAATGCCTTGATTCCTATTTTGCCTTTGGGATGTTTGAAATTGCCCATCAAGCCCAATATTTACCCGAAGAAGTTTTTCAGGTTTTTGACCCGATTTTAGATGAAGAAGCCCGCCATATTGTTTTTTTTGTCAATTGGTTTACCTACTTACAAATTCACCGAGGTCAAGGCTTTGCTCCTTTGCGTGCTTTGCGGACAAGTTGGCATTATGGCCGCGCCTTGAAAGGATTAATTGATGTGTTTGGGGGTGTGGCAGAACGTGATGATCAAGCCTTTACCGCAACCAGCGCCACCATGTTTATGGATGACCTTACGCCTGAGTTATTTTTCAATACCTGTTTAGCCCAAAATGCTCACCGTATGAGTCAGTTTCCACCTGAATTATTGCAACCTGAGTTATTACCTAATCTCTCTAAGTTGGCGTTAGGAGTTTTGAAATTTTTACCGAAGAAACAAACCGCCGCGATCACGCAATCTTAGGAATAAAAAGTCCTAATGGGGGTTCAACAATAGGGCTTCAATGCTTTTTCGCTGCGGTACAGTCATTTGGGAAGTGCTATGGAGTAAGGTCACAAAAAATTGATTTACTCCATAGTATTCTTGTAACAAATGGCGTTGATAAGGGCTAAAATACCAGTTTTTACTGAGATAGCGATATTTTATCAAAAATTCTTTGAAAGAATCTTGCCAACGTTTGCCATTTTCTTTCCACCATTTCAATAAATTCTCTTCTCCCTGCTCAGGATTGGGTAACTTTTTCTTTAGTGTTTGAAAGGCCGTTAAGACTTCCGTTTTAATGGGAAAGCGATGATCAAGATCTAAGGCAAAAAAGAGATTAAAGATTTTAACAATATCGGGATTATTCGCTAATTCAGCGCTGATAGAAAAGGCGCGAATTAAAGCCATGTCCAAGGCTAACTCACCTTCTAATTTTCCCGCTAGTTTTGGTTCCAAGCTAATTCCTAAATTAAAATCCCAATTATAAATAAGACTAAAATAAAAAGATCGAATCGCAGCAATTGAATAGGGAGATTGAATTGAACTAGCTTTTTTATTTAAATCCGTAAAAAATTCTTTTAAACTTGCCTCATTTCGCACTAAGCTATTAATTTTTTCCAGTATTTTCTGTAAAAAGGGATATGGTTTGGGCAACATACTGGTTGTAAGTAAAATGACTTCTCGCCATCGGGGATTGAGGCTATTGTCTACTAATTGGTCGAGCGATCGCTGTAAAATCTCAGGGGTTGGACTGCCGATAATTTTGCGAGCCGTTAAATATTCTTGAAAGGTTAAATGGGAAAAAGAGTAAATGCCTTTAGAACGTTCAATTAAGAGGCCATGCTGACCTACAATGGCATTCAAAATCGCTTCACTATCTAATAATAAAGACTCAGGATCAGTCGTACCATTGGGCAGGCTGCTGAGATAGTCAGAAATTTGCAGCAGTAAATCATTCTTTTCAAAAAAATATTGGCCTTGTTCAAAAGTTTGAGTCGCAATTTTTCCTAATAGTTTAATTTTGTCAGCTAAGGATAAATTTTGATAGACTTGCTCTCGTTTAATTCCCCGTGATTGATCCCAACGGTTGAGTAAAATTTCTAATCCCTCTTGATACAGTTTCACTCGATTACTAGGAAAATTTCCTCGTTCTCGAAAGACTGAACAAACCAAATTTAGCAAAAGTGGTGTACTGGCTAAGTCTCGAATGGGCTGATTTTCTTCTCGATTAATTTGTTCTAAAAAGTGATTAATTAAAGTTGTTTGATCGGGAGTAAAATTTTGAGTCGCAGTGATAAACCATTGTTGGCTAAAACGTTCAATTTGTTGTTGATCAAAATCTGCAACTTCTAAATAGGTGAACCCATTAAAGTAATAAAACTGGGAAGAAATGCGACAAGTAAGAACAAACTGATTTTGATAATAAGTATCGGCAAACTGTTGGATTTGCTGCAATATATTTTCGCTATCAATTTGATTAATTTCATCTAAACCATCTAACAGTAATAAGAGTTTGCCACTTTGGACTAAATTTTCAACGCTTTTAACAGTAATGCCCTGATTTCCCCAAAGATCGCATAGATAGTTAAATAAGCTCCAATTTTGGTGCTCTCGGCCAAAAGTAGCATAGGAACGCAAGGAAAGAAATATAGGAACGCGATCGCCGAGAAATGCTCCTTCAATACATTGGAGAGCGAGGTATTGCAACAGGGTGGTTTTACCCGATCCTGGTTTTCCTAAAATGACCAATTTTGAATGGGATTGAATGGCATTTAGAGCAGGAACGGTCTTTTGGGTCGTGCTTTGTAAACGAAAGCGTTCGGTTTCACTGGCATCTTTTTGTAAATCAGAAACGTCTAACCATTGTTGATTGGTTAAATGGGTGAGCAGATTCAAGGGGGTATAAACATCTTGTAACCGCAGGGTTTGGGTTAAATCGTAATAAGAGCGCAGCGTACTACATTGGGCTTCAATGGAAGGTTTGAGCCGCGATCGCGTAATCGTAACTAACTCATCAATAGTTGTGGATTCTGCTTCAGATAGGGTCTCAGTTTCATTGAATGGTATAGAAGAATCATCCACCAGATCGACAATTTCTTCCCAATCTAAGCCCAATTGAAAGCAAATTTCTAGAAAAATGTGACGTTCAATCGCCCGACCCGTTAAAAATTTCCAAACGGAATTTCGAGTAGACAGTCCCGCCTGGGCCGCCAGATAATCCTGTGTCCATCCCTTGCGTTGCATGGTTTGTCGAGCTAGGCTTTGACCACTTACCGAAGCTTTCAGAGAACGATTTGCCATAGGTTGCTACAGAATGGAATAGAGATCAAAAGATTAGACACTAACGGGAAACGGCTTAACGAGTGAAAGAGACCTAAAAATTAATGATATAACAATCATTTTAATCTTAATAACCAAATACGGAAATAGTTGGGTAAAATTAAGGGTACAGTTGATTAAATTTACTATTAATAAAAAAATTTCTTGATACTTTTAAAAATATTTTTAAAATTTATGATCTTAGTAACGGTCGGGACAGAAAAATTTGCGTTTAATCGATTAATTGAATATATTGATTCGCTTATTAAAGAAGGAGATATTGATATTAATCAAGAGGCGGTTTTTGTTCAATATGGTTCCTGTACAATTTCACCGATGGGAGCCTACGCCCAACCCCTTTATCCTGAAGTAGAATTTAAACGTTTATTAGAGCGATCGCGTTTGATTATTGCCCACTGTGGTGAAGGGACGATTGATATTCTTTCAGAACTGTATAAACCCTTTATTTTAGTTCCCCGTCAAGTGAAGTTTGCTGAACACGTCGATGATCACCAAATGGAATTAGCAGGCGCACTACGAGAATTAGGATTCGCGATCGCCTACAATTTAGAGGATTTAAAATGGAGTTTAAATACACCACCAATGCAAATTAAACGTGCGCCCCAACGCTATTACACAGAAGTCAGTAAACAGTTAATGACTCATTTTAGTGAATCAACAATCAGTAAAATATAATTAATCGCCCTGAATGGCAACTTGTTGAGCTATTAATAATTCCTGAATTCCCTTTTCCGCCAGATCCAAAATCTGATTTAACTGCTGACGACTAAAGCTTCCTGATTCAGCCGTTCCCTGCATTTCGATTAACTGTAAATCCCCATTCATTACCACATTAAAATCAATTTCTGCGGCCACATCTTCAACATAATTTAAATCTAAAAACGGCTCACCTTCAATTAAGCCCACGGAGATGGCAGCAACAGGGGTTTTAATTGGAGATTGAGCTAACTCGCCTGTTTTAACTAATTTATTTAAGGCTAAGGCTAAGGCAACATAGCTGCCTGTAATCGACGTAGTACGGGTTCCTGCATCCGCCTGAAGCACATCGGCATCAATGGTAATGGTGCGTTCTCCTAATGCCGTCAAATCTAAACAGGCTCTTAAACTGCGACCAATTAGCCGTTGAATTTCCTGAGTCCGTCCCGATAGTTTCATCAATTCCCTGGCTTGTCGCGTCGGTGTGGCTCCAGGTAACATGCGATATTCCGCCGTTAGCCATCCCTGCCCTGTATTGAGTAAAAACG
>CAYZWO010000042.1:0-21950 GCA_964482215.1 uncultured bacterium
TGCCGTTTTACCTGGGGCAGTTATTTATGGACTGTTGGGGATGGCCTGGTGTATTGTTGCCATCGGCATTTCTCCCTATTTAGAGCGATTTTTTGATGTGATTACGCCCATTCGCTTGGTAGAACTGGCGAATCCTAATTGTCCCTTGTTAAAACGCTTAGCCACTGAAGCTCCTGGAACTTTTCAACACACCTTATTTGTTGCTTGTTTAGCCGAAGCTGCTGCACGGGAATTACGCTGTAATGTGGAATTAGTGAGAACGGGAACTTTATATCACGATATTGGTAAGATGCACGATCCCTTGGGATTTATCGAAAATCAGATGGGTGGGCCCAATAAACACGATCAGCTTCAAGACCCCTATATCAGCGTTGACATTATTAAAAAGCACGTTTCAGAGGGGATAGAAATGGCCCGTCGTTATGGTTTACCCCAAGTGGTGCGCGATTTTATTCCTGAACATCAAGGAACTTTGTTAATTTCCTATTTCTATCATCAAGCTAAAGATATGGCGGAAAAAGAAGGAATCACCCTACCCGATGAAGCCCAATTTCGTTACGATGGCCCCATTCCCCAATCACGGGAAACTGGAATTGTTATGTTAGCGGATAGTTCGGAAGCGGCTCTGCGATCGCTGAAAAATGCCACACCAGAAGCGGCCTTAATTATGATTAACCGTATTTTCAAAGCCCGATGGCGAGATGAACAACTTAAAGATAGTGGCTTGAAATACGAAGAATTACCGATTATTGCCGATGTTTTTGTGCGAGTTTGGCAACAATTCCATCATCAACGCATTGTTTATCCCCAAGCGGCCTTAGAATCGCCTAAACCTGTTACACAAACACTTTAAATCGAAAAAATACAGATGAAATTTATTGGGGTAGATCTAGGGTGGCGAAGCGGAGAAAGTGGCTTATGTTGTTTACAGCTACAACATGCTCGATTGCAAGTTATCGACATCACCCGCCGATTATCGTTGGCTGAAATTTTGGACTGGATTGATAATCAGGTTAATCCCCAAGAAGCAGCCATGATTGCGGTAGACGCACCGACGTTAATTCCCAACCCAACCGGAACCCGTTTACCCGATCGCCTCACCCATCAACATTTTGGTCGCTACCATGCGGGGTGTTATCCGGCTAATTTAGGCCGCCCTTTTGCGGAACGTACCGTAGAATTTGGCCAGCGTTTAGAAGCGAGAGGATTTCAACACGCCCCTAGTATCATTCCCCAACAGCCTGGACGCTATCAAATCGAAGTTTTTCCCCATCCGGCAATGGTGCATTTATTCCAACTATCGCAAATCATTAAGTATAAAAAGGGGAATTTAGCTGACAAAAGAGCAGGATTAGAAAAATTACAATTTTATATTCAATCTGTATTGCCTAATCTCATTCCCGCATTGGATATTACAGACTTATCTTTATTAACCCTTCCTCCGTCCATTACGGGAAAAGCCCTAAAAGCCATTGAAGATCAGTTAGATAGTCTCGTCTGTGCCTATATTGGAGCCTATTGGTGGTACTGGGGAAAGGAGAAAAATTGGGTGCTTGGTGATCGCGACTCTGGCTATATTGTGGTTCCAGCTCCCTTAATCCCTCAAGGGAAGGGTGAAATAGAAACTGCTACCTTTTCCTAAAACACTTTCTACCCAAATTTCTCCGCCATGACCCTGAATAATATCGCGGCAGATAGCTAATCCTAAACCCGTTCCGCCTTTTTCCCGTGCATCCGACGCATCAACCTGTTGAAAGGGTTCAAAAATAGAGCTTAAACTGTGGGGTGGAATCCCTCGACCGCGATCGCAAACCGTAAATTTAGCCCAGTTAACAGGAGACGTATGCAATCCCTCTTGCGATGTAACCTTTTCAACGGATAAATGAATTTGAGAATGGGGCGGAGAAAATTTAAGGGCATTACTCAGTAAATTAATCACCACTTGAATGAGTCGGTCTCGATCTCCATAGAGCAAAAATGCAGGGGAGGAGACTTTAATGTTAATTTCGGCTTGTTTAGCTAATTCTTGAATTTGGGTAATCGCGCTTTTGAGAATATCTTGCACCGGATAGTAATCTTTGATTAAACGAAGTTTGCCGGAGCGTAAACGTTCTAGATCTAAAATATCATTGACCAAACGCACTAGCCGGTCTACCCCCTCTGTCGCAATCCCAATGGTTGCTTCGCCTTCTTCAGAGGTGGCATCAATGATTTTTTCATCTAATAAACTTAGGGACGCTTGAATCGTCGTGAGTGGCGTTCGTAATTCATGGCTGACCGTTGAGAGAAACTGGGATTTCATCCGTTCTAAGTGATAACGCTCCGTAATATCTTCTCCGATGGCAATTACACCAATTGTTTGTCCTAGATTATTTTTTAACACTGAATTTCGCCAGGCAACCATTCGTTCTTCGCCAGATTTGGTTAAAACGGGGTTCACATAATATTCTGCGGATTTTTCAGTCAGCACGTCATGGAAAACGCCATCAAGGTCGGCAGCAACAGAGTAAGGGGTAAAGTGGGTTATCCAATGTTTGCCGATGACTTCTTCGGGCATGAATTGGGAGATTTTTTGGAAAAAAGGATTAATATACTCAACATATCCGTCCTTATCTAACTCAATCACAATCATTTGAATATTATCCAGCACAGACCGCCAGCGGCGATTGAATTCTCGGATTTCAGCTTCGACCTGTTTTCGTTCTGTAATTTCTTCGCAAACCGTACTAATCCCAATGACGCGATCGCCATCTTTGAGGGGTAAAAAACTTTCTAACCAAATCCGTTTGACCCCAGGTTGAGAGGGCGTTTCTCCGACAAATTCAACATTTAATAGGGGCTTTCCTGTTTCTAGAATTGGTTTTAAAGCATTTTCTGCTGCGTCTGCTAAATCGGGTAATACTTCACGGATTGAGTGTCCAATATGTTGCTCAATGGAGAGGCCATTCATTTCGGCTAATCGTTTATTAATTCGCACGAAACGAAGATCGGTATCTAAAATGTTTAACCCAATAGGAGCTGATTGATAAATGGCTTCAATTTCCGATAGTTGTCGTTGTAGTTTAAATTGGCTTTCTCTTAACGCTTTTTCACTTTTGGCTTTATCACGCCGAAATTGATTGGTCAGTAAGCTTATGACTAAGGCTCCTACCGCAAAAATCACTAAGGGCAAGATATCATCCACTGCTAACAATAAACGTCTGTCAGAAATCACCGTCAAAAAATAGGCGATCGCTAGGGAGGACAAGGTAACCGAGACAATGCCTGGCGCAAAACCACCATACCAAGTACTGAGAATAATCGCGATATAGAATATGGGGCTAATAATGGGCGATAGTAAGGATTTCAACCACAAAGTGATTAAGATCGCGATCACGGTTGAGCCAATAGCTAACCCATAGGGAAAAAATCGCTGATGTATTCTCATTACGATGTTGAATAGCGGATGGTCAGAGTGTTTAAGCTGTCGAGTGAACCCCATGTACTCAGAATAAAAGATTAACGACGAGAGGTATAATTGCTCAAATTATTTCAATAAACACTTTCGATAATATTTTCTCTAAGTTTATTCGATCTATCTGTTCGTGGAACCTTTCTTCCGCACAGTTTCACCCTGTTACTTCACGGCCGATTGTAATTTCTTTTCATTCACCGAATAAGCACATTTATCCTATCTAAAGAAAGAGATCAAAGACGCACCCAAGGGTAGAACCGTCTTCCTAGTGCTTCTCAGTAGCCTGGGAAAAACAGGCAATCATTTAATTAAGCTTTATGAAAACATCAGCAATGAATACCGACTCGGTTCCCACCGTTGCCCCCGCGTATAATGGCAGCGATCGTAATGCTTGGCTCTTTGGCTGGACTCCCCAACAAGAATTATGGAATGGTCGTTTAGCTATGCTCGGTTTTATGGCTTATTTACTCTGGGATTGGGCAGGCTATAGCGTTCTACGGGATGTTTTACACCTCATTCCAAGTCAAATTGTTCGTTAACAGCAATATCGGTGTAATCTTCTACAACATTGCCTTTAAAACCCATTTCTTAAAAAACTAATACGATCATGCAAACATCAGCCTCCTCTCACTCTTCTTCAGCAATCCGTTATAGTGCCCTATTTATCGGGTTGTTTTTCTTAATCCTCGGTTTAGCGGGATTTATGCCTGCTTTTGTGTCCTATCGAGCTAATCCCACCGAAGTACCTGGCTTTGGTTATCTGTTTGGGCTATTTCCCACCAACTATTTTCATAATGCCATCGGGATTTTAGTCGGGCTTTGGGGAATTGCAGCTTCTACTAGCCTAAGTGGCGCGATCGTCTTTAACCGAATTTTCGCGATCGTTTATGCACTAGCCGCAATTCTAGGCATACTTCCTGGAACCAATACTTTCTTTGGCATGAATCCTTTGTTTGGCAGTAATGTTTTGCTAAATGCGTTGGTCGCTGGAATTGCTTTCTATTTTGGTTTTAAGAAGCCAGTGGAAAGTAGTTTATCCAGTCCCTCTAGCCCTCAACCCAGCGTGTAATTCCTATTAAGTGCGATTACAGTTCAAATAGGATTAAACGCTATCCCCCCTAGCCCCCCTTTCTAAGGGGGGAAGCCGTAAGGCGGGGGGATTAATCATTTTTAAGCAACAGCAACAGCAACTTGGGGCCAACGACCAACGGCTTTACCAATTACCGATAACTCTTGCATTACTCGATCAAAGCGTTCAGGAGTTAAAGACTGAGGCCCATCAGATAACGCTTTTGCAGGGTTGGGGTGAACTTCAATCATTAATGAGTCGGTTCCGCCCGCGATCGCTGCCATCGCCATTGAAGGGACATAATCCGATTTACCCGTACCGTGACTGGGATCGATCATGATCGGTAAATGGGTTAAATTGCGTAATACAGGTAGAACAGACAGATCCAAAGTATTGCGAGTATATTTTTGATCAAACGTCCGAATACCGCGCTCACAGAGAATCACATTCGGATTACCCGCCGCGAGAATATATTCAGCCGCCATTAACCACTCTTCAATGGTCGCAGACATCCCCCGTTTTAACAGAACAGGCTTCTCTTGGGCCCCGATCTTTTTCAACATGGCGAAGTTTTGCATATTGCGGGCCCCGACTTGGATCACATCAGCAACTTCCGCAATTTTTTCTAGATCCGCCGTATCCATCACTTCGGTAATGATTCCTAAACCACTGGCTTCTTTAGCTGCGGCCAACAATCCTAATGCGCTTTCCCCATGACCTTGGAACGCATAGGGAGAAGTCCGAGGTTTGAAAGCCCCACCCCGTAAGAATTGCGCGCCCGCAGCCTTAACCCGCTTCGCCGTTTCGATGATCATCTCTTCGTTTTCAACAGAACAGGGGCCTGCAACGACGACCACAGGATGATGCTTACCAATCGCAACGGGGCCATTGGGAGTGGGAACAATGACTTCACTATAATCGCCGTGACGATATTCCAGACTCGCCCGTTTAAACGGTTGTTCAACCCGCAGAACGTCTTCAATCCAAGGGCTAACTTCTTGAATTTGCAGAGGATCAAGACCCGCCGTTTCACCCACTAAGCCGATGACGACTTTATGTTTACCAACGATTTTTTCAGGTGTAAACCCTTTTTCTGAAAAATCTTGAGTAACACGCTCAATCTCTAATTCGGGAGTCCCGACTTTCATTACAACGATCATAGTTAAAACAACCTCACGGGTTAATAAATAGAAAACGTCAACGATTTAAATAAACTTCTTACATAACGGGGTTAACTATCTCGTGGTCTGTTCTTAAATTTTGAACAGATGATTAAAACTTAAAATTATGAAAGAAATCTATCATCGTAAATCCTAAAAACCTTTCCTCGATTGTAAACATTTTATTTTTCGAGATTCAAGGTTAAATGCAAAAAATCAAAAGCTTTATTTAAAAATTGAATGTCACGGGACAAAAATTTAAGTATAAATTTGGATCAAAACTAACTTTCTTTTGCCCTGCGTGCTTCTTCTCTAGCGGCTTTCCAGGCAGTAATGGCTCGATCAACATTTAATTTAATTTCCTGCCATCCTAACCAACTTCCGTCGCGCTCCTCATCCCAAGAGGTGGAAAAAATACCATAGCTCAGCCCTAAAACGCCTAAGCCAAAGAGCAATAAGCTGACTCCAAAAACCACATAGGTCGGAATTTCTAACCAATCGTGGCTGACAATCCAATAAAACACCACAAACGACAGCATCGCTGAAGCCGTCGGAATTCCCGAAAAGATGGCCATCCGTCGAATCATGCGTTGGCTGACAACTTCGGGAATGGCTTCACTTTGGGGTTTACGTTTTCCCTTAACAGCTTTGGCCTTAGTCGCAGTAGGTTTACTTTCTACCTTGGCAACTGGCTGCGTTTTGGGTGTTTTTTTCTTTTTCTGTTTACCTTCAAAAGGAAGGGGGGCGCGAGAAGAGGGGTCAGGCATAGAAATTACGATAAAAGGAAATATTAACGACGAATTCCCAAGCGTTGAATTAAAGCCTGATAGCGGGCGGGTTCTTGTTTGTTGATATATCCTAATAAGCTTCTGCGCTTACCGATCATTTTCAGTAATCCACGACGGGAAGCATGATCTTTGGGGTTAGCTTGTAGGTGGCTGGTGAGTTGGGAAATCCGCTCGGTTAATAAAGCAACCTGAAGGTCAGGAGATCCCGTATCGGTCTCGTGGACTTGATACTCAGTGATTAATTCTTGTTTTCGGGTTTGGGTTAACGCCATAATTCTGTTTGAAATTGATTTCGATTCAAAGCTGCAATCTCTTACTATACCATTTATTTTTTGAGATTCAATCTCTCAAATTACGAAAAAGCAGGGTTCACTTTATTTAAGCCATTCTTAATCGGCGGCCATCTGGCTACCCCAACGATCCTGTGCTAAAAATTCGCGATCGCGGGGAATCGGGGTGATAGATTCAGTTAATAAAAATGTGCCTGCTTGAATCCAAGATTTAAGTTCTTCGGCGACCTGACGCGATCGCGCAATACTGGCTAAGGGAGCAACCCGAACTGATTTACCTTCAATGGTAATTTTGCCGCTTTTGAGTTGGGCATAACTGACTAAACCAAAGGTGGGACGCACCCGACGGGGAATCGAAAAATCCACCACAGGAGCCACAATCTCGTCATCCCGCACCGCACAATATTCAATCACTTTTTCATTAAGGACAGGCAAGGGTACGCCAACCCCCAACATTAAAGAGGCCCCATAGTTTTTGAAGTAACAGCCCCGCACCCACTTTGCTTGCATTTGTTTGGCATCACCAATTAAGGCCAAGGTTGCCGCAGGGCCGATGGGGGTTTGATTGGGTAAACGTTTTTGTAACGGGAAATGTTGGGTTCCTTCCCAGGCGATATAACCGACTCCTCCGCCTAAAAAGATACGGCTACCAATACCCACAATTTCCAATTGGGGATCATTAAATAAGGGCGAAATTGCCCCAGGATTAGAAAAAACGGCATTTCCTAAACGGGGTTGCAAGGGGCCGAGGTAGGTATACAAAGCGCGATCGCCGCCATTGACCCCCACAATAAAATTCTGATAAAGATTGCGAGGATTATACAAATAAAACTGGTTGATCGTCTTGCTATTGATAGTGGTTTCCAGACTGGCGCGGGGATAACAATCCGTAATCTGACCAATGGCCCGCAGACTAACTGATTTTCCTGCAATTAAATCTTCAATAACATGGCCGCCGCCCCGTTCTGAGGTATTGCCCGACCGATAATCCCCATCCAACAGATCCCCACTACTGGAATAATCAATCATGGCCGTTGCCCCCAAGGATAAATCCACTGCACCAAAGGCAGAATAAGCAGGAATGCCATCAATCCAACATTGGCGAATTTTAATGGGGGGGTCGGTATGGCCTAAATTAATGAAAGCCCCCGAAGATTCCATCGGCTCAAAGGTTCCTGTACAGACCACATCCACTTGTTTAAAGACTTTCTCAACGCCAATTTCTTGCACTTTGGCTTTGACTTCTTCCACTGTCCAGGCGATCGCTTTTTTACGGCGAATCTTATCATTGATTTCAGCAATTGTACGCATCTCAATCTATAGCTGAATCGATAAGGCTTTTGTCATCAGCTAACCTTCCAAATTCTAATACAGCGCATAACGTTACCGTTGGGATTGGGCTATTTAGCGATCGCCAACCTAACTTAAATCTGTCAAGATTGACTAAAACCACAGATTATCATCCATAAAATCCATAGTAAAACCAAGGCTTTAACCGAAAACAATCTTAAAAAGCCCTATAATCTTAAGATGATGTTAACAAGCATTAACAAAAGTCCTTGGGGCTGAAGTATTCATTCAAAAAAGTGAGAATCTTCCTGTGTTTACATTAAATGGTTACGAATATCTCCTTGGCTTTCTCTTTATCTGTAGTTTAGTCCCGATTCTTGCGCTGACAGCCTCTAAGATACTACGTCCGAGTGGTGGCGGCCCAGAGCGACGGACAACCTACGAATCAGGAATGGAACCCATTGGGGGGGCATGGATTCAGTTTAATATCCGCTATTATATGTTTGCCTTGGTTTTCGTCGTTTTTGACGTAGAAACCGTCTTTTTATATCCTTGGGCTGTTGCATTTAATCAATTAGGTCTTTTAGCTTTTGTAGAAGCCCTTATTTTTATTTTTATTCTCGTTGTGGCTCTAGTATATGCCTGGAGAAAAGGGGCATTGGAATGGTCTTAAGGACAGCTTGAGGTCAATATCAATCAAAATTGAGACAATCAACCTTTTCATTCCGAGCTTCTTAAAACAATCCCTCAATTATTTAAGCTTCTAAACTCTAAATTTCCAATTGCTATGGCTGATTTAACTGCTTTTGACCAGCTCCAAAAAGACAAAATTCTCAATCCCATCAATCGGACAGGGGTAACGCAGGATTTGTCAGAAAACGTTATTTTAACAACCGTTGACGATCTCTACAATTGGGCGAAACTATCTAGCTTGTGGCCCCTATTATACGGAACTGCTTGTTGTTTTATTGAATTTGCAGCATTGATTGGTTCCCGTTTCGATTTTGACCGTTTTGGTTTAGTTCCTCGGTCTAGTCCTCGTCAAGCGGATTTAATTATCACAGCAGGAACAATCACCATGAAAATGGCTCCTGCCTTAGTTCGGCTTTATGAAGAAATGCCTGAACCCAAATATGTTATTGCGATGGGTGCTTGCACGATCACGGGGGGAATGTTCAGTAGTGACTCTCCTACCGCCGTTAGAGGGGTAGATAAGCTTATTCCGGTTGATGTTTATATCCCTGGTTGTCCTCCTCGCCCTGAAGCGATCTTTGATGCCATTATCAAATTACGGAAAAAAGTGGCGAATGAGTCTCTACAAGAACGGGCAACGGTCACAAATCAAGTTCATCGTTATTACAGCACCACTCACAGCATGAAAGTGGTTGATCCTATCTTGACAGGGAAATATCTACAAGTTCCTACCCGTCAAACCCCACCGTTAGAATTAACCGAAGCAATGGGAATGCCTGTTCCCCCAGCTTTGGCAACTGCTCAACAGAAGGAGAATGTATAAGTCGTGGCAGAAGAAAATCAAATCGAACAAGCATCGACTGAATCCGCTATTATTCCTGCGGGCCCAGTTTCTAGTTGGCTAACCGAAAATGGCTTTGAGCATGAAATTTTAGAGGCGGATCACTTAGGAGTTGAAATGATTCGGGTTGAACCGGATTTATTGATTCCTTTGGCTACGGCTCTCTATGCCTATGGGTTTAATTACCTCCAGTGTCAAGGCGGTTATGATGAAGGGCCGGGTAAAGATTTAGTTAGCTTTTACCATCTCATCAAGGTCACGGATAATGCAGATCGGCCTGAAGAAATTCGCGTTAAGGTCTTTTTACCCCGTGAGAATCCCACGGTTCCCTCCGTTTATTGGATCTGGAAAGCAGCTGAATGGCAAGAGCGCGAAACCTACGATATGTTCGGTATCATTTACACAGGTCATCCAGATCTCAAACGGATTCTGATGCCTGAAGATTGGATTGGTTGGCCGTTACGGAAAGATTATATTTCCCCTGATTTTTACGAGCTACAACACGCTTACTAAAAATTACTTATTTTTTGGAAATAAGCTTTGAGAAGTTGGAAGTTATCTTAAATGATAATTTCCAATTTTTTTATTTTCGAGATAGCAGTAATCGTATTGTTAATTGATTATAGCCATAGGCGTTTAATCTAAAAAATTAGCAAATTATTCATCGCGAATTCCTAAGTTTAAGAAAACCGTTGCTCGACGAATTCCATTCACATTGCCTTCACTGGCAATCGTCAGCGATCGCAGATTTTTAAATAAGGGTTTAATGGTTAATTCCAAAACTCGGATCACAGGGAATTGCTGTTCTAAAAAAGTTTCGCTGGCATTCCAATCTAGATAAAAATAGCCATTATTCTCTGTGGGTAAGGCACTAATGGCCTGCTGAAATTTCGCGCTCGTTGCCAAAGAATTTTGACTCGCTGATAAGACTTGGGACATAGCCTCTAGGGAAGTCGCAAAAATTTGGTAATTATCCAGTTCTAAATGGGCTCCCTTAACTTGGGCTTCTAATCGCGTAATATTCTTATCAGCTGAGGTTTTTAACTTAGTCCAGGCTGTCACTGATTGCCCCGCAACGGATAGATTCTCTACGCTGTAACCTTGAGATTTTGCCAAGTCATCTAAGTGGGCGATCGCGCTATCAATATTTGTATTTGGAAACCGTTCTGTCACAAAAACCCAATTCGGCTCCTTACCATTGGGATCACTGACTAGGGCTAAACTGTAGTTGCCTTTAACCCAACTAAAAATATCTTGCGGTAAATCTATTTTCCAAGGCGTTTGGACGCTCTCAATGGTGCGATAAACCAGTTGTTGTAAAGGACTGTCAGGGTCTAACCCTGTTTCGATTTGTTGCCAAAATTCTGCTAAATTGCTGCCAGATGCCGTTAATAAACTATTGCTAGGAATATAGGCTAAGGTATCTACTGGTTGCGCCAATAAAGTTGATGGATTGTCTGAATTTTTGACACCTGTTAACGCTGTTTGAGCGACTAATCCTTGGGATTTGAGAGACAGCGCAACTGTTAAGGTTTGATTGATATCCGATTTTTCAGGAGCCGATAAATGACTTAACCAAGCCGATAAAGCAGGAAAATTTGCATAGAAGATACCAATACGGGGTTCTTCAATGGTTTTTAAGGAATCTTGATACGCGATCGCCTGATTGAGATTGAGATCAGGAGCCTGTACACTGCTGAGGGCTTCCCGTAAAACCTTGGGATGATTGGCAAATAGCACATAATCACCGACAACCGTACTAGCGACCAAATTACTATTCAAACTTGGCTGTAAGGCACGCTTATAGGTAATATTGGCTCCTTGGTAGCTATCAAACACTAAATCGTAATTACCCGCGATCGCGGCTTCAGAATAGGAGATCTGTAAAAACTCCTTACTTAATTCGGGATCTTTGGTTTGCACAACCAGTAAATAGCCGGGTTGAACGCCATTTTCACTAGTGCGGTCATAATCCAAGGAGGTAACTGCGAGAGTAATCTCTTCCCCTAACCAGGGCTTCACCTCTTGTTGATAATTCAATCCGGTTTTAGCCAGTAAACTTTGCTCCAAATCCGCTATTTCTTGATGGGCGCGTCTGCGTTTATCGGGAGCCGCAATTAATTGGCTGAAGGCTTCTAAACGGCTGGGGTTAACCAACAAAGACACCATTACAGGCGATTGCTTAGGAATAAAGGCAGCAGCTGTCGGGGTATGGTTGACACCACCTTGCAGCAAACTTAGAGGGCTACTGGACAGAATCCAATACAAGCCCCCACCTGCTAAAGAAACTAAGACAACAGCCAGCAGAGCAAGCGTAAGAAAAAAGGAGCGTGGTTTCACAATAATCCTAAAATCCGATTGAGTCATCTATTCCCCATTATCAGGGGTCAATGGCCTGTTTCAAGACATAGCCTATGAAGATTCTTTCATTCTAAAAGTTTTGTCGAAAAACTTTCACGGAATCTTTTAGCGTCGTTGTGGTGGCAGTAAACCTTGCCCCCGATCGGAAAATTTCGTACTGGCATCTTGTTTCAGCAGAAACCCACCATAGGCCGTTAAACCATGCTCGCTTAAATCCAGACCTTTCAATTCCGACTCAACGGAAACCCGAATTCCAACGGTCATTTGAATCACAATCCAGGCTAACCAACTGAGCAAAACGGTTGCAAAGCTGACGGAGGTAATGCCTAATAGTTGGATGAATAATTGTTTGAGCGCATCTAAACCACCTCCTAAAATCAAGCCTCTGGCGGGGCCAGCTTCGTAGAGGATGAAATTGGTGCTCAAGGAAACGCTTGGGCCAAGGGCAAACAGGGCAACTGCTAACGTTCCCCAAATACCACAGACGAGATGAACTGCAATCACCCCAACAGGATCATCAATGCGAGTCCGATCAAAGAAGTCAACGGCGAAAACCACCAGTACACCAGCGACAATGCCAATCAAAGCGGCCCATCCCAGATCGACAAAACGGCAAGCCGCGCTAATGGCCACTAATCCGCCTAAAATTCCATTGAGCATGACGGATAGATCAGGTTTGCCAAAATAAAACCAAGCCGTAAACAGAGCCGCTAAACCTCCTGTTGCTGCCGCTAAATTGGTGACTAATAAAATATGGGTGATGATCAACGGATTAGCCGCCATGACTGCTCCCGTATTAAAGCCAAACCAGCCTAACCAGAGTAGGAGGCAACCCAGGGTCGCTAGCGGTAAATTATGAGCAGGTAAAGCAAAGGATTCTCCCCCTTGATATTTACCTAAGCGGGGCCCTAGTAAAACGGCTCCGACAAAGGCCGCCCAACCGCCAACGGAGTGGACGACTGTTGATCCAGCAAAATCCCAAAAACCAATTTGGGCTAACCAACCATCTCCCCAAATCCAGTGACCTGTAATTGGATAAATAATTCCCACAAATAAGCCGCTAAACAGGAGGAAAGCGAAAAATTGAATTCGTTCTGCTACTGCCCCAGCAACGATCGCGATCGCGGTTCCGGCTAACACTAATTGGAAAAAGAATTTAGCTTGTAACGGGATACTTGCCCAACTGAGGGCGCGAAAAATACCTTCATAGATTGAGCCCGTATTGGGGCTATTATCTGCTCCTTGCATAAAGAAGCCATTGGTTCCAAATAGGAAATTGCCATCCCCAAACATCAAACCAAATCCAATTGCCCAAAAAATAAGACTGACGACCGAAAACGCAATTAAATTTTTTGTTAAAACATTAACCGCATTTTTCTGACGACAGAACCCTGCTTCGAGTAACGAAAGACCGATGATCATGCAAAAAACCAGACAACCTGTCACAATAACCCAAACCGTATCTAGAGATACTTGTAATGTCTGCTGAAATTGGATTACGTTATTAGAGGTAAAAGATTGAGCAAACGCTGAACCTGCCCAAATCAGGACAATCACACCCGCTAGGATGAAAGAACTTTGCCAATTAGGAGCAAAATTGTGGTAAAAACGTCGAGAGTAGAATCGATATCGATTGAGTTGTTTCATCAGTAGCAGACTTCTTCGAGAAAACCTTAGAGAATAAATTAACCCAATTATTGCCAGTTTTTGAGGATGAAATTATTATCACCAATCAAACCGCCTGTTTATAACCTTCTCAGCTTAGGAGAGAGGGGCGTAGGAAAGACGGTTTTTCTAGTCGGCAGTTACGCTGAATTGAATAGTGTGTCTGACATTGATCCGGCTTTATCTCCTAACCTAAATCCGACTTTGTGGTTTGAATGCCAATATAATCCTGAAAAGGAATTATTAGAAAGCATCCTCAATTATGTCGCGCAAACGGGGCATTATCCACCACCTACCCTAAAGATTACAGATTTTCATTTTGCTTTTAAACAACGGCAACGCTGGGGAATTCAAACCCTATGTTATTTCCGTTGGTGGGACATTCCTGGGGAGTATTGTAACTTTGAGAATCCCTATTATCAAACAATGGTTTTAAATTCCCATAGTTGCTGTGTTTTTATTAATGCCGATCGCCTCGTTCACGATCCCACCTATAGCGAAAGTTTAGAAACCATTACAAAACAGGTCATTTCTCTGGCGCGTTTGATTGACCGGAATGCCCTCCCCTACGGTTTTGCCTTGATTTTTACCCAATGCGATCGCTTAAGTGGTGGGGCAATGGGACAGTTACAAATTGAAGAAAAAATTCAAAAATTAATTGGAGAATTAGAGTCTGTTTCTGCCAAATACCAACGCTTTTATTCAGGGGTTCCCATTGTCGAAAAAGAGGGAGTGTTTAAACTCCAGTCCAATGGGGTATCGTCAGCTTTCCTCTGGTTAGTGGCAGAACTATACAAAAAACAAGTTTTTGGAGGCAGCAAAACCTTAGAATCTAGCCTGAAAGCCGAACCCACTCCCAATAAATTGTTACCAGCCTTGCCGCCTTTCGTCTTATGGGCTTTAGGGGGATTGGGTGTAATTGCAGCGATCGCGCTTGGTTGGCAATTTTTCTTTAATAAACCCCAGATCGCGCAGACGGGAAGTAGCTCTAGTAGCACCAATCAACAAATTGTCAAATACCAAGAATTGCTCAAAAAAGAGCCTGATAACCTCGATACCTTAGTCGCGTTAGCCAATGCCTATTTAGAGCAGGGACAATTGGAAAAAGCAATCCCAACTTTGGAAAAAATTGTTTCTCTCCAACCCAATAATTTAGATTGGCAATTTAACCTTGCTAAATTATATGAATTAGCTGACCAATCCGACAAAGCAGAAAAAATTTATGACAACATATTAGCCAAAGATAATAAACAATTTAAAGCCTTAGTGGGTAAAGCCATTATTCGTCAAGCAAAAGGCGATTTGGCAACTTCTAACTCTCTGTTTAAAGTTGCAGAAGAGGTCGCACCGACTCCCGATTTGAAGAAAAAAATTCAGGAGTTAACCAAAAGTCAAACTCAAAAGTAATAATTAAAAATATTTCTGCGCTTTCAATTATTAATATTAAAACTGTCAGTTTTTTTAAGTAAAATAGTTGATCTACATTATTAATTCAGCTTAATTGGGCTTGTTTCGATTTGTCGAACAACTGTTAATGCTGAGTAGCTAACCCCTGCGGTTCCTTCCCCTGGATGGGTAGAATCTCCCACTAACCACAAATTTTTAATCGGTGTTCGAGTCGCGATCGCAAATGGGCCAAAGGTTCCAATACGCTGGCCCACTCCTCCCACAATGCCTTGATCTCTTGCCGTAAATCGGGCAAAAGTCCGAGGGGTTGCCACTTCCTGATGAATGATAGTTTCAGGCGTTAAATTGAAATACTGGCCTAAACGCGCGATCGCGGTTTTTGTAAACTGTTGTTTTAATTGTTGATAATCATCAGGGCTACCCTGCCACCACAGTTTAACATCCGTAAAAGAGGAAGCAATCAGTGTCCGTTTTCCCTCTGGTGCGCGACCATCATTGGACTTGCTTACCGAAATAAAGAGAGAATTATTTTCTCCAATCGGGCCATTTCTTTCATATAAAAATTGTAAATGGGGCGGACAATTTGAAGGAATCGCTTCTTCTTTGACTCCTAAATAAATGACGAAAGCTCCAGAAGATTCAGGTAATTTTTCAACCCGTTTTTGATAAATTTGATCAGAAATATCCGTTAGTTGAATTAAATTTTGTACGGTGACATTGGCAACAACGTGATCTGTTTTCTCTATCCAAGTTTTACCAGATTTATCATCAGTAACTTTAATTCCTGTAACTTTCCCCCCTTGAGTCTGAATTTGCTCAACCCGATGCCGCATGAATAACTTACCACTGTATTTTTCCAACCCTTCAATCAAGCGATCACTTAGAACCTGCATACTACCCTGTAAATGGGATAAACCTTGGGGAGATTGGGAAACCGAAAGAGCCGTTGCCGCATAGAGCAACGCCGTTTCATCAGCATTAACTTGGGAGTATAGTTTTAACTGCAAATCTAAAAAAGTTTTCAATCGATAATCGCCTACTAACCCATACAACCGTAAGGCATCAGTAACCGTCATCAAGGTAAACGGAACCGTAATTAAAGTATCGAGACGCAACGCAGTGACCAGTTGTTGTAAATCCCAGAGATTACGTGGAGGCAAAACCGGATCACGGGCTTGGAATTGCCAACTGGCTCGAAACAGTTTTTCTAACAATTGCCAAAAGGGTTCACTATTGGGAAACTGGCGTTGTCGTTCTTGTCTCCATTTTTCGCGATCGCGCCAAACGTTAATCGGTTCAGTTTCCCCAGGCAAGAAGACAGCACAGGCAGGATCACAGGGGGTTGATTCGGGTAGGGAAATATCAAGTTCTTGGAAAATGCGATAATGAATGCCCCCAGGCTCTAAACCTGCTACTTGAGTCGCCCCCACATCAAAGGTAAAGCCCCGACGCTGAAAGGTAGAAGCACATCCCCCAGGAACAATAGCTTGTTCATAAACAGTTACGTCATAGCCCCGACGAGCGAGTAAAGCCCCTGCGGTCAATCCGCCGATTCCTGCACCAATTACTACCACACGCGATTTATGAGACTGTCCAATCCGAGATGACATGAGCCAACACTTAACATTTCTTTACATTCCAGTTCCTATTATGATAGATAAAAGTCATGTCTTCCACCGTCAAGCCGATTATTGGTTAAGTATCTGAGTAATATTTTTCATCAAACTCAGGAGATAAATCATGTTTGAATTACATCCACAGTTTATAACTGAAAATGGGCAAGATTTTGCGGTTTTACCCTATGAAGAGTTTATGAAAATTCAAGAATTATTATCAGATCTCAAAAAAAAAGAAGGTTTGATAACTAATAACGATACATCTTTAAGTCTTGATATTTTATCAAAGAGGATAGAAAGCGACAAACAAAAGGTATTAAATGAATGGGCAAAAGTGATTAGTCAAATCAAAACAGACAATACTCCTCAAAAACGCAGGAAAATCAGAAATTTTTTATTTCATGATTGCTATCAATTAGGAGATGAAAAAGAGCAAGAAGAAACTTTAGAAATTATTGAATACTTAGAAAAAGTATCTATTTAAAGACGCAATAACATGAACAAAGTTATTTTGCTTGATTCAACTCCAGTCGGTTTAATTACAAATCCTAGAAATTCTAGAAAAAATGAACAAGTACAGCAATGCCAAATGTGGTTTGACTGGCATCTTTCTGAAGGTAATAAATTTGTTTTACCAGAAATCGTAGATTATGAAATTAGAAGAGAACTACTACGGGCTGATAAACAAGCAGGAATACAAAGATTAGATGGACTGAAATCTATAATTATTTATCTTCCTATTACTACAAAAGTAATGATAAAAGCAGCAGAATTATGGGCTGATATAAGAAAACAAGGTAAGCCGACTGCTGATAATAAAGCATTAGACGGTGATGTTATTTTAGCAGCACAAGCAATTATTTTACAAGAGACAATGCTATTAGAAAATGATCTTTACAACGATAAAGTTATTATCGCAACTGGAAACACAAAGCACTTATCTTTATTTACCAAGGCTGAGGAATGGAACAAGATTTTATAATAAAATTGTAATCAAAATTTATATAACCAATATTTTTAAAATTATTTACTAATGGCTAATTCACGACTTCGGACTTTATATCATTATCTTTTACCTCATTGGAAAATTTTAGGCTTAGGGATTTTTATTCTCTTTTTAGTGAATGCTATTGGCGTTTATATTCCTATTTTAATTCGGGATACTATTGACGATTTAAAAGCATCTTTTACCTTTGATCAAGTAGTTTATTATGCCGTCTTAATCTTGGTCTTAGCTTCTGTTATGTGGGTACTGAGAATGTTATCTCGGATAACCATTTTTGGCATTGGGCGACAAATTGAATATTTTCTCAAACAAAAGATTTTTCAGCACTTATTAACTCTAGAACCCGCTTATTTTTCCTTAAATACTTCAGGGGATTTAATCAATCGGGCGACTAGTGATGTGGATAATATCCGCCGTTTAGTTGGGTTTGCGATTCTCAGTTTAGTTAATACTTTATTTGCCTACGGATTAACCTTGCCTGCCATGTTAGCCATTCATATTCCCTTGAGTTTAATGGCAATTTCAGTTTATCCCTTTATGCTGTTAACGGTACAGCTATTTAGTGGGCAATTGCGGGATCAACAATTGGATGTTCAGGAAAAATTATCTGATTTAAGCGAATTGATTCAAGAGGACATGAGCGGCATTAGTTTAATCAAAATTTATGCCCAAGAAGAGAATGAACGCAATGCTTTTCGAGAAAAAAATCGGAAATTATTGAATGCGAATTTAAAACTTGCTAGAACCCGTAACTTAACCTTTCCCATCATTGAGGGTATTTCCTACATTAGCTTGTTATTACTCCTCGCCTTGGGAACTAAAGCGATTCAACAAGGGGAAATTACTATTGGGGACTTTATCGCCCTGATTATTTTAGTGGAACGCTTAGTTTTTCCTACGGCATTATTAGGCTTTACGATTACTGCCTATCAACGGGGAGAAGTCAGTATCGATCGCGTAGAAAGCATTTTTCAAACTCACCCTAAAGTTAAAGATATTGACCACCCTGTTGAATTCGAGAGTCATTCAGTCCAAGGCAAAATTACGGCTTCCCATCTGTCCTATACCTATTCTGATGCTAAATTCCCTGCTCTAAATGACCTGAACTTTACAATTTACCCAGGGGAAATGGTGGCAATTGTGGGCCCAATTGGTTGCGGTAAATCGACCTTGGCCAATGCTTTACCCCGTTTGTTGGATA
Source organism: uncultured bacterium (assembly GCA_964482215.1). Taxonomy (GTDB): domain Bacteria; phylum Cyanobacteriota; class Cyanobacteriia; order Cyanobacteriales; family Microcystaceae; genus Snowella. The sequence continues at coordinate 18,842 of CAYZWO010000042.1, forward strand.
TTGAACCCAATCAATTATTTTTAGATGGCGTTGATATTACCCAAATTGCTTTAGGTGATCTCCGACAAGCGATCGCCTACGTTCCCCAGGATAGTTTTCTCTTTAGCACAACCATTCAAAACAATATTCGCTACGGTGATCCCCTTCAGGAACAAAGTAAGGTAGTACAAGCCGCCGAACAAGCTTATATTGCATCCGAAATTGAATATTTTCCGAAACAGTATGAAACTTTAGTAGGAGAACGGGGGATTACCCTATCAGGCGGTCAACGGCAACGGACAGCTTTAGCGCGGGCTTTAATTTTAGATGCACCTGTGTTAATTCTGGATGATGCGCTGTCGAGTGTGGATAATCAGACTGCAACCCAAATTTTAAGCCATTTATCCCAAAAGCAACGCAAAACCGTTATTTTTATTTCCCATCAACTATCGGCTGCGGCTCAAGCGGATCGCATTTTTGTCATGGATCACGGCAAAATCGTCCAAACGGGAACCCATGATGAGTTACTCAAGCAATCTGGTTTGTATCAGTCTCTCTGGCAGCAGCATCAACTCGAAAAAGCTTTGCAATAATTTGCAATAACAATAATAAATACTGCAAGGATCTCTACTTATCCTGACTAAAATATAAATATGAATTAATCCAAAGATTAAAAAAATCAGTATTTTTTAGTTGCTTTAATGCTAATCATGGAAAATAAAAATCAAAGAAAAATATCAAATTTCTTACCTATCACAAAAAAAACAGTTTAGAAACGCCTTTTTTAAAAGCTTAAGGTTTATCCAATAAGCTTTTAAAAAAGTAAAATTTTGATTTTTTAACGAAAATGCTGCTTCCTAAATCTGTAATTGAGTGCTAACCTGCTAATCCTTAAAAAAGACAAGATTGTCAGAGATTACTTAATTTGTAAATTGTAATGAAGATGGCTAACTGCTCATTTTGCGTATTTTGATGAGTTAGTTTGATTTTTCTAGAAATTCTTAAGGAGACTAAAACTATGAAAAAACGCTTAATTGTTTGCGCTGACGGTACTTGGCAAGATTTATACCAGCCTTGCCCAACTAACGTTGTGAAAATGGCTCAGGCGATTCGGCCAACTGCTAGTGATAATATTCCTCAATTGATCTATTACGACGAAGGATTAGGAACAAGACAAATCGACATCCAAAGATCAATTATTGATAGATTGCTTAAAATCGGTGGGGGTGCTTTAGGTTTAGGAATTGATCGTAAAATTCAAAGAGCATATTGTTTTTTATGCCTTAACTATGAACCTGGCGATGAAATCTTTTTGTTCGGTTTTAGTCGTGGAGCCTATACCGTTCGATGTTTAGCAGGGTTAATTTATAATGCAGGCTTATTGCATAGAGAACATATCCGCCAAATTCCTAAGGCTTATGAGCTTTATCGAGACAAAAAAGATCCTGATAAAAAGCCTGGTGGGAAAAAGTCAATCGAGTTTCGCGAGAAATTTGGGCGAAACGTTCCCATTAAAGCACTCTGTTGTTGGGATACGGTTGCTTCTGTCGGTTTTCCAGACCTTATTCCTTGGCTCAAGTTAGACCAAGCTTTTAATGAACGATATAGTTTTTATGACTCCAAAATCAATCCAATGATAGAAAAGGGAATTCATGCAGTTGCAATTGATGAAATTCGTAAGGTATTTGATGTAACGCGAATGGAATCTAGCAAGACTGATCAAGTGACACAGGTTTGGTTTCCTGGCGGTCATGGTTGTGTAGGAGGTGGTTCTGAAGATGAACAGGGCTTATCGGACGGAGCATTGCAGTGGATGATGGAACAAGTTCAAGTCTTAGGTTTGGAACTTAACATAGAAAACGTTGAAAATGGAATTAAACCTAACTACAAAGCTGATTTTAACAACAAGCCGAAACCACCTTTTAATATTGGTAGTCCTAATATTCGCGAAGTAACGGGAACCTTTACTGATTTACACGAAAGTGTTAAACAACGCTGGGTAGATCCCACTATTAACCCCCCCTATCGTCCAGTTAATTTGCAAAAATTTAAATCAGACCTAGATAGTTACAAATCGTAGAGCGATGAAGTGAGTAGTTGATTGATTAACTATCAACTACTCACTGCGTAAAGCAACGATCGCGTCCAATTTTGCCGCATTACGTGCAGGAATCACTCCTGCCACTAAGCCTACTGTAACGGACATCCCGAACCCCGCAACAATAGAAAAAGAGGAAATCACTAGCGGAATATTCATAATTTGAGAACTGGCAAAAGCTAGTCCCATACCGACCATAATGCCGATACTGCCACCAACGGTAGAAACGACGACGGCTTCGGTGAGAAATTGGGTCAGAATTGCCCCATAGGTTGCCCCCAATGCCTTGCGTAATCCGATTTCTTTGGTTCTTTCCACAACGGAAACGAGCATAATATTGGCAATGCCGATGCCCCCAACTACGAGAGAAATTCCTGCGATCGCGACGACCATAACCGTAATCGTACCAATAACGCTCGTAAAAGTATTAACGACATCGACCTGATTAATAATCCGAAAATCGTCCAATTCAGGCGGATAAATATTATGGCGCAAACGCAGTAAATTCGTGACTTGAAATTGGGTGGCATCCAGTTGGGTACTATCTTTCGCTGCGATCCAAAAACCCGTAATTGAAATCCCAGACAGGGCATTATTTCCTACAATTCGGCTCGACATATTGGTTAAGGGAATAAAGATGCGATCGTCTTGATCCGTTGGCCCCACCGCCCCTTTCGGAGGCATGACCCCAATCACGCGATACAGTTGATTTTGAATCCGAATTTCTGCCCCAATGGGGTTCTGTTGGCCAAATAATTGATCTCGAACTTTGGTTCCTAAAACCGCGACAGGTTGAGCATTATCTAAATCTGATTGGGTAAAAAATTGCCCTTCCTGGGGAAAGGAATCTTTAACATCGGGATATTCTAAATCTGTCCCTAGAACGCTGGTGGCAATATTTTGATTGTTATAAACAACCTGAATACCTCCCCGTTGTAAAAAAGCGGTCACTGCCCTAGCTGCCGTCACTTGTTGAGCCGCAATTTGAGCATCTTCCAAGGTTAGGGTAGAAGCTGAACCTCCACCTTGGCT
>CAYZWO010000042.1:21962-31748 GCA_964482215.1 uncultured bacterium
GCCGCGCCTGCTAGGACTAACAGAACATCAGAACCGAGGGATTGGATCTGTTGCTCTGTTGCTTTTTTCACGCCTTCTCCGACGGAAGTAACAGCCACGACGGAACTAATGCCGATGATCATTCCCAACATAGTTAAGCCTGTCCGTAGTTTATTACTCCAAAGGGAGTTGACCGCCATGTTAAAAACTTCTGCCAATAAAGAGGGGTTAACGCGGTTGTCGGGAATATCTTTAGGCGATTTCATACTATTAAATTTCAATTTTTATCGCTCAATGGTCGATCACTAGTGGCCTATATCAAAATTATAATAATTTCCAAAATTAATGATTAAATGTCGTTTGATTGGCGAATGATTTCTAATGCCTATTAAGCTTTTAGCAATCTTTAAATCTCACACGTTTAGGGCTAATAATTTATGCTGTCATGTTAATCATTAAAGTCATTAATAATAAATTTATTGCAATAATTTATCAATCTTCAGCGATCACGGATTTTTAAAAATAGCGGTTCTACCGAACTTATCATGTTAGTAATCGCTTAAAGTTCCACAGAAAAAGGATCGAGGCAAAAGTTGATAAAAATCAATCCATCAAACACTCAAATCCTTACAGAGTAAGAGGTTTTGACGAAATATATTAACACTTTTGCAAGACAGGTTCGGTAGAGCCAAAATAGCTAATTGTCAAGTTGTTTTACTGACACTTCAACCACATCTACATCAATCGTTCCGGGTGGGGTTAATCGCATAAATTTGCCCCCTTCAACTCTTAACTCTTCTCCACAATTGGGGCAACGGCACTCGCTGCCATTAAAACCTGTAAATTCGTAGCTGCAAACGGGACAACTATCTTCAACCAAATTGCGTTTCAACCACCAACGAAATCCTAAAAAAGCAATAATTGGCGCAAAAAATAAGATAGTTAAGAGGATTAAAACGCTGTTAACAACCCACCCTAAACCCACTGCTCCTAACGCCAGGCTCACTAGGATTACGGTCAACCAGCAGCCTAGACCAGATTCATTAAATGAGCGGAATTGAGGAAAATTGTTATTCACAGGAGTCTCCTTCGAGAAGTTAATAATCAGGTCTTTTCTCTATGCTAATCTATGGCAACTTGGGATTAGTTTTCGAGGAATTGACCCATGTGACGGAATTTTTGATAGCGGAGTTCTTTTCGCTGATGGGGAGTGAGTTGGGAAAGACGCTCTAGGTTTTCTAAAATTGATTGCTTCAGTAAGGAAGATGCTTCGATGGGGTTAGAATGGGCGGCTCCAGAGGGTTCGGGGATAATATCATCAATAATATTTAACTCTTTAAGATCTTTAGAAGTAATTTTCAGCGCGATCGCGGCTTTCCCCGATTTTTTCGCATCTTTCCAAAGAATCGCCGCACAAGCTTCAGGAGTCGCAACGGTATAAACTGCGTGTTCTAGCATTAACACCCGATCACCAACGCCAATCCCTAACGCTCCGCCCGATCCGCCTTCACCGATGACGACACAGATAATAGGGACATCAAAACTAAACATTTGCCGTAAGTTGTAGGCGATCGCTTCCCCTTGACCTAACTTTTCCGCTTCTACCCCTGCCCAGGCTCCAGGCGTATCAATAAAGGTAATGATCGGCATCCCAAATTGTTCGGCGTGTTCCATCAAGCGGAGGGCTTTACGATAGCCACCAGGGGCAGGCATGCCAAAATTCCGCGCGACGTTATCTTTCGTATCCCGACCTTTTTGGTGTCCCAGGATGACGATAGGGCGACCCTCTAAACGGGCCACACCACCAACTAAGGCAGGATCATCGTAACCGCAGCGATCGCCATGTAGTTCAAACCAATCATCCGTAATCGCCTGAATATAATCAAGGGTACTAGGGCGACGAGGATGGCGGGCTAATTGTAACCGTTGAGAAGGATTGAGATTACTAAAAATTTCTTGTCGGAGTTGCTCAGCGCGACTTTCTAATTGCGCCAATTGTTCGGAAACATCAACATTTTCTTCTAACGCTAACTCTCGAATCTGGTTGATTTTCTCTTCTAATTCGTAAAGCGGCTTCTCAAAATCCAGTAAAAAAATTCGGCGATCGCTAGTCTGAGGCATTGTTACAAGAAAAAACGGTAATCAAAACAGGGGAATAGTCCCCGAATGCTAGATCTTTCATTGTAAGGCCGCTAGGAACTCCTAAACACATTTCCCCTTTTCCTAGCTTTACGGATACAGGATTAGAGCGGTTTGAAAAGCCCCTGATCTGCCAACATTGGGGGCAAGCCGTTACAAGTCTTCCAGTATTGGGGGATTTAGGGGGCAAAATAAAACTTTGTAAACACATAAATAGCTTTAGATGTAATACATCAAGCCTTGCTGGAGATAGGACTGACGTTTTTTACAAAGATCGGCCAAGGTATAATCCGCTAAAACCGATTGAGCCGCTAAATTCGCTTGTTGCCAACCCTCCCGAATTAGATTCATTTCTAAGGTCACAACCTCGTTAATTGAGGAGGAAATCTGGCGATCGCCTTCAATGAGAGACACAATATCTAACATCGAAATTTCGGCGGGATCTCTGGCCAATAAGTAACCGCCTTTGGCCCCCCGTTGACTTTTTAACAATCCTCCTCGACGCAGTAATCCTAAAATCTGCTCTAAATAGCGTTCAGGAATGGGTTGCTTAGCCGTAATTTCACCAATCGTAACGGGAGTATGGCGATCTAGCTGACTTGCCATCTCTAGTAGAGCTAAAAGCGCGTATTCAACCTTAGAAGGTAAATCTAATAAAATATAATTTTGGGTATCCAAAGCGGTGATCAATCAAAGAACTTTTTGTGTATCAACTTGCTTTGTTTTATGATACTTGCTTTCGGAGCCTCACGGGATTTCAAGGCTCTTGCTCTCACGGTAATTGGCTAATTAAACGGCCCACCCAAGATAATTTTAGCGATCGCGTTGGTGACATCCGATTCATCTTCGGCTTTCAAGGATTCATACCATTGCTCGGTTAAGTCTATTTGTCTTCCGTAAATGACATCTGCTCGTTGACGTGCCTTTAAAGTTAATTGGGCAGGCCGTTCTTTGCGGGCGGCTTCGTAGCGTTTCAAAGCATCGGGCACACTGATATTGGTTGTAACGAGATAACGGCAGAGAACTTCCGCGTCTTCCATCGCTTGACATCCGCCCTGCCCTAAGGTTGGCGTAGTGGCATGACCCGCATCTCCCACTAAAGCGACCCGTCCTCTGACCAAGTGTTCTAAAGGATCAAGATCATGAATTTCTAAGCGATTGGTTTCTAAAGGGTTTAAGGCTTGAATTAAATTTTGAACAGGTTCGGGCCATCCCTCAAAAATAGCAGCTAACTCTGCTCGACGTTCCGAAGGCTCTACCACCGTTCCTTTTTCCATTGGTGCGCCAAAGAAATAATAGAAGCGATCGCTGCCAATAGGCATCATGGAAGCACGTTTAGCATCACCAACATAAATGACCCAGGTTTCTTTATCAGCCAGTTCAGGACTCGCTTCTACAATGCCATTCCAGTTAACATAGTTCGCATAACGGGGTTCTGTTTTCTGTTGAGTCACATAATCCCGTAAAATCGACCGCACACCATCGGCTGCAATCAAAACATCTCCCGTTGCCGTGCTGCCATCTTCAAAAATAGCGGTAACTTGATTTTCATCTTCTTTGAGCCCAACACATTTACACCCTGTACGGACGTGTTCTTTCCCGACTTTTTCTAGCAACATATACTGCAACTCGTAACGAGAAACGGGGTAGGGGCATTGTCCAACTTTCTCTACTAACGGTTGGAGATCGATGTCATTTAGTACTTCATTATTCTTGTTGATATAGGCCATGCGGTTCATTTGCCCCCCCATTTGCCGAATTTCATCCCCTAACCCTAGCCAGTTCATCACTTTTACACCATTTGACCAGAGTGAAATCCCTGCTCCGACTGGACGTAAATCTCGTACTCGATCATAAATTTCAATTTTATAGCCTGCTCGCTTCAGTGCAATACCTGTTGTCAATCCGCCAATTCCTGCGCCAATAATAATAGCTTTTAAGTTATACATAGCGTTTTCCTGCCTCAAATTATTATTTTTAATTTTTTTGTCGTTTATGAAGCTTTAAAAGCTTAAATTCTAAGATTGCTAGCCATTCATTTATCTGACGTTAAGCTTACAACCTGGTATAGATACTGAAACGGGTGACGATGCTTAACCTGAAGATGAAAGCAATTTCTCAAAATGTATACAGTATACAAACAGAGAGGGGATAATGTCGAATTTTTTTAAGTCCACTTGGAACGCGATCGCCTACAGTGCATTAGTTGGCAGTTTGCTGTTGGGTCAATCAGTTCATGCCCAGTCAATGAATTCACAGCTAATGAATTCAGAAAATGAACAAAGTAATCAATCGTTTTTTCTGCGATCGCCCTATTTAATTAGCAGTTCAGGATTTAATGTCGTTTCGTTTGGTTCCGCACTCGTCAGCTTTAGTGTTTATGTTCCACCCGATGCTGGGGAAGCCCTAAGAGCCGTTAGCGTTACTCCTAGACAAAATACTGAAGCTATTAACTTAGATCCATCTAATGCTTGGGCTTATGTTGATACGGGAATGGAAGAAAGGAATGTAGCATTAGCGTCGATTGGTGGTGATCAAGACCCCGATGATGGCTCCATGACCGTTGCCTTTGATCAACCCGTTCAGCCCGGAGAAACCGTGACAGTACAATTTCGTATTCCGTCTAATCCTATCTATGGCGGTGTCTATTTGTTGGGTGTTACTGCTTATCCCGATGAACAAGGTAGTTTAGGTTTACCGTTAGGGAATATCCGCTTACATTTTCTGGGTGGCGGCGGTTAGTACAACCATTGGCTCCTAGATAGAACAAACGATATCAACCCTGCCCTAATGGGTGGGGTATTGTGTTTTAAAAGGACAATTGACTAACAAAAGCTTTAATAACAGTTCATCGGTATTACAATTTACTCATTAACATCTTTGAAAATTTCTGAGGTAACGCCTGCTATGAGCCCTGAAATCCTCTTAGAAAACCCAGACTTAGAGTTAACGCAAGAAGAATGGGAACGGCTTCAGCCTCCTACCGATTTAATTTTTGATGATGGAGAACCAATGGAGAGCAACCGTCACCGTTTAGCCATGAATGTCTTGATCCGCTCTGTTTATGCCATTTTGGCCGAGCGAGAAGATTATTTTGTTGGTGGCAACATGTCTATTTATTACAGTAGCGAGCAGGCTAAAAACCGAGATTTTAAAGGCCCTGATATGTTCGTGGTGCTGGATGTCGATGGAACGCGATCGCGCCAAGGCTGGGTCGTTTGGCAAGAGGAAGGCCGCTATCCTGATGTGATTATTGAGTTAATGTCATCTTCAACAGCTAACACAGATTTAACCACGAAAAAAGCCATCTACGAGCGCACCTTTAAAACAGCCAATTATTTTGTCTATGATCCCTTTAATCCAGCTTCTCTCCAAGGCTGGCATTTAGGCGCAAATCAACGTTATGAAGCGTTAAAGCCCAATGAACAAGGCTGGCTCTGGTGCGAGGCCCTTCAGGTTTGGGTAGGGAGTTGGGAAGGTACTTTAGAGCGGGAAACAGCCCCCTGGTTACGATTTTATGATGCCACAGGTCAAATTTATCCCTTACCCGAAGAACTAGCCCAACAACAAGCTGAGTTAGCCCAGCAACAAGCTGAAATAGAACGACAACGAGCCGAAAAATTAGCGGAACAATTGCGGGCGTTAGGGGTAGATCCGGACAATATCTGATGACTAATCGGCAGAACAAAACAGGAGGAGTGACTCGGAGTATGATGAAAAGGAAGAATTTCTAATATTTCCAGCACTTTGACTTCCTCTGTTTTCGCTCCCTACTTCCCGATCGCCGCGATCGCGACAACCCCCCAAGCGGCCCGAACCCTTCATTCTTTATCAACCGCCATTGGTGCAACTTTATATATCCCAGAACCCTTTGTAGAGGGCGAAAATTGCGTTGTTTATTCAGGTAGTTTAAAAGCTTATTTAGCGGAAATTTGGAACGAGCATAAAGCCTTTATTTTTGGATTAGCAACGGGGGCAACGGTTCGTTTAATTGCGCCTTTATTACAGGATAAAAGCAGCGATCCCGCCGTGCTAGTCATTGATCCTCAGGGCCAATTTGTTATTAGTTTATGTGGAGGGCATCAAGGGGGAGCCGATCAACTGACGCGCCTAATTGCAAGCCAATTCAATGCAACCCCAGTGTTAACAGGAGCCGCCAATGATTTGAATTTACCTGCTGTTGATACGTTGGGAAATGCTTTTGGTTGGCGCAAAGGCTCAGGAGATTGGACAGGCGTAAGTGCGGCTCTAGCTCGTCAAGAAACCTTGCAAGTGCTTCAAGATGCGGGGAGTGACCTTTGGCAAAAACAATTACCTGAAAACTCGCCTTTTAGTTTGGACTTATCAGAATCTCAAACCGTAGGGCGAATTTGGATTAGTGCCACCCAACGTAATTTTGCCGCTGAATCAGATTTTCCCAAGGTGCAATGGCATCCCCGTGTTCTTTGGGTCGGGATCGGTTGTATTCGGGGAACGTCACAAGCGTTGATTACTGAAGGCATTACCCAAGTCTTTCAAAAACATCATTTAGCTCTAGACGCGATCGCGGGCATTGCCACCATTGACATCAAAGCTGATGAAGTCGGATTACTCGCCTATTGTCAGGAGAACCAGTTACCTTTTAAAACATTTACGCCTGAGCAGTTAAATCAAGAAATTGTCCCAACCCCCTCCAATGTTGTCTATGAAGAAGTAGGAACCGCGAGTGTGGCAGAAGCTTCAGCCCTGTGTGCCGCAAAACAATACGGAGAAAGCCAGCTTTTAGTCTCCAAGCAAATTATTAAAACTGAGACAGAAGCCGTTACCATCGCGATCGCGCAATCGGAGAAAGAATATATCGGTAAAACAGGAGCCTTATGGTTAATTGGCACAGGGCCAGGGGCATTAGAACAAATGACGACTGCGGCGAAAATTGCCATTACTCAAGCAGATGTAATTATTGGTTATTCCCTTTATCTAGACTTGGTGCAGCCCCTACAACGACCAGGACAAATTATTGAAGCCTATCCCATTACCCAAGAACGTCAACGGGCCCAACGGGCGATCGCGTTAGCCAACTGGGGGTTAAAAGTTGCGGTCATTTCATCGGGAGACTGCGGCATTTATGGGATGGCAGGTTTAGTTTTGGAAGAGTTACAAAAAGCTGAACCAATCAAGCAACCACCGACTGTGGAAGTCTTTCCAGGGATTTCTGCTCTGCAAGCTGCTGCTGCTAGAGTTGGCGCACCGTTAATGCATGATTTTTGTGCCATTAGTTTAAGTGATTTATTAACGCCTAAACCCTTAATTGAAAAGCGATTATTAGCGGCTGCCCAAGCCGATTTTGTCACGGCAATTTATAACCCTAAATCTCAGAAACGCACGGAATTAATTGAAACGGCTCAACACATTTTCCTTGCCCATCGAAAACCCGAAACCCCTGTGATTCTGGTTCGTTCTGCCTACCGTTCTGATGAAGAGATTATGGTAACAACACTGGAAAAAATGCTTAATCATCCCATTGATATGTTAACGGTGGTATTAATTGGCAATTCAACGACTTATCAGCAAGATAATTTCGTGATTACGCCCAGAGGATACTAAAATCGGCGATCGCTCAGCCATGTAAAGTTTTGTGATAAGGTAGGAGATTGAATGATGATGATTAATTTCAATTTATGAAAGTCTCCCTAAAATCCCTTTTGATGAGTCTCTTAATACTGGTGAGCTTCACCTTAAATGCTTGCAGCATTGGAGCCAACGGTTTACAACGCTATGTGGATACGGGAGACGGCTATCAATTTTTATATCCCAATGGCTGGGTTGCCGTTGATGTTAAAAATGCCTCGGCAGGGGTGGATGTAGTTTTCCGCGATTTAATCGAAACTAGCGAGAATCTGAGCCTAATTATCAGTGAAGTTGCCAAAGATAAGAGCTTAACGGATTTAGGTAGCCCTACGGAAGTCGGCACTCGTTTTCTTAAAAAAATTAATGATGATCCCAAGAGCGATCGCCACGCAGAATTAATTAATGCCGATCAGCACGAAAAAGACGGAAAAGTTTATTACACCCTCGAATATCAAGTCCAATTGCCCAATAATCAAGAGCGTCACGATTTAGCCAGCGTCGCCATTAATCGGGGTAAATTATTAACCTTTAATCTTTCTACCACGCAAAATCGTTGGGATAAAGTTAAAAGTTTATTTGAAACGGCAGCTAATTCCTTTACGGTTTATTAAACTGAAAGGGTAAGTTAAGAAATTTCAGCATGGCCCCTCCCTTTATTCTCGCTTCTGCTTCTCCAGCGCGTCGTAAATTACTGGAAACCGCAGGAATTCAACCTATCGTTCGCCAAAGCGATTTTGACGAATCCCAAATTCAGTTAACCGATACTTCAGCTTTAGTTCAAACCTTAGCCCAATGTAAAGCGGAAGCGGTTGCCCCAGCATTCAGCAATTCCTTAATTTTAGGCTGTGATTCTCTACTGACGGTCAATGACGAACCCTATGGTAAACCAGAGTCTCCTGAAGTCGCGATCGCGCGTTGGCAAAAAATGCGGGGACAAGTGGGGCTTTTATACACGGGTCATGTCTTAATTGATCAAACCCAGAATAAAACCTTGGCACGTTGTGGCATTACCCAGGTTCACTTTGCAAATATTGATGACTTAACGATTCAAGCCTATGTTGAAAGTGGAGAGCCGCTTAAATGTGCAGGAGCTTTCGCAATTGAAGGTAAAGGGGGATTATTTATTGAAAAAATTGACGGTTGCCACACCAATGTTATTGGCTTAAGTTTACCGTTACTGCGCCAAATGTTGTCAGAATTGGGTTATCGAGTTACCAATTTTTGGTGATTTACTAAATCGTTAATTAATAGGGTGAAATTAATCAAACCAACCAATCGTTTCGTCCGATAAAGTGACAGAGGGCTGAGCAGGTGCAACATAACGGCCAATCCGATGAGCAGAAACTAATTTTGTAGATTTAGGTTTAGTGGTTAATGGGGCAGGAGAAGCAGTTGATTTAGATGTTTTTTGAGTTTGTTGTAACTCTGCATAAAGTTTACTGACTAAGGCTTTTTGCTCAGCAAGTTCCTTTTCTAAGGATTCCAAATTTTTAACTTTTTCCGTCATTTCTTTAACCTTTTCTTGTTCTTGTTCTAAGGCTTTTTGATAACTGCTATTTGCTTGCTTTAAATCTGCGGTTAATTGCTTGACAATCGCTTTTTGTTCTTCTAGTTGAGATTTAATTTGATCGGCTTTTGCTAATTGATTATTTAATGCTTTATTTTCTTTTCTTTCGGTGGCTAATTCGGCCGTTAATATTGTGATCTTTTCGTTGGCAGTCGCGATCGCGGCCGTTAAATCCTTAACCTCATCGCTGACTACAGGCTCAGGAGTAGGCACATCAACAGGAGCAGAAGGTTTACTTGACCCCTCTTCGGGTTTCATTTCTTCGCGCAGAATATCCGATAAACTTTTCTTAGCCATGTTATTGATTGCCAGCTTACTATCACTAACTAAGGATAGCGAAAAGCGTTGCTAAATTTAGTTTAATTCTCGTAATATTTCTTCAGCGACTCGACGATAATCCGATTCTGCTTCTCGTGAATTTTTCCCTTTCCAGTCGGTAATCGCAACGCCATCTAAAACAGAACGTTCATGGGCTTTATATCCTCGAATAATCG
>CAYZWO010000043.1:0-31646 GCA_964482215.1 uncultured bacterium
GGTTTCACTGCTAGAAACCCCATCTTTGAAGCTTAAAACCTGTCCTCCAGAGGCAGCGGCAATGGCTTCTAATCGAAAATTTCCCCGATTCGCGATCGCTTCGGCTTCTACGCGATATTTAGTAGTGGCGGACGGGGCGGGACTGAGACTACTTAACGTTGCTGCTGGTGCAAGATTAGTTGTACTTGTCGTACTGGGCTTTGCTGAACTTAATGTCCCAGAACTAGAAGGTGCAACAGGAGGATTACTTGATAAGCTAGCAGTGCTAATGGATTGAGGTGATAAATTGGTAGTCTTGGATGAAGTGGAATTAACTAAGGAATTTTGCTGATTTTTCAGAGTACTATTTGCTGACTTTTCATTAGTTAATGTGTTTAAATCCTGATAAATTGGACTACCTAAACTATCACTACTCAACTTTGCAATCGACTTAAGTATACTTAAATCGATAAATGGATTGAGAGAGTTAGCCATTTGATTGTTTCCTAGAATTCATATATAGCGCGTTTCAAGCAATCACTATTCTTGAAACTTTCCGTACATGAATTCATTGTCGAAAACGATCTATTATTTGGCTTCAGTTAGAACACTTAGCAATTCATCTAATTTAAATCACATTCAGTATATACACTTAATTGTTTTCATGCAAAAAGCTTTCTGGGTCGCTTACGGAGAAAAATTGGCTTTATTTTACTTAACTCGAACTCTAAAATCTTTGTAGAGTAGGTAATTAGCGAATTTATCCTAATGACACATCTGCGTTTTTCTGTTAAGTGTTCTCAAAATCGAAGCCTGAAAAATTACAGTGGGATTCATTAGGTAGACCCCATACACTTCGATAACCTTCCTTTTTAGCTTTGTCAAGATTAGCGTTTAACCCATTTCTCAAAATATTGAGACAAAAAAATACTGGGAAGCATCCCAGTGTAGAATAAATACAATTTTTTTCTGGATTGTTTTAGAGAAACTGTCCGACTCCTTCCCAATAGGCATTGTTTGAAGTTTCCCAAGGATCGAGCAAGACAAACTGCATACTGTTTTTCGCGTAAACAGGTCGCATAAAGGGGATTTCATCGAGATCGGCTTCACTTAACGCGGGAGCAGGAGCGGAGGAAGTTGGCCAATCGTCCTCTTCTTCTACAACAGAGGCTTTTGTGGTTGATTTGTAGCTTTCGAGTTGAATGACTTTTTGAGGCTCTTTACTGGCGGTTACGGTTACTCGTTCTCGGACAACTTGACTGCCGACTGAGCCACCGTCTAGACGATGAATGCGGGCGGCGACTAATTCGGCTCGTTTTTCCTTAAAGCCTTCGGGTCGTTCGATCATTTGCATATTTAAACGCCCTTCAAGAATTACGCGATCGCCTTCGTTGTAGGATTCTTGGATTTCGGTGGCTAAATTGCCCCAACCAACGACTTTTAAAGTAGCTGGGGGATCTTCAGGCTTTCCATTTTGAAACTCCACGAGCATTTGAGTCACAGGTGTTTGATTCTCTGGGGTATAACGCAACTCTGGGCTGCTAATAACCGTAGCCATTAAAATACAATTATTCATTGTTAATAAAAACTCCTAATTAATGCAGAAATTATAAAGGGATTGCTCGCTTAAATTATTAATCAATTATCGTTAGAAAAAGTTAATGGCATCATTTTGGGAATGGTCAATAAACTTTTGCACCTGTAGGCGATAATCTTTTAAATTTTGATCCACCCAATCACGGTCTTCACTATTGGCATAAATATGCACTAAAGGTTCGCCTGCGTCTGGCAAAATCAAAACCCAATTATCATTGTTCGGGTTAATAATTTTAACCCCATCTATTAATTCTAAATGATGATTCCGATGAATTTCGACCAAATGACGCATTAATGAACCTTTCATTTTCCAAGGACAGCGTACTGTGCAGGATTTGTGATAAACCCTCGGTAATTCTGCCCGAACTTGGGCCAGCGATCGCTGCTGTAGGGTGAGCATTTCTACCACCTTGGCGATACTAAACATGGCATCAAAGCCAGGGTGAAGCTTGGGAAAAATAAAACCCGTTTCTCCACTGCCACCGATTACCACATTGACATGATTTTGGGCCGCTTCCATTAAAGCTGTGGGATTAGCCTTAGTACGAATGACCCTACCATTATAGCGACGGGCCAACTGTTCTACCGCACTCGACGCATGGACAGGAACGACAACCGTACCATTAGAATGCAAGGACAGGGTCATATTTACCATTAAGGCAGTTAATAGTTCCCCGCGAATGGGTAAGCCTGATTCATCCACTAAAATTAATTGCTCCCCATTGGCCGATACCTGCACCCCTAAATTGGCTTTTAAAGCCTCGACCACTTGCCCTAATTGATGGAGTAAGGTTTCGCGTTCTTCATTGGATACGGCCGTTTGACGCAGACTAGCATTGAGAACTACCGCATCACAGCCAAATTTACTGAGCAGTTGGGGTAAAATTGCCCCTGAAACCCCATAAACATAATCAATAACAATTTTCGCGCCGCCTTTACTTAAAATTTCTTCCTGTAGCTGGGATTCAAAGGTGGCTCGATAGGTTTCCAGTACCTGGGCGGGGTAGGACATATCGCCAATGTCAGGAATGGCAACTCGTCTGAGGTCTTCTTTGAAATAGGAGCTTTCAATTTTCTTTTCGGCAGATTTGGAAATATTAATGCCCTTACTATCCAAAAATTCAATTAACAAATATTCAGGACGGTCGGGATGAATTCTTACATGGATTCCCCCTTCTACCTTTAAATTAGCAATCATGGTGCGGGAAATGGGAATGGCCGTGGCTTCTAGGTTTTGGATATTCACTCCTACTGACATTAACCCTGCAATCAGCGATCTCGTCACCATACGGGAGACATTGCGTTGATCACGGGAAACCACAATTTCTGTGCCCGTTTTTAAGGTTGAACCGTAGGCCGCCCCTAGTTTAACCGCAAATTCTGGGGTCATATCAATATTGACAATACCCGATACCCCCCGTTGCCCAAAAAGGTTACGCTGAGCAATATTTCCCCAAATCAGATTGATATTTAAAATAGCTCCCGATTCAACCCGCTTACTCGGCCAAATTTTAACGTTGGAACTAATTTGGGATTCTTCCCCCACAATGGAAAGCGCACCGATAACGGCCCCTTCTAGAATATGGGTACGGCGGTCTATCCGAGCACCCCTAGCCACCACACAGGCCGACAACGAGGACTCATCCCCAATCATGACCCCATTCCAAACGATCGCGCGTCTAAGTTCAGCCCCGACCCCAATAGTAACGTTATCCCCGATCACCGTTCCTGCATCGAGAGAAACCCCTGCCCCAATGCGACAATCCGAACCAATGAGAATCGGTGGCGTTAAGGTGGCGGTTGAATCAACATAAGTATTTTCGCCGATCCAAATGCCAGGGGAAACTTCGTGATGAATAAACTCTAAATCTACCTTGCGCTCCAGTGCATCGTATTGAGCCTCTCGATAGGCATCTAAATGTCCTACATCGCACCAGTACCCTTCAGCAATATAGCCGTACATGGGTTCATTTTTTTCTAGGAGCAAAGGAAATAAATCCGTAGAAAAATCGCTTTCTTCGTTGAGGGGTAAGTAATCTAAAATTTCAGGTTCTAAGATATAGGTTCCCGTATTCACCGTATCGGAAAAAATTTCCCCCGTTGACGGTTTTTCTAAAAAACGACAGATGCGCTGCTCTTCATCGGTAATGACTACGCCAAATTCGATGGGATTGGGGACACGGGTTAAAATTAAGGTGGCTTTAGATTTTTTCTCATGGTGGAAAGCGATCGCGTCGGCTAGGTCAAAATCGGTGATACTATCCCCACTAATCACCAAAAAGGTATCATCTAACAATTCTTCAATATTTTTCACACAGCCTGCGGTTCCCAGGGGTTGTTCATCTTCTACCGAATAGGTCATTTGTACGCCAAATTCCTGACCATCTTGGAAGTAATCCCGCATGACATCGGGCAAAAAATGAAGCGTCGCAATAATTTCGGTAATGCTGTAGCGTTTTAATAAATTAATAATATGTTCCGCGATCGGTCGATTCAAGATAGGAACCATCGGCTTGGGCAGATCGCAGGTCAACGGACGCAACCGCGTTCCCGACCCTCCTGCCATCAGCACTGCACGCATAATTCCTCCTTGCTCACTGGTAATTACTTTTTCAGTGTAAGCTAGACCTGGCAATATTTTAATTCAGTTTTTGGAATGGCAGGCCATAGTAAGTGGGCGAATATTAAGCGACAAAAAGCCCGTGTTGATGCAAAAAAAGGAAAAACCTTTGCCCAATTATCCCGTGCGATTATTGTAGCCGCGAGTCAAGGAATCCCCGACCCTGCTGGCAATTTTCAACTCCGCACCGCTATTGAAAAAGCCAAGGCCGCAGGCATTCCCAACGACAATATTGAACGGGCGATCGCGAAAGGAGCAGGCACCTATGGCAATGATGGGGCCACCTTAGAAGCCATTCGTTATGAAGGTTACGGTATGGGCGGCATTGCGATCCTGATTGAAGCGTTAACGGATAATCGCAACCGTACTGCGGCGGATTTACGGGCTGCTTTTAGTAAAAATAAGGGAAATTTAGGGGAAACGGGCTGTGTCAGTTGGATGTTCGTCCAAAAAGGTGTAGTTCGCCTCAGTGGGCAAATTACCGAAGAGGAACTACTAGAAGCGTCGATTGAAGGGGGAGCCGATAGCTACGAATGGTTAGACGCGGAAGAAGGGGGCGGCGTTGAAGTTTTTACCGAAGTGACCAATTTAGAAAACCTAAGCCAAACCCTCAAGAGCCAGAACTTTAAGGTAGAAGAAGCAGAACTGCGTTGGATTCCTGAAAATACGGTGGAAGTGACCGATCTGGATCAGGCGCGATCGCTGCTCAAACTGGTTGATACCCTAGAAGCCCTCGATGATGTCCAAAACGTCACTGCTAATTTTGAACTGGCAGAAAGTTTACTCAATGCGAACCCAACACTTTTACAATAACTAAGCGGCTTGACATTGCAGTAACGCACTTAATTGTTCTAAACCTTTATTTAAGTGGCGGGTCACTGTCATCGGGCTAATGCCAATCTTTTG
Source organism: uncultured bacterium (assembly GCA_964482215.1). Lineage (GTDB taxonomy): Bacteria > Cyanobacteriota > Cyanobacteriia > Cyanobacteriales > Microcystaceae > Snowella. Next base: position 5,102 of record CAYZWO010000043.1, read on the forward strand.
GGCCGCTTCTTTGCGGGGTAATTCCCGTAAGTACACGTATTCGATCGCGGCTTTAGTACGATCTTCCAATTGGTTAATAGCCCCCTGTAACTGTAAGCGGTCTTCCTCTAAGCATTGCTTCGCTTGAGTTTGCATATCAGGTAGAGTTTCCGCTACTGTGAGAGAATAATCCGCCGAATGGGAAACATTAACATCCAAACTGATGATAGTGCGGTTTTGTAAAACGGCTTGGCATTCTTGCCATTCATCGAGGGAGATCGATAATTCTTGAGCGATTTCTGATTCTTTTGGGGAACGACCTAAGCGGGTCTGTAACTGTTTCCGTAGGTTTTTGCCCTTGGTATAGAGTTCTTGCCAACGGCGGGGAATACGCAAAACGCTGGATTTATCCCGCAGATGATGTAAAATTTCGCCCCGAATATAGGGAATGGCAAAGGAGCTAAAGGCAGTACCTTGATGGGGATTAAAGCGTTCAACTGCCCGAATCAAGCCCAAATAGCCCACTTGTTCCAAATCTTCGTAGGGTTCGACACATTGGCGACTGAGGCGATAGGCGACCTGACGAACCAATCCTGTATTTAACTGTACCAGTTGATTCCGTAGATTTAAGGACGGATTACGGTAGTACATCGAAAAGAGTTCTAGACAACGTACAGGGGAGTATTGAGCCGTCATAGTTCTCAGTGTCCACAATAACAATAAAAAAGTTGCAAAACTGATAAATCTGAGATTATTTTACTTTTGAGCTTGCTTCCTTTTGGGAAAATTTAACTAAAAAGTAAGAAAAATTTATCTCATCTCTTTACACAACTCTTATTTTGCGATTCTCCCCTGATTCGGACTATCGGCATTCTACGGAATTATCGCGATCGCTTTTTTCCCTCCCCTCGGTATATACGGAAGTATTGATTCTCACTATTGTTAAAAATGGGAATTTTTAAGGACTTTTGGGATTTGTCTCAGTATGTACGGAGATTGTTACAGAGATGTTACGGAGCCTTAACCCAATGTCCTCAGTTATTTTACTGATTAGTGATAATGTGTAAGCTTCGGGAATCCCAACTGGCATAATGGAGGGTAATTTCGCTATAAAACTTAAGTAGTACCTCAATAATCGCGGAGAAAGTATTTATGAGTAATACCAGTAACTTTCGGCAAGCTATGCAGGAAGCTAGGGGTCAAGCTCTCGTTGGGCCGAATGTCATCCCGAAAGCATTACCCTATCTAGGCGCAGGTTTAGTATTAACCGCAGTGGGAACCTATGGCGGATTGGGAATGATTCAAAGCAACCCCGCTCTGTTTATGCCAACCTTTTGGGGCGCATTAATTGGAAACTTTATCCTCTTTTTTGTAGCTCGTGGTGTTGCAGACCGAGGGAATAATGGTGTTGCCTTACCCCTGTTGGCACTTTATGGCTTATTGTCTGGCTATACCCTCAGTGGTATCGTTTATGTCGCTCTTGGCACTCAAGGAGTCGGTATTCAGGGTATTGGTATTGCAGCGTTAGGTTGCGGTGTAACCTTTATTGTTGCTCGCTCAATGGGATCGAATCTGTCGGAGAAAGATGGATTGGCATTGACGCAAACCATTAGCATTGGAATGGTCGCCTTAGTGGTGGTGCTTTTAGGGCAGTTAGTTTTATCCTTTTTTGGCGTTTATACTCCAAGCTGGCTAGAAATTGCTATTTCGGGTATAGGCGTTTTGTTGTTTGTAGGGGCTTCAGTTGTTGATTTTTATATTCTGCCCCGTACTTACTCAGATAATCAGTATCTTTCTGCTGCCCTGTCGATGTATTTAACCTACATTAACCTGTTCATTTTCATCTTGCGTTTATTAATTGCGATGAACAGTAGAGATTAGATTATCAATTGACTAAGAATTGGCTGTTGATTCCGTGTCTCCTGAGCTTAAATCCGTCGGGAGACTTTTTTGTTACTGAGCTTGCATCCAAGTTAAACACCATTGGAGTTGGAGTTGCATCGTTTGGGTATCGGCATGATAGCGACGACCATGACCCGGTAACACCCATTCAAAAGAATATTGGGTTAATTTCTGCATGGATTGATATAACTCTGGCCAAGAATACCAGCAAGCATTCTGAAACGCATAGAGGTGTTGCAATTCCTCTGACCAAGCCAGGTGATCTCCTGTAAATAACACTCGATTCTGATACAACAGAACCGTATGGCCTTTAGTATGGCCAGGAACGGGAATAATCAATAAATCGGTCGCCAATTCAACGGGATCATAACCAGAAAGTTTGATTTCGATCGAAGCCGTTTTCGAGTTAATTTCATCTTCATGAAGTATGCGATCGCAGCCAAAATGATCATGAAAAGCCTGATGGTCTGCCACATCATCACGATGGGTCAGGTAAAGATAACGAATTCCGCCCATTGCTTCTAATTTTTTCACTAAAGACGGCACAAAGCGGGGAGAATCGACTAAGACATTGCCTTCAGGACGTTGAATAAAATAACTAGCCGCCCCAAAGGAACTTTTGGCATGATAACCGCAGTGATAAACCGTCTCGGTAATGGGAATAGGAAAACTTTGTTGGACTTTGGTAATCTCTTGAGGCGAATTAATCGTTCCAATAGAAGCGGTCGGACAGGCTAACAGGGCTTGTAAAGCGGCAATGCGTTCTTGCTCTGTAGTTGGCTGATGAAAAACCGCCGATTGTTCTCTAACTTCATGGAAAACGCTAGGAGCCATCCAACGACACGTATCACAATCAATGCAACTGCTATCGACATAAATATCACCCTCTACATTCTGAGGACGACGTTCACTTAAACGAGGCATAAACCACCTCTCTTATCTCTATATTGCCAGCTAACTTGTACAGTAACCTATGATTTTCTATTTTGTATCGATCTAATTACACATAAGTACTGAATTTAGGATGGATTCCAATGATTAAAGCTTAAGCTGTCGTGCCTTCAACTTGTTAGGGATTTTGCTGAAAGCTCTATAACAAGGAGCTTAAGACTTTTGCCTATTTTCGGTTTACATAATGACAACTTATTCAATAATTTCTGACAAATAAAAAGTTATCTTAACGATTGGCAATAGATCAACTTTTCTTTTTACCACTCCTTTATATTGTCTTTAAAAAAACTTGACAATTAATTGCACCGACTTTATTGTTTCTTTACAATCTCTTAAAGAAATCTTGATAATTATTCAACTATATCAATAAGGTCTTTTATTTCAATTTAGTTATTTAGATATAGAATTAAATACTAAAAGCAGGGTAGCCACCAAACAATACGAAAACACGCTTGAGGTTGAACAGTACTTTTTATTTGACTTTGGCGATTAGTGCTTTGAGTCATTTCGGTAACTGAAGATAACGAAGTTTCTATGTCCTGAGCATGGGCAAAAGGCGTAATAACAATTGAAGTAAATAACAAACTAGCAGTCAAACTAACGAAGATAGCAGGATTCATGATTATCGTCGATCTCTTCCATCGCAATAATGTCATGTTATGGGGTGAATAAATAGCTTGACTTCCGAGAATATTCTTGTCTTAGAGAGTTGAACCTAATTTTCGTTAGAGTAATTTTACGGATACTTAAGCTATCGTCCAATGCGGATCATAATGTTGGCTCAATAATTCTGTGGCTTTATCCCTTAATAAGGGTTGGGCAAAAAGGTAGCCTTGACCATATTCACAATTCAGCGATCGCAAGATATTTAGTTGGTTTTCGTTTTCAATCCCTTCTGCAATAATGCTCATTCCCAGGTTATGACCCAGAGCAACAATGGTATGAACTAATTGAGTGTATTTTGCGTGGTCTTGTTCCTCAGCGATGTAGCTAACAAAGGATTTATCAATTTTGAGAGTATCAACAGGAAAACGATGGAGATAACTTAAAGAAGAATAGCCTGTTCCAAAGTCATCAATGCTTAAATGAATACCTAAGGTTTTAAGTTCATGCAGTAAAGTGATCGCCCGTTCTACATCATGAATAATCATACTTTCGGTGATCTCTAATTTTAATTCTTGCCCCGTTAATTGATATCGTTGCAAAATTTCGCGGATTTGTTGAACGAGATTGGGCTGGGAAAATTGACGACCGGAGAGATTGACACTCATCAGTAATTTAGGAATATAGGGAAATTGTTGATGCCACCGTTGAATTTGCTCACAGGCTTGTTGCAAGATCCACGATCCTAATGGCACGATTAAGCCACTTTCTTCAGCAACCGAAATAAATTCTGAGGGAGAGACTAAACCCCGATCAAGCGATCGCCAACGAATCAATGCTTCAAATCCCTCAACTCGTAGGGTTTGGAGATTAACAATGGGTTGATAATATAATTCAAATTCATCGTGATTGAGAGCCAAACGGAGATCGGTTTCTAATTGCCAACGGAAAATCGCCTTGGTATCCATTCCTTTAATAAAAATTTCGTGACGGGCTTTTCCCATTGATTTGGCATGGTACATGGCAATATCAGCATAACGTAGCAATTCGGGCGGTTCCTGAGTGCGACGCAATTGATCAATGGCAATTCCGATACTCACCGTAATGCAAATTTCCTTTTCTTTCCACAAGCAAGGTCGGGCCAACTCTTCCTGTATCCGGTCTGCTAACAGGATGGCATCTTTACTGTGTTGAATATTGGGTAAACAAATGGCAAACTCATCGCCGCCCACCCTGGCCAAAACGTAGGGTGGTTTCAAACACGCTTGTAATCGCCGAGCTACTTCGATTAAGACCGCATCCCCAGCGGCATGGCCCAAACCATCATTAATAATTTTAAAACGGTCTAAATCTAAGAAAAGAACGGCGATAAAGGGAGATTGAAAGTGTAATTGGTAGTAAGTTTGTAAAGATTTGAGAAAAAGACGACGGTTGGGTAAATCCGTTAAGATGTCGTGGTAAGTTTGATAAACCACTTTATAGGCGAGAGTTATTCCCGAACTGATGAGTAATCCTAATAGAGGCGCAATTAGGGGAATCCAACCCGCTTGGAGGAAGGCTAATCCGCACAGTAACCATAGGATAATAACTGCACTCGCTAAACTAAGACCAAAAGACAACAAGCGTTGAATACGGTAGGTTAAAATAGCCCCTAAAAACGACCAAAAAGCGAGCCAAAGCCACTCTTTTCCCCGATTCCAAAACCAGAATTGTCGCTCTCCTTCTAAGGCACTGTTTAAAATTTGACTGACTAACTGGGCATGGAGCATGACCCCAGGCATTTCAAAATCTTTGGTTTGGCCCGAACTATAGGGCGTTGGAAAGGTATCTTTTCCGCTAGGAGCCGTTACACCAATTAACACAATTTTGTCTTTAATCCATTGGGGATCAACTCGACCGTTGAGGACATCGGTTAAGGTCACTGTCCGCGCGATCGCCGGAGAACGGAAACGCATCAATGTTTGCCAACCCGCCACTTCCGAAGACGGCAACTGATAAGCTCCTGAATCAACCCGCAGCCGATTAAAAGTAGCTTTCGCTAATCGCAATGTCTGGGGCGTAAACTCTGGCTGAATGGAGGAGTCCGCTAAATAACGCAAACTGGCTTGCAATGCAAAAGAATAATATTTTTTTCCTGAACGGGAGGAAACTGCAATTAATCCTCTGCGGACAACATTATCCGGATCAATTACTAAATCGACAAAACCAATGCGTTCTTTTGGGACTCCCGCTGGCGCAGCAACTCCCCCTTCACCATTGGGGGCTGACAGTTGATTCGCAACAACAATATTATCCGCTTGTAAAATACTTTGCAGTTGTTCGTGACCCGGTTGATGGGGAATATCTCGAAATAAATCTAGGGCAATGACCTTGGGTTGATCACGTTGTAACGCCGACAGTAAATCTGCAACAGTGGCATCGCTTAGGGGCCAACGTCTTTGGTTTTGAATATCTTGCTCGGTAATGCCAACAATGAGTAAACGAGAATCCGGTAACTGGGGGATCTGAAATTGCACCCAAGCATCGTAGGCGAGTAGTTCTAAAAACTGGAATCTCCCTTGATGCTTCGCCCAGCCAACACTTGCTGTCACCAAAACACTAATCGAAGTGACCACAAATGCACTACGCCAATAGTAGCGGGGCAATTTGGCCTTACGTTGCTCTGCGTCGCCTGCGTGTAAAAAGAGCCGCAGTTTATCAAACAATGAATTAAATTTTAAAAGCACAAATTCTTCAAAGGATAAAAATAAGCGGATAATGTCGGCTGGTTATCAAGGAATCGAATTGATCACTGGACAATATCTTGAGCATGACTCTAAAATAAGCGTATTAAACGATTATTTTTAAAATTATTACAAATAAAATTAAAGCTTTTGTGAATATCCATTGATAAATTATTAATTGATAACTTTTGGGAGCTTCTATTTGTTCCAAAAGCTATGGTTAGCAAGGATAACAACGATTGAGTTAGCAATTGATTTAACTATCAGCAGACTTTTTCAATATAACAACTCGGTAGGGGGTTATGGTGAAATCTAAAATTCTTCAGTACAGTTGTGGGTTATTGTGGCTTATGAGTTGTTTGGCGATCGCCGGCGAAATATTTCCTCTGATTGCTTATGCCCAAGAGACTGATAATGATTTGCCCATTGCCCCTGATCGCCGCAAACCTGGTGGAAGTCGTCCGGGTTCGGATACAGTCGAAGCTCCCATGCGTCGTAAACCTGGTGGAAGTCGGGATTTACTGAGCAACAATACCTGTCGCTTTGATCCCCAACAATTAACAGCCTTAATTCCCCAATCCCTTAGTAGTTCAACTGCTTCAGCCTCGCCTACCCTATTTTTTGCTGTTCCAGTGATTAATAAGCAAACTTCCGTTGAATTTGTCCTACGGGATCAAGTGGATCAATTAGTGTATGAAAATACTTTTTCCGGTTTAGAACAGGCTGGTATTTTACCCGTAACCCTACCTGAGAATACGCTAAAACCCTCTGGTGAATACCATTGGTATCTTTCCGTAATTTGTAATCCCCGCGATCGCGCCTACGATTACGTCGTCGAAGGGGTAGTTCAACGGGTGGCAACCTTACCTTCTGTCCTCATGCCAAAGGGGAATCTAGAAGAACAAATTAAGATTTATCAATCTCAAAACTTATGGCAAGATAAGTTGGCCGTTTTAGCAGACTTGAAGCGTCAACGTCCGAATGATCCCCAAGTTCTGACTCTGTGGAAGGAAACCCTCAAATCAGTCAATCTGGATGAAGCGATCGCGGTTAATCCCCTTCTTTAACAGAATATGGGTTAAATCATATTGAAAAATGAATCATCTAAATCGTATCCCAATAATTGAGCCATTGATTTTAACCGAAAATTGCTGGGAATACCTTGTTTTTTCAACCAATCGGAAAGCACAAAAATTTTCTGCATCATAAAAATCTCCAATGCTTCGGGATTATATTTAATGCCTTCAGTACGATGAAATTGGTGAGGAACTAACATAGCAGCATAACGAGCAAATTCACCGCTTTTCCAATCGAGTAAAAAGGGAAACCAGGGATAAACCGAATCTAAACGAACGAACCAGAGGCGAACTTCGGGTATTTCTGAGAGTTCACGGGGGTCAGTTTCGTCACGGGGAAAGTCAATAGTAAATTGGATTTGTTGCTCTTGGGAAGCGATCGCTTGATCCGTTAACCAGGATTCGACTAGATCGGTCACAGGGGAAAGATCTAAAGTTGTTAAGTGATTGACATCAAGCGTAATGGTTATCATGCTGAAATAAAAATTTTAAAGATTTTTAACCTAAAAATTGAAACTCTTTTATCGTAAGGCTTGCTGTAACTGTTGCTCAAGCGATCGCTCAGGAGTAATCACCAATCCCTTAGAAAAAGACGAGACTGAAATATTATTTTCGTTTGCAAAATAAAGCCAACGACTATGAATGGGTAAATGATTTAAACCTTGCTCATTTTGGGTTAACCATACCACAGCCACTTTATCAGGGCGTTCATGGGTGGCAGGTTCTTGAGCGTTAACAGCAGCTAAGGTTTCTAAAATGGTTCGGGTTCCGTGAACAATGCCATTACCTGCTGTCCAAAGTTTCACATTCAACTGACAACGCATGGCATAAAAATAGAGAGAAGCTGCGGCAATTACTGCCTGTTCAAAAGTTTCCTCGTCCCACGTTGCACCACTGTCGAGACAAATAATGACATCCTGACCACCTGTGACAATTTCCAGTTCCCGAACCTTAAAGTCATCGAAACGGGCACTACTGCGCCAATGGATTAAACGAATCGAATCGCCATAACGATAATCCCGTAAGGTCTTGGTGATGCCTTCGGTTGCGGCTAAATAACGGCGATCGCTGTGGAGTTTGGGGCTTTCTTCTTGCCCAATTTCATCAACTAAGGGGCATTGGATGAGGGGTAAAACCTGGGGATAAACAATCGCTTTTGCGGATACATTCTGCTGACGACGACACCAAAACAATCCCAAAGGCGTTCCTGTGCGTAGCTGAATCGTTTGCCAATGGTAAACTCCGCGTCGTTGGGTTGGTAAATAATAACTCCAATCGTAATCTCTCTGAGCAGGAATCATTTCCACTGCTTTTCCTTCAGGACGACCCAATTTATCTGGGACTAAATCCCAAAATTGTAGTAAGGTTTTTGGCGTTTTACTCTGATTTTTAATAGTTAAACTAATCGTTAAATCATCCCCCGCACTGACAGGGCTAATGGCTAACCGTTCAATGCTCAACTGACGCAGCGATCGAACAGGAATAATAGAAGCAATAGCTAAAAGCGCGAAAATCAAGCCACTCAGCACGTAGAGCCAACCCGCCATTGTATTGGTTGCGGCCCCAAAAAAACAAAGCGATAAAGCCACCAGTAACCAACCGCCATAGGAAGGGGTTGCCCAATGGGTTTCTAGCCAATCTACAGGAGAAGAACGAGATTTCATTACACGACCACCAGGTTGATTAATACTTCCCTAGCAACTCAGTAGTCTACCTCTGAGCATTTAAGAATTTGACCGCAACTCAAGTTTTGCAGCAACCCATCACCCAAGTTAGTCAAAATAAAAGAGAGTTAGTCAAAATAAAAGAGGGTCACTAACTTGCCTTGTTCTTCGGCTTCCTGACAGGTTTGCAGCAGGGTATGGCTCTCATGGAAAGCAAAACAAATTAACTGTTGACAACGGGAGATAATTTCTCGATTGCACAAAGCACTGGCTTCCCCCAAGGAAAGGGAATCATTTTCAGGATTTTCCACCAGATGAATAACGTGCTGGAGCTGCTCTTGGGACTCTCTGGGTTGACGTTCTAAGCTTTGGGGCAAAATGACGGTCAATAAATTGGGATCGGCCCGCATTGCGCCTTTGATCACCGCCGAATTGGTTCCTGCGGCACCAGAAGTCATTAGGCGATTTCCTGCCAACACCAACGCATAACTCATCATTTCGATCAGTTGTTGATGGGTAATCGGGACATGGCGAGAGCCAAGCAAGGCAATCCGTTTAGAACCTGTTTGCTGAATGGCAGCTAGTTCTTGCGCTAACGTATCAAGGGTGGGGATATTTACAACTTGAGTCAAAGATGTTCTCTTTTAAGGCTGAATGACCGTCAGTTATTGTAGCAAACCTAGCTGATAAGTGAAATGCTCTTTAGCAAAAAAGCTGATTTTTCTCAAAAAAGTTAATAATTCTTGTTATTTGATTTATTTGATTTCATTAAAGCTTAAATCTTTTATGAGTCTGGTTAACAAGCACAACAGCTATTAATTAAACTGTTAATCATTTAAACTGCACGCAGGAAGGGTTCTTGAACTCATTGTTATGGATTTTTTATAAAATCCCTAGATAATTGCAATGCGTGAAAGCTTAACGCTAGTAGGCACATCAGTTTTTAGTTAAGTGTGCAAATTATTTCGCTGAGTCACCAAATCTACGTTCTCGAAAATAAATCATCGATGAGCTCGACTTAAAATTACCCATGCCCTTTCACAAATTCTCCACAAAAATACTTTAGTTTATTGTCTATTAAATAAATACAAATCACCTGAGAGTTTTAGCAAAACTTACAGAGTTATTCAACTGTCCTCTTCCTTGTGCGTACCTATTGAACCCTTTTTTTCAAAGGTAATGCAATCCGCTAATTGAATCCTATTCAGCTTATTCGCTTTTTTTGCTGAGATTGCGATCGCTGCTGTTTTTAAACTTGGTTAAGGCTGTCTAGAATGTTCATAGCAGCCTTTTAACCATGAAAAAGATTAAAAATTAAGAATTTTACAAACTAACTAAGAATAACTAGCCTCAGCCGTCCAAAAATTGGCATAGGCCCAAGGAAACGGTGGATCAAAAGACCCTCCCGATGATAGCCAATGCCAAAAGTTTTTAGAATAGGGACGATTCGGTTGGGAAAAATGCTTAAACCAGGCTTGGAAAAGCCACCAAGAAATTCTAAAGCCTTTCATGATTGTTCAATACGGATAAGGTGTGTAAGGAAAAATCGGGTTAGCAAGCGTTAGGATTTGGAAATAGGGTTAGTACTAAATTATTGGAATGAAATGATTTCAGAAGGTATGGAGATGCTGAAATCTGTACTTTGCCATCCTAAATCTTGGCTAAGAGGGGTTAAATTGGTGGGTCACCAGGGACTCGAACCCTGAACCAATGGATTAAGAGTCCAGTGCTCTACCATTGAGCTAGTAACCCTTGACTGTTTAACCACCTTTATTTAGTTTAAAGCGATCGCCCAAGAATCGCCAAGGACTAAAAAGCGTGAAACGGTCTCCACAAGCAGATTGAGCAATTACTATCGAGTAGTGCGGCTAATCAGATCACGGACATAGAATTTCTGGCTAGCTGAATAATTGGCAAAAGTACGGTTGGCAACAACTTCGACTTCTACTCCTAAACCGGGTTTCAGGTATTCCTCTGGTATGGGTAATTTGCCCAGATCAATCGTAAAGCGATCGCCTTTTAAGGTAACTAAATTATCGGGAACTTCTCCAGAATATTTAGTGGAATAATCGGAAACGGGGCGAAAACGAGGATCGGAACGGGTAATATTGTACTTGATTTGAAATTTCGTGGCAATTAAATTAGATTGATTGGCCTTATCCACAAAGGTTAATTTTAAATCCTGACCATTGCTCATTAAGACCGCATCGCCTAAACGGGTAGCATCGCCTGCCAAAATAGCGTTATAAACTAAGAATTCGGTGACGTTATTGCGTTTTTGGGTTGTTCCCTCAATCCAAAGATCGGCAGGTAGTGTGGTCTTAATTTCCTGCTGGTCATCAAGACTCAAGGTAATATTTTTGTCCGCAAAATCTTTAAAGGGCTGGGGAGCGTTCCAAGTTAAGAGGTAAGAGCGTTCTAATCTTTCCACTAAAAATTGATATTCATCGTCAATAATAGAACCTGGCGCGAGTAATTGCTGGGCCCCTTTGCGCGTTTCCCAACGGTTTCTAGATAGAATGACCCCCTGATCCTTGAGCGTTCCCATCGTGACGGAAGCAGACGGTCTATCAGGTTCTAAGGGTTTGTTTAAATTTAGTAAAGTTAATCGTCCTGGTAAGCCATTGCGCCCCGGTAAACCCTGACTACCGTTAATGCCATTGCGACCGTTATAGCAACGAAATTCTTTGGTAGTACAGCGAAAATCCGAAGCACCGCGATCGCCGGAACAACTTTCGACCGTCCAATAGGGTTTACTGCAATTACAGCCTTGACTGCCTAAGCCACCTAGTCCGCCCTGACCGCCTTGCCCGCCAGAAGAATTAACTAGAATATTACGCAAGAAAGCAGGATTCGTGGCATAAATACTGATTGATCCACCACTACCTCCATCGCCTCCATTGCCCCCATTACCACCGTTACTCCCATCGGGTGCGACTAAATTCTCCGTAACGTTCGGTTGATTACCACAATTGGGCGCGATCGCGTTCCCTCCCGCTTGGCCATTTTCTCCATTTTTTCCTGCCAGGTTAAGAGTTAGGGGCGAGCCATCGGCAAAGACTGTTACATTATCACTATCAGCCCCATTTTGCCCATTTTCTCCCGTTTTTCCAACTTGTCCAGCACTTCCAAACGGTGTGCGATTGGCTCCCTGTACCAGCCAATGACAATCTTGAGTTAATGGTTTCGGGGCCGCCTGAAGACCTTGGGGCAGCATTAGCAAAGTCAGCAAAAAAGAAAGTTGTCCAAAACGACGCATAACCAAAGGAATCAAGAAAAAATTCAACCGTTTCAAAGTAATTTTTAACAAACTGATGTCCACTCAAAACGATTGACCAACACAAAGGAAGATTTGTTTCCTCAACGAATTATCTAGAGCGATTCCGACAACTTTTTCAATTTTTCTGTCTTTCTTCGCTTTGCAGATGTCCCCTACAGTCCTAAACTTGACTTGAGAGGTGTCCTTGGCAGTCGAGAGGTCTTCATTGTGAAAAGAGTTTTAGCTATCATTCTGGGCGGCGGGGCTGGTAGCCGCCTTTACCCCCTGACAAAAGTCAGAGCAAAACCTGCCGTCCCCTTAGCAGGCAAATATCGTTTAATTGATATTCCTGTCAGTAATTGTATTAATTCCGAGATCGTTAAAATTTACGTTCTCACGCAGTTCAATTCTGCCTCTTTAAATCGCCATTTATCTCGTACCTACAACTTTTCGGCTTTTCAAGAAGGATTTGTCGAAGTTCTAGCGGCACAACAAACCGCCGATAATCCCGAATGGTTCCAAGGAACAGCCGATGCGGTACGTCAATACCTCTGGTTATTTATGGAATGGGATGTGGATGAATACCTGATTCTATCGGGTGATCATCTCTATCGCATGGACTATAGCCAGTTTGTGCGACGACATCGGGAAACCAATGCGGACATTACCCTATCAGTCATTCCTGTGGATGAAAAGAAAGCCCCAGAGCTTGGATTAATGAAAATTGATAATCACGGTCGGATCGTTGATTTTTATGAAAAACCCTCTGGTGAAGCCTTAAAACAAATGCAGGTGGATACAACCCTCTTGGGACTAACACCTGAGAAAGCTAGAGAGAATCCCTACATTGCCTCGATGGGGATTTACGTCTTCAAAAAAGAAATTTTAGCCAAACTACTGGAAACCAATCCTAATGCAACGGATTTTGGTAAGGAAATTATTCCCGCTTCTGCGAATGATCACAATTTACAAGCCTACTTATTCTCGGATTACTGGGAAGATATCGGAACCATTGAAGCATTTTATGAAGCCAATTTAGCCCTAACCAAGCAACCCCAGCCGCCCTTTAGCTTCTACCATGAACAGGCTCCCATTTACACCCGTGGGCGTTATCTGCCTCCTTCCAAGATTCTCGATTGTAAGATCACGGAATCAATGGTGGGCGAAGGCTGCATTCTCAAAGAGTGCCGTGTTCATCACTCGGTTTTAGGCATTCGGACTCGCATTGAATCCAACTGTACCATTGAAGATTCTCTCTTAATGGGATCAGATTACTATGAATCAGCCTTAGAACGGGAAGAGAGCTTAAAACAAGGCGAACTACCCATTGGGATTGGTTCAGGAACCACGATTCGTCGTGCCATTATTGATAAAAATGCCCGCATTGGCCATAACGTCATGATTATTAATAAAGAAGGCATCGAAGAAGCGAATCGGGAAGATGACGGCTTCTATATCCGTAATGGTATTGTTGTGGTCATTAAAAACCGCACCATTCCTGATGGAACCATCATTTAATTAGCTCAAGAATGCTGATTAAAGATAATTAATTTTGAAAAATACCAATGGATTTAAATAAATTTGCCAATATCTTTAGTTTTATCCCCCCTAGCCCCCCTTTTGAAGGGGGAAGCCGAAGGCGGGGGGATTGAATTAACGGGCATTGTTTTATTTAAGTTAGGTATTATTCCCGTTGCCACCAAATTTGAACCAAAATTTGTTTCGATTAATTTTAGGGGGAATGACCCCCTTTTATTTTTTCAAAGTTTCCTTAAAATGATTTCTCGTTCGGGGGAGCAATCCGCTAAACTACGAAAGTAAAGCATAATATCTTTAGAGTCAGTCTGCGGCAGAGGGCAGGAATGTCAGAGGAGGAACAAAAATGAGTGAACCCACTCCCTACCAAACTCTTGGAGTAACCGAGGATTCATCTTTTGAGGAGATCCAAGCGGTTAAGATGCAGCTAAGCCAAAAGTATCAGGGAGATAGTCGAGCCTTAGAACTGGTTGAGTCTGCCTACGATGCTATTTTGATGGATCGCCTCAAGCTACGGCAAGAAGGCAAAATTAAGGTGCCCGATCGCATTCGTTTTCCAGAGCGGGTGATAGAAAAGCCCCCTGCGGCTCCGTCCTTTTCTGTGCCCAATTCTCCTTCCTGGTTACAGGGGTTAATGGATACCCCTTCGAGAAATGATATTTTGTTACCTGCGGGAGTCTTTGGAACCTTAACAGGAATCAGCATTTTAAATCAAGATACAACAGGATCTTTTGGTTCTCTGTTATTAGTGATTGGCGTTTTTGCCAGTATTTATTTTATCTATCGCAAAGAGAGAAAAATCGGCCGCGCTTTTCTGCTAACTTTAATCGCGCTTTTAGCAGGGGTTGCGTTAGGGATGGGCGTTTTTAGCGTGTTAACCGCATCTGGGTTAGCCATTGGCTTAGGTTCTGAGCAAATTTCCTGCATCGTAACGTTTATTCTCTTTTGGGTAATTAGCAGTTTTTTCCGCTAAGCTGCTTTTGACAAAATTAAATCTAGAGCTTCACCGAGGTTATTAACAATAAAATTGGGTTGATGTTGAGCTAGGCGATCGCGATCGCGGATTCCAGAAAGAACACCAATAAAGGGAATCTGATAGGTCTTTGCGGCTATGGCATCAGCTTCTGTGTCCCCGACCATCCAAGCTTGATCAGAAGGTGATAATTCCTGTAACGCACGAGCCATTAAACGGGGTTTATCTTGAACGTCCGTCGTTTTAACGTAATCATCACTTAGGCAATATCGTTGCGGTTCGGGAAAGAAACGGGTTAAATTATGGCTTTTTAGGGCAAAATCCAATTCACAGACTCGCCGCATCGTCATGACCACCAGATCAAGACCTAAACTTTGAATTTTCTCTAGAGTCGCGATCGCGCCTGGGATGGGATGGTCATAAACCAAATAGGGCAACGTATGTACCGTTTTACGGCGTAATTTAGCAAATGCTTGTGCTTGTTCGAGATCGAACCCAGACATTACGCCAATTTCTTTTTCAGGAACCTGGGCCCGTTTTAAGTTCCAAAATTCCGCCTTGGTTAACGTTTTTACTGACTGCTCTGGAGCCTTAATTTGGTCTAAACAGTACAAATAAACCTGATAGTACCGTTCGGAAACGTCCATGATGGGGCCATCAAAATCGGTAATAAGTCTGAGCATCCCGCCTGATCTTAAAGAAATGTTACGTTCGATTTCTAACGTAGCTTAAGGCGCAACGAAAAGCAATTGTTCATCGTGGCTCCTTGAGGCGGAGGCGTAAACCCCTGATGCCACCCAAGCGAATGACTCCTGTGGATAAATTTATGTTTGCGGGGAGCCAAACGATTAAAATAAGGTTAATTGAGATTCAGCCATTTAGGGTTTCCTAAGTACGGTAGAATTTGTAGTTGGCTCTTAAACGGGAGTCAAACACCCAATGGTGCATCAGGATATTCAGTGTAGTGGACTTAAATCAGACTTTTCAAACGAAGAACCCGATTATCGGCGTAGTTCATCTGTTGCCCTTACCCACTTCAGCCCGTTGGGGAGGTAGCCTTAAGGCGGTTATTGAACGAGCAGAACAGGAAGCCACGGCCCTAGCGGCTGGCGGCGTTGACGGTATTATTGTCGAAAATTTTTTTGACGCGCCTTTTACCAAGGATCAAGTTAATCCGGCTGTCATTAGTGCGATGACGTTAATTGTGGATCGCATTATGAACTTAGTTGTTGTGCCTGTGGGGATTAATCTATTACGCAATGATGCAAAAGGGGCATTGGCGATCGCGTCCTGTGTCGATGCCCAATTTATCCGCGTTAACGTTCTTAACGGTATTATGGCCACCGATCAAGGACTGATTGAAGGTAATGCCTACGATATTCTGCGATTTCGTCGAGAGTTAGGGTCTGATGTCGCCATTTTGGCCGATGTTTTAGTCAAGCACGCTCGACCTTTGGGAACCCCCAATTTAACCACCGCAGTCCAAGACACCATTGAACGCGGCCTGGCCGATGGCGTAATTTTATCGGGTTGGGCCACAGGTAGCCCGCCGAGCTTAGAAGACCTAGAACTAGCCTCGGCTGCGGCCAAAGGAACCCCCGTTTTTATCGGTAGCGGGGCTAACTGGGATAATATCGGGCAACTCATGCAAGCAGCCGATGGAGCCATTGTCGCCAGTTCTTTAAAACGGAATGGCGTTATTACCGAACCCATTGATCCGATTCGGGTTGCCCAATTTATTGAAGCCGCACGGGAAGCGAGTTTTAATAAAACCCTAGAAGTTACGTCGGTTAATAACGCTCAAACTATCGAATCTAAAACCGTCGAACGTTAATTTCAATCAATTCAATCATTTCTGCCAAATTTATCAGCACTGGCATAATTAAGGAATTAGTGTATTCATTTAGTTTGCTTGTCTGGGGGAATTTGCTGTGTTTAATCACTTATCCCTGATGGATCTTAAGCGTTTTGCTTCTACCTATTGGCAAAAAATATTGCTAGGATTCGGCAGTACAGTTTGTTTTCAGTCCTTAGCCCTACCAAGTCAAGCACAGATTACTCAAGCGACGATTCAAGAAATTCTGGATGGAAATCAGGTTTATATCCAGACAACTCAGGCACGCCTTAAAGATAGGGCGAATTTCGGTCAAGTTGTACTGACTAAAAATTCTCGAACTGGTCTTATTTTCAATAATGGAGCAGCAGGCCGTTTGGGAAATTATGCAACTGTTACTGTTGGTCAATGTGTCGAACTCAAAGAAGGAGAATTACTCGTTAGTGGCCCTGTCAATGGTTGTGTAGCAGGTCTTACGGTGATAGTCGAAGGAACTCTCTACGTTTTGCAAAAGCAAGTACCCTTTTCCTCGGCTCAACCTACTAACGATTTGTCTTTAGAAGCTCAATTAAATAATCTGCGTGAGCGGGTAGATCAGTTAGAGAATGAACAGTTTTTTAAAAATACCGTCCCTTTCGAGTCCACCAGTTCTTCAATTAATGAACAATCAGAGGGCATTGTTAAAGTTTTAAACGGCAAGGTTAGGGTTCGCTCTGATAAACAGCCCCAGAGGAGTATTGAGGTAGTTGCAGGACAAAAAATTTCTATCCGTCAAGGAGTTTTAAGCCCTGTGACATCGATGACTTCCCAAGAAATTAGAGAATTATTAAACGGAGAGCTTTTCTCTGAATTTCAAGCACCGATTATTTCTGCTGGTACATATCAGGCTATTTGTAGGGATTTACTCTCTAACTTTAATTGTCCTATTAATGATGAAAATTTTCCTTTAGCGACTGAGCCTATGCCCTTTCCCAGTCGTGATAATCCTTTTCCTTTCCCTTTCCCCAATAACGATGAACCTAATTACCCTTCAACCACTGAGCCTGTGCCGTTTCCCAATCGTGACCAATCGAATAGTCCTTTCCCAAATTCCCCAGAAACCAGTGAATCAGAATCATCAACGGTAAGTGTTAACTGTCAAAGTCAGGTTAATAATTATTTAACAAATCTCAAGGCAACTTTGGGCAACACCTGGAATCCACCGAAGCCTCCTAGAAGAGGTCTGTGGCAAAGTTTCGTTACTTATACGATTACTCGCAATGGTAAAGTCCAAAATCTTCAGATTGTTCAATCCAGTGGTTATCAACCGTTAGATGAAGCTGCACTAGAGCATGTCCGAAGCATTGAACGAAATTTTCCTTCTTTTCCCAGATGTTATCAAAAAGAAGAACTTCCAGTTGATCAGACATTCAAAGTTATTTTGAATTGATCTCTTAGCGATCGCTGAATTTAAAAAGTTTCTAAATGCTTAATTAACGATGCCATTTGGTGATGCCACCAGGTTGATCGATTAAGTTAATTCCTTGGGCTTTGAGTTCATCCCGTATGCGATCGCCTTCCGCAAAATTTTTCTGTTTACGCGCATCGGCCCGTTGTTGAATTAAGGTTTCAATTTCCTCATCGCTCAACTCATCAGTACCAGATTCATTTAAGGTTGCGCGATCGGCTTCTAATCCCAATACACCTGCCAAAGTTACTAAGGTTTGCCAGTATTGGCTTAACTTTTTCAGTGAATAGCCTAGACGCTTTAGTAGTGTCATGTTAGCTACCAATTGAAAAGAAGAAACCATTTGATCCATCTCCCCTTGCTCAACAAAAAGATGTTGAATATCATGAATCATAATATTTTTTGCTTTACGGAGCGGTTTAGCTAATTCAAAGAGAACAGCTAACCCTTCAGCAAAATTAAAATCATCGTCAACCGCTTCTTGAAAGCGTCGGGTAAATTCATTAGCCTCGAAACCTAAAGGCTGAAAATCTAAATTCCAGTCTAGTTTTTCGCCAAACTGATACCCAAATAGCAGCCCTTCTTGTAAAGTTTGCCAGCCATTCGTGACCGCTTGTAGGGCCTCATCGGTAAAGTCTAGCGGTTTACGGTAATGGCCCTGCAACACAAATAAACGAATCGCCATTGGGTCAACTTTTTTTAATAAATCCCGAATCGTTGTAAAGTTTCCCAAGGATTTCGACATTTTCTCGCCGCCGACTTTGACCATGCCATTATGCAACCAGTAACGCGCTAAGGGCTGACCTGTTGCTGCTTCCGATTGAGCAATTTCGTTTTCATGATGGGGAAAAATTAGATCACTGCCGCCGACGTGCAGATCAATAGTTTCGCCTAAGCGTTCCCGTACCATTGCCGAACATTCAATATGCCAACCAGGACGACCTGGCCCCCAGTTCGATTCCCAAAAGGGTTCATCGGGTTTAGCTGCTTTCCACAGGGCAAAATCAAAGGGGTCTTTTTTCTTTTGGGCATCAGGATCATCGGTTTCGAGGCGGCCACTGGCTCCTGCTTGTAAATCGTCTAATTTACGTCCCGACAGTTTGCCATAGTCAGAAAAATTCCGCACTGCATAGTAAACATCACCTTCTGAAGCATAGGCAAATCCCTTGACTTCGAGTTCTGCAACTAATTTTTTAATGCCGTCTAGGGTATGGGTCGCACGGGGATAGGCATTGGCAGGTTTGACTTGAAGCTTTTCCATGTCCTCAAAATAAGCCTCAATAAACCGCTCGGAAACCGCTTCCATTGAGGTGCCTTCTTGTCTGGCACGGTTTAAAATTTTGTCATCAATATCAGTAAAATTTTGAATATAGTTAACCGCATAACCCCGCCACTCTAAATAACGGCGTACTACGTCCCAGGTGATGCAAGTGCGAGCATGGCCCAAATGGCAGTAATCATAAACGGTAATGCCACAACAATACATACGGACTTTGCCTGCTTCGATGGTCTGGAAGGGTTCTTTTTGGCGAGTCAGGGTATTGTAGAGTGTTAACGTCATGATTGATAAATAGTGTCTGCGTCTCCCAATCTTAGCAAGTTAGACCTGACTTTTTCTAGATTGCTGACAACTTCAAATTCCATCGGCGATCGCAGGGCTTCTCCACACTAATAGGCTCGGATGTTGCGGACTGTTACATTAATTTGCTCCGAGACCAGCCTTTAGGATTAAGGTGGTTAATAGGTTTTCTTCATAAAATGTATGGCACAGTTTAATTATCAACCCCCTGTTTCCGAACTTTTAACCTGTGGGGTTATCAAGCATGGTTCAGATTGGCGAAATTATCATCAAGAATTTAAGCTGACCCTAGACGATATTCCTGAATTACTGCGTTTAGCCACCGATCCGATTGTTAATAGTTGGGATTCTGAGTCTGTAGAGGTTTGGGGCCCTGCCCATGCTTGGCGTGCTCTATCACAATTTGGAACAGCCGCTCTACACGCTATTCAGCCTTTATTCAAATTATTAATTGATTGTCCTGAAGATGATTATTTAGCGGATGATTTATCCACCGTTGTGGCTAATATTGGCCCGTTGGCAATTCCAGAAATTAAAACTTTTTTAGAAACTTGCCCCAAAAATGAGTACCGTCCTATTTGGGTTGCGATTGAAGGTTTGGAAAAAATAGCTGAACGATATCCCGAATCGCGATCGCTGATTTTTGATATTGCAATGGAACAATTGGCTCAGTATCGTCACCATGATTCTGGAACGAATGGCTTTTTGATAGGTCTCCTTTGTAAGTTAGAAAATTCTGAAGCTTTGCCCTTAATTGAAAAAGTTTTCTTTGAAGGCAAGCTCGATACAATGATTGTTAGTTGGGAGGATATCCAAATTACGTTTAATATTGACCAGCCTGCTCCGAGTTCAGATAATCTGCGAGAATTTCTTAAATTTCAACCAACGGAACGGGATAAACCCAAAGGATTTGGTACGTCGTCTCCTCAAGCTAAATCGAAGAAAAAGCCTAAACGTTGAGCTTGCATAAAAAGTTAGCCTAAATCTAAACTACAGCAACTAAACTGGCTTCAGCCGAAAATTCAGCAAGCAGTTCTGGGGTAGGGGTCAGAACCGATAAAGCTTGGGGAATGGCTTCAAGACTAATAGGCGTATGGCCGATACAATTGCCATCGGCATGAACTTCGAGGGGCGGATAACTTTCTACCTCAATTTTACTGGCTTGGTAGGTTCTCAGTCGCTTATGCTCTAGTGGTTGGCCACTCACGGTACTCAAAAAATAACGGAGATGATCCCACTTAGAAGGGTGCTTCATATAGACAATATCAAGCTTACCGTCATCCATTTGAACATCACTAGAAGGAACAACTTCCACCCCATAGCGAGGTGTATTGCAGATATTGACCTGTAAGGTATGTAACCGTTGCCTGTATTGTCCATCCAACTTCAAGGTTAAGTGATGGGGACGGAACTGGAAAAAAGTCGCAAATCCATGCCATAAGCTACCGATCGCCGCTAAATAATTATTTTTAATCGTACTCTTAACCTCTTCACCGCACGGAAAAAGGGAGGCTTCTAGCCCAATGCCCACGACTTCTAAAAAGTAGTAACCATCTACTTTCCCAATATCAATCAAACGGCTTTGCCCTTCCTTTAAAACCCTGACTGCTTGCTCAAAGTTGTTGGGAATATCGAGGCTGGCGGCTAAATTATTACGAGTTCCAAAGGGAATGATTCCCAGAGTGGTTGGGGTGTGGATTAATCCTCGAACGACTGCTTCGATGGTTCCGTCTCCTCCTGCTACGATAACTAACGGCACTCCTTGGCTGGCAGCATTCGCGGCTAATTGTTGTCCATCTTCTTCGGGGGTAGTTTGTTCGATATCAACGTCTAAATGGTATTTTTGAAAAGCATTGAGGAGTTCAGGTAGTAAGTCTGAATTGACGGCAGTTCCAGAGGTGGGATTGACGATGAGTAATGGATTCATGTTTAAACCTACAGAGTTAATCCTTTAAAATCTGGCTATCTTTCGATTTCACGGGTTTGCGACGATATACCCAGCCTACTCAGTCAGTACTATTTTTAGCCTCACCTATGAGGTAGAGAAAAAGTTTGAACGAATTTTCTAAACTGAAAGAAAATACGCTTTCCATGAGTCATGATCTACGCTTGACCATTGCGAGCTTTGCACTATTTCCTTAAACATCTGCCTGTATAATGAAACCAATATTTTTTCTGTCTATCTTTGTTTTTTAATTTCGATTAAAGCTCTACGTTTATGGCAGTTGAACCGATTCCTCCTATTACGTTGCCCCCCCTCCAAGATCCCGCCCAAGAGGGTGAATGGTTAGCGCGATCGCTGCATCGGTGGTTAGATGAAGAGTTCATTCCAGAGGCGATTAATCAAACCATTGCTCAACGGGCTTCTCAAATTTTTGTGCGTCAACGCCTAGAGGGAGAAAATGATTTAGGATCTTTGGTGATTGCCATTGTGACGGAAATGCAAGCTTTTGATTTTCGAGAAAGCTTTTATAGTGAGTTCGCGATCGCTAATGCCGTCAGTGATTTGGTGCTCAGTAGTCTGAAGTTTTTGGATAGGGGATAGCTCAAATATTTTTGATGTTTTGAGATTCAAGTAATTGATAATGTGAAACTCATTAATCATTATTTAAATTGAGAAATTCATGATTGTTTTTGAGGAAAAATAATAGACATCGATATTAAGTTAGCCCATATTCTTGCTTAATACTTTAGCTGATATAGAATTTATCTATTGACCAATAGAATCTTTACGATTATTTCCACCGTTTCTTAAGGTTGCAATTATCCTCAGAATTCATTAGATTAGCTACATTCCTTTTATTTTTAGTTAACTTCTTTGCCAATTTTATCTACTAAAGTTTGTTAAAAAAGGCAATCATACTTTCGGTAGATATTTATCAAGAAAAGTAGCCGATTGATCATGTTCAAATTATTGTAAAGAAACTGTTACACTAAGAGTCAAATCTCAGATTTTATTAAATCGATATGGCGGATCATCAAACCATTGAGCCTCCTGCTTCTACGCCGATAGACCCCTGGGTGGAGCAAGATAATGTTAATCTCATCGCATCCAAAAAACATCAATCTTCCCCCCAACGCGGCTGGAAATGGGGCTTAGGTTTATTGGTTTTAATTGCGGCGGGAGGTTTTGGCGTTAATTGGTGGATGACGCAACAAAAAGCGCAACAAGCCCCACCTTCTGCAATGGCCGCAGGCCCCCAAGCCATTCCCGTTAGGTTGGAAACGGTGAACTTAACCAGCGTGGAAAATGCGTCCGATTTAGTGGGAACCTTAGAAGCAAGCCGAGCCACCGATATTGTGTCAGAAGTGGATGGTCGTCTGAGCCAAATTTTAGTCCGAGAAGGGGATTTAGTCAGTCAGGGTCAAGTTTTGATGCGTCTCGATAGCGATACCCTACAAACTGAATTGCTGCAAGCCAAAGCGGCCTTAGCCAGAGATAAAGCGGCCTTAGCCGAACTGCAAGCGGGTTCTCGTTCAGAAGATATTGCCCAAGCCCAAGCATCCTTAAATCAAGCCCAAAGCCGATTAGCCAACGCTCAAGGGGGAGCCAGTCCTGAAGAGATCGCTCAGGCTAGGGCCCAATTGGATTCTGCTAAAGCTCAAGCGGATTTGATGCGCCAACGGGTACAACGGTTTTCTAATTTAAAAAATGAAGGCGTGATTCCTTTAGATACCTACGAGCAACAGGTTAAAGAGGAACGTCAGGCGATCGCGGATGTCCAATCGGCCCAACGTCGTCTCTCTCAACTGAGTAAAGGCAGAGGGGCAGATATTGAACGGATTCGAGCAGAGGTAGAAGAACAACGCCAAAATTTAAAACGGTTACAAAATGGGGCACGACCTGAAGCAATCGCGCAAGCCAGGGCCCAGGTTGCCGAATCAGAAGCCAGAGTTCAATCTGTCGAAGTCCAAATTCAAAAAAGTCAAATTCGCGCCCCCTTTACAGGCATTGTTGGTTATATTCCCGCTAAAGTCGGCAATTACGTCAAATCGGGCGATAGTTTAACCACCCTTACGGAAAATAAAAATCTCGAAATTAACTTATCGGTTCCCTTGGATCAGGCTCCTAATTTACGGTTAGGCTTACCTGTAGAAATTTTGGATGCTCAAAATAAGGCGATCGCCAAAGGTAATATTAGCTTCATTTCTCCTAGCGTTACTGCCAATGCCCAAAGTGTCTTAGCCAGAGCCAGTTTTAGTAATATTGGTCGGGAATTACTCAACCGTCAGTTAGTCCAAGCCCGCATCATTTGGAGCCAAGGATCGGGGGTATTGGTGGCTGCAACGGCCATTACTCGGATTGGTTCAGAGAGCTTCGTTTTTGTCGCCCAATCGTCAACCGATCCCAAAACGGATAAACCCCAACTCATCGCCAAACAGCAAGCCGTCACCCTGGGAAATATGCGGGGCAATGATTACCAAGTTCTATCAGGCTTAAAACCAGGCGAAAAAATTGTCACCGCAGGCTTAATGAATTTGCGAGAAGGGATGCCCATTTTAGATATGAATCAAATGCCTCCTCAACCGCCTAAACCATAGTTATAAGTAGAGCAACTAAAATAAAATGTAAAATCTTTTTGAGCTTTATCCCCCCCTGCCCCCCTTACTAAGGGGGGAGCCGATAGGCGGGGGGATTTTATAAAAAATAAGGTTGACCTACTTAACAGGATCGAAAAATCAACAAATAATTCAGCCAAAATCCTTGACGCAGTAGACGGAGTGAAACCATGACAGCCCTGATTAATCAGAAAGGAGAAAGCGCATCCCTATACGACCAAGATTTTCAATTATGGATTGAAAAAACCATTGAGCAGCTTGAAAATTCTAATTTTGAACAATTAGATCGACAACATTTAATTGAGGAATTATTAGATTTGGGAAAGTCGGAAAAACGGGCATTAGAAAGTAATTTAATGATTTTATTAGCCCATTTACTCAAATTGAAAGTTCAAGCTGATGCTCCTGAAATGATGCAACAAAGCTGGTTAAATTCAGTGGATGAACACCGTAAAAGAATTCAAAAAAGTTTAAAAGCGACCCCTTCTCTCAATACTGCTCTAACTAATTTAATTGAATCTGCCTATCCCGATGCTTATCAACTGGCCATTAAAGAAGGTAAACGCGCTAAATTTGGGGTTAATATTCCTGATGAAAATGCCTATCCTGTTACTTGTCCCTTCTCGATCGCGGAAATTTTAGATGAAGATTTTTATGGGATTTAGAGTTAATTAAAAACTTTTTATAGGCAGTTTTAAATGTTTGTCGATTTTTTTATTAAACGTCCCGTTTTTACTTCCGTTTGTGCCATCATTATTTTTCTGGTGGGACTCATCTGTATTGTTAATCTGCCTGTTGCCCAATATCCCGATATTTCCCCCACAGAAATTCAAGTCACTGCCAACTATAGCGGAGCCAATGCCGAAGTCGTTGAACGCGCCGTTACCGATATTTTAGAGCGTCAAATTAATGGGGTTGAAGGGTTACGCTATATTACCTCCAGCAGTAGTAACGATGGAACCAGCAGCATTACCGCCACTTTTAACCGCGATCGCAACAAAGACATTGCCGCAGTTGATGTTCAAAATCGGGTTGCCCTGGCTGAACCCCAACTCCCTGAGCCAGTCAAACAGACGGGGGTACAAGTTACCAAAGAATCGACTAATTTACTCCTCGCCATTGGGCTTTTTAGTGAAGATGGCCGCTATGACAATGTATTTTTGAGCAACTACGCCGATCGCTATCTGGTGGACTCTCTGAGGCGGCTATCAGGTGTGGGCGGTGTCCGCATTTTTGGAGAACGTCGCTATGCCATGCGCTTGTGGTTAAATCCCATTAAATTAGCCAGCCAGGGACTGACAACAAACGATGTCGCAAATGTATTACGGGAACAGAATTTACAAGTTGGTGCGGGACAGTTAGGTCAAGAGCCTGCCCCCGAAGGACAGGAATTTCAGATTGATCTCAGAGCCGCCAGTCAATTAACCGAACCTGCCCAGTTTGAGGATTTGATCTTAAAAACGGGCGAAAATGGCTTGATAGTCCGCTTACGGGATGTGGGACGGGTTGAACTCGGAGCCGAAAACTATGGATCTTTTCTGCGCTTTCGGGGTCAGGACGCGATCGGGTTAGGGGTTTATCAACTCCCTGAAAGTAACGCCTTAGAAGTCTCTAAAAATGTTAAACAGGAATTGAGCAAATTAGCAGAAAGTTTCCCCCCTGGCTTAGACTATCGCGTTGCATTTGATACCACCAATTACGTCCGTCAATCTCTCTTAGAAGTGATTAAAACCCTTGGTTTAGCGGTTTTATTTGTGATTCTGGTCATCCTTGTTTTTCTCCAAGACTGGCGCACAACCCTCATTCCTGCTTTGACCATTCCTCTCTCTCTGGTGGGAACCTTTGCCTTTGTTAAATTATTTAATTTTTCCATTAATAGCTTGACTCTATTTGGTCTGACCCTTGCCACAGGGATGGTAGTAGATGATGCCATTATCGTTGTAGAGCAGATTAGCCGCTTTATCCAACAAAAAGGGCTGAATCCTCAACAGGCCGCTAGTGAAGCCATGGCCGAGCTTTCCAGTGCGGTCATTGCGACTTCTTTAGTTTTAATGGCCGTTTTTATTCCTGTCGCTTTTTTCCCAGGCACCACAGGGGCTTTATACCAACAATTTGCCTTAACGATCGCGTTCTCCATTACCATTTCCACCTTTTTAGCCCTGACCTTAACCCCTTCCCTCTGTGCCTTGTTGTTACGTCAGGGCCAACATCCCCCCCGTTGGATTGCTTGGTTTTTTAATGGCTTCAATTACTTTTTGGATGGCACCCGCAAACGCTATCGCAACACCTTAGCCTGGTTTAGTCGCCTTAAGGTCGTGATCATTGGCGTATTTATTGCCTTATTAGGCGTAACAGGTTGGCTATACGTGCAAACTCCCACGGCCTTTTTACCCGACGAAGACCAAGGCTATTTTATTACCATTATCCAAGCTCCTGAAGGGGTTTCGCTGCAATATACC
>CAYZWO010000044.1:0-31529 GCA_964482215.1 uncultured bacterium
GAGGTGGCAAAATTAACCTATTTTGGCCTGTACGCGCTACAACATCGGGGCCAAGAATCGGCAGGCATTGCGACCTTTGAGGGGGACAAAGTTCATAGCCATAAAGATATGGGATTGGTTTCCCAAGTTTTCAAAGAATCCATCCTGCATGAACTTACAGGAACAATTGCGGTCGGTCATAATCGCTATTCCACCACAGGTTCTAGCCATAAGGTTAATGCTCAACCTGCCATTGTCGAAACCCGCTTAGGCTCTCTTGCTCTTGCCCACAATGGCAACTTGGTAAATACCGTTGAGTTACGAGAGAAATTAGTCAGTCGGGGCTGTGATTTTATTACCACCACTGATTCCGAAATGATTGCCGTCGCGATCGCCAATGAAGTAGATAGCGGTAAAGATTGGCTAGAGGCTGCGATTAGTGCTTTTCAGATTTGCTCAGGAGCCTACAGTTTAGTCATCGGAACGCCGATTGGTTTAATGGGCGCACGCGATCCTAATGGGGTCAGACCCCTAGTTATTGGTCAATTAGAAAGTGATCAAACTCGCTACGTTTTGGCTTCGGAAACCTGTGGGTTAGATATTATTGGAGCCGAATTTGTTCGTGAAGTCGAGCCGGGAGAATTAGTTTGGATTACCGAATCGGGTCTAGCCTCATTTCACTGGTCAACCCAAGCGGAGAAAAAGCTGTGTATTTTCGAGATGATTTATTTCTCTCGTCCTGATAGCGTTACCAACGATGAAACGCTCTATACCTATCGGATGCGGATTGGTCAGCACTTAGCCAAAGAATCTCCCGTTGAGGCGGATATTGTGATGGGGGTTCCTGATTCGGGGATTCCTGCGGCCATTGGTTTTTCTCAAGTTTCGGGCATTCCTTACGCCGAAGGACTCATCAAAAATCGCTATGTGGGGCGTACCTTTATTCAACCGACCCAAAATATGCGCGAATCAGGCATTCGCATGAAGTTGAATCCCCTCAAGGATGTTTTAAAGGGCAAACGGGTCATTATTGTCGATGATTCCATTGTACGGGGAACCACGAGCCGCAAAATTGTGAAAGCTTTACGGGATGCAGGAGCAACGGAAGTTCACATGAGGATTTCTTCTCCGCCCGTTACCCATCCCTGTTTCTACGGCATTGATACCGATAATCAGGATCAACTCATTGCTGCGACGAAATCTGTTGACGCGATCGCCGAACAAATCGGTGTGGATTCTTTAGCTTACCTCAGTCAACAAGGAATGTTGGAAGCAACGGGGGAAAATATCGATCATTTCTGTTCCGCCTGTTTTAATGGTAATTACCCCATTACTATCCCCGAAAACGTCAAGCGGTCTAAATTAATTTTAGAAAAAAGCAACGTTTAAAATACCCAACCAATGAAACGGGGAAATACTTTAAGAAACATCTCAGTTTCTAGGGATTCAGAAAAAGATCGCAGAAAATGGTAACGTAGTTTTTTGTTTTTCTAAAAAGTTTGCTGTATAAAGTCCGCTTCAGGCCAGCTTTTGCTTCCCTCTATGTCACCCTTAGACCAGGTGAAAGTTTTATTGCATCTCCTGGAACCCTCATCAGTATGGATGCAGGAATCGTCATGAAGACAAGCGTGGCAGGGGATATTCTTTTTGCCGTACTGAGACGTTTTTTAGGGGGTTATTCCCTGTGGGTCGATGTGTTTAGTAATCCGACAGATGAGCCATTAAATTTGGTACTGTCCCAACCCTACCCTGGCGATATTATCCGTTTAGATTTGACCAAAAGTGCCTTATGTTTACAGCCTGGCGTACATTTAGGTCATACCCCGCAAATCCAAATGGGGATTCACTGGGCTGGTTTTTCGAGTTGGTTAGCGGGAAAAGGATTATTTGTTCTCAAAGTATCGGGACGCGGGCTAGTTTTCATTGGTAGCCAGGGCGGATTAACCCAGCATCAAACCTATAAACGCTTTGCCGTAGAACACAATCATCTGGTTGCCTATAGTTCTAAAATTCGGTTAAAGGTTGATTTTCCTAAACGCATCATTGGCTCTTCCACTGCTGGTGAGGGAATCGTTACTCAGTTAATTGGAGGGGGTATTATATACTTACAGTCTCGCAGTCGTAGTGGGCTGGTTCGTTACTTAAAGAGTCGGCAAGGCTAATGACCTGTCTATCCCAACCCGTATGAAAGTTGAGATCCTAAACCAACCCCACACCGCGATCGCTCACATTTTTTTAGAGACTAACGAAGAAGTTATGGCCAAAGCAGGGGCCATGATGATGATGAGCAATAACCTTCAGGTAAATACCAGTATGCAACGGGGCAGCGAAACGGTAGCAACACCGAAAAAAAACAGTTCTAAAGATAAATTTTTATTTCTCAATAGTTTCAAAGCTCAGGAAGAAGAAGCAGAACTTTACTTGGCTCCTCCAGTAATTGGAGATATCTTTGTTTACCAAATGACAAAATACAAATTAATTGTTCGGGTTAATTCCTATTTAGCTTCTAGTTCTAAAATTGAAATTTTTTCGGGTTTTAATAAATTTAAAACATTATTGCCTAATGAATCAAGTGCGTGGTTAAGTTTGGTGGGTGAGGGGCAAGTTTTAATCAATTCCTTTGGTAGACTAACGGAAGTGGATATAGAAGAGGAATTTGTAATTAATTTAAAAAATGTAATTGCTTTTGAAAATAGCTTACAGTTTAAATTAATTTCTCCCCAAACAAAAGGCTTAGTTAAATTTATTAAAAATAAAGAAAATCTTTGTCAATTTAAAGGTCAAGGAAAAATTCTCTGCCAAACCCATTCGTTTCAAAAGTTTTTTGCCGATATTCAAGCAGAATCTTCGTTCAAAGCAGTGTAATAAAGTAATCAAGGAATTAGTTTCATGGAAGGAAATTTAATCAATAATCGCATTGATAAAAATGAACGAAGAAAAGAAATTACAGAAGATCATGATGTTGATTTTTCCATTGAAAATGGCCCCCTTTATTCTTCCTTGATCCTTGACTTAAAACCGAGTCAAACCATTTTAGCAGAAGCGTCTGTCATCGAAGCAATGGATAGTAGTATTACGCTTATTGCGAAACTTCAGGATGGTTTACTTAAAGTTTTAACGAAATCTCTAGGACAAGAACTCTTATTCATTAATCAATTTGCCGCCGAATTTAAGCCGGGTAGATTATTTCTTGCCCCACCACTACCAGGTAATATTCATCACTACTATTTAACTGGAAAAAAAGGTATTTTATTGCAATCTTCTCATTTTATTGCCTGTGTTCCAACGGTTCAAATTGATGCCAAATTTTTAGGTATGAAAAACTTTTTTAACGATACAACAACGTTTTTATTGCGAACGATTGGACAGGGTGATTTATGGTTTAGCTCCTATGGTAGCTTAGTTGAAATATCCGTTCAGAATGAATTTTTAGTAGACACAGGTTATATTGTTGCTTTTGAAGATACCTTAAACTATGACGTTGAAATGATTGAAGGATTAGTGATTAAAAGCGATCGCGCTAAATATTATGGTGGCAAAGGTCTGGTCTGTCGGTTTAAAGGGGAGGGAAAAGTTTGGATTCAAGCCCGCCAAGCCAATGCTTTTCTCAATTCCATTGAGTAGCGATTAAGTAAGATTTTGGCATTTAGTGAACGGTAAAAATTGAGATTTTACGATAACCCTGTTTTGCTAATAAAGCCGTACCATAGGCTGCTTCGGTATGGCACGAATTTACTACAGGAACAGCAAAATAACGTCCACGAATTTTACGCCAAGTTTCATTTTTAGCTCCGCCGCCTGCGGTATAAATTTGAGTTAAGGGTGAGGCTCCTAAGGCTTGCAGTTTTGCATATCCTAAGGCTTCAATACGAGCGAGACTTTCCAATAATCCATATAAAAATTCAATCGGATTGTCAGGCCGAGGCTCCAATTGAGGTTGTAAATTAGGATCGTTAATGGGGAAGCGATCGCCGGGTTTCAGCAAAGGATAATAATTCAAGGAGCTAGGGATATGGAGATTAATTTGTTGACTATAGCTTGTTAATTCATCATCAGTGAAAAAGTGTTTTAAAATGGCTCCGCCTGTGTTGGATGCCCCGCCGGTTAACCATAAGTCTCCTAAACGATGGCTATAAATACCGGATGCTAAATCTTCAACAGGGTAGGTGCTGAGTAACTTTAATACTAGGGTTGACCCCAAGGAAGTAACTGCTTCCCCTGGCTGACTGGCTCCACTGGCTAAAAAAGCGGCAATGCTATCGGTTGTTCCTGTACAAACCACACAATCAGGATTTAACTGCAATTGAGCCGCGATCGCCGATGTTACTTTACCCGCAGCAGCTCCAGGCGATAGAACAGTGGGTAATAAACCATAAAAGGGCTGATTCACTAGCCAGCTAGGATAGTTTAAATTGACGACATCGTAACCGAGCTTTAAGGCATTATGGTAATCGCTGATTCCTAACTGACCGTGTAATAAAAAGGCTAACCAATCGGCTTGATGTAAAAAATAGGCGGCTTGCTGAAAATAATCCTGTTTTGACCACCAAACTAATTTGGCGAGGCTGGAACTACCGCTTAAAGCTAAATGATTCGGCGGCACAAATAGGGTTAATTCATCCAGAACTGTTGCGCCTCTAGCATCGTTATATAACAAAGGTTCTGTTAAGGGCTGACCTTGATCATCACACAACAAAACTGTCGATGAGGTTCCATTAATTGCAATAGATTGAATGCTTGAACGCAGCGATCGCGGCATTTGCTCCAATAACTTAAATAAAGATTCCTGCCAGATTTTTACCCAATTGTTTGAAGAAAGTGGAAATTGTAGCGATATTTCTTGTTGAATACAGTTTTCACCATCAATTAGAATTGCACGACACCCTGAAGTCCCAAAATCAATCCCTAAAAATGTTTCCATTTTTATTCTTTAGTATTTATAAAACTTAGTATTTATAAAAGAATTTTTACTTTCTTTCCTTAGCTTTTTCGTAGGCTAGATCATGTTCAGCAAAACTTAAAATCATGACCCGTTTGGGTGTGGGCTTTTCATAAATTCGATAAACCAAGCGATAACTAATTTGATTATGGTCAATTTCTAAGGCTCGATACCCTCGTAGTCCACCCTTCAAGGTATGGTTATCTAAACCAAAACAATCATAAGGATCTTCAACAAAAATCGAGTTACAAAAATCCTCAAAATCGTTGCTTAATTCCTTGGGTAAGTTAGGTAAATCTTGCTCTCTAACTAAATTATTTACTTTGACTTGGTATTTTGACCTTGTAGCCACGATTACTTAAATTTTCTAAACTAGATTCAATATCAATTTCATCACCAGCCTCTATAACCGTTATCCATTTGTCAGGATTATCAGGATCATCTAAATCTTTTGATCGTTCAATCGCTAACTGTTCGGCTGATTTTTTAGAAGTTGTTTGTTGATACTTTACCATTAAAAACTCAACGTAATCTAAGACTTGAGCTTGTTTTTCAGCGGGTAAAGCTTGTATTTTTTCGATAATTAAATCAATTGTACTCATTGATTTTCCTCAGAGAAATAGGTTCCAATTGAGCAATTTAATAAATGAAAGAGGACAAAATGATTGCCCCCTGATGCTAAGTGAACTTTCAACAATCTAAAGTTATCTATTCATTATTGGGAGTCGCATTAAAAGCAGATGGTACAGTCTTAGGATCTTCTAACGGGAACTCTTCTTTTTCTTTACTTGATTCTACCTTTTTCTCTGGGGTTGATGAACCCGATTTGCCGCCACCACCAGAGAGAAAACGATGTTCAATCTCTTTAATGACCACAAACAAAACAGGAACTAAAAATAGACTCAGCACGGTAGAAACCAGATAGCCCCCGAAAATGGCAGTTCCTAATGACCAACGGCTCATGGCACCTGCTCCTGATGCAATGACTAGGGGCCAGAATCCGACTAATCCTGAAATGGCAGTCATTAAAATCGGTCTGAGACGTTCTTTTCCTGCGAATGCTGCCGCTTTAGAAATGCTCATCCCCAAATCCATTGCTTGGTTGGCAAATTCCACAATCAGAATAGCATTTTTACTGGCTAATCCAATTAACATTACCAACGCAACCTGGGCATAAATATTGTTGTTAACGGTGGGCCAGACCGCCCCCATAGAAATTTGCGCGTTTGCCCGTAACAGAATTCCGCCCATTGCTCCCAAGATTGCTAGGGGAACCGTCATCATAATAATGGTGGGATCGACGTAGCTTTCATACTGAGCCGCTAGTACCAAGAACACCATAATAAACGCTAACCCAAAGATAATAGGAGCCGCCCCCCCTGATTGTTGCTCTTGATAAGCAGTTCCGAACCATTCGTAGCCAAAACTCGCTGGTAAAATTTCCTTGGCTAATTTTTCCATTGCGGCCATGGCTTGTCCTGTACTGTAGCCTGGAGCAGGGGAAGCCTGAACATCGACCGCAGGATACACATTAAAGTGAGTCACAATTGGCGGATAGGTAATTTGTTTGACATTAACTACATTCCCCAACTGCACCAACACCCCCGTTTGAGAACGAACATAGAGCCGCATAATATCTTCTGGATTAGAACGAAAATCCCCTTCAGCTTGGGCGTAAACTTGATACAGTCGTCCGTCTAAAACAAATTGGTTAACGTAGGTTGAGCCGAGATAGGTTCCTAACGTATTAAAGATATCGCTAATTAAAACCCCTTGAGCATTAGCCTGATTGCGGTTAATCGAAATTTCTAATAAGGGTGCATCAAAGGTAAATTGGGTAAATACTGTTCGAGGGTCTAATTCAGGTAATTTTCGAGCTTCAGCCATATATTTTCTGACATTTTCCGTCAAGGCACTCATGGGTAAACCGCCTCGATTTTGAATGTAGAAATCTAAGCCGCCTGTACTACTTAAACCATCTACAGGGGGCGCATTCACCGCCAAAACTTGCGCTCCTGTAATTTTTTCATTTAACTCTCTATTAATACGTCGTAGTAATCCAAAAACAGAAGCTTTTTGTCCTGAGCGTTCCTCCCAATTTTTCAATTTAACGAAGAAAAGGGATTTACTACTATCATTTCCTAAGAAGCTAAAGCCTCCCATTCCTAAAACGTGTTCTACTTCTTCTTTGGATTGAACAATATCCGTAACTTGCTTAATAATATTTTGTGTATATTCAATTGAAACCCCTGGTGGCGAGTTGCCTAACATGAAGAAATAGCCTTGGTCTTCTTCGGGAATAAAGCCTGTTGGGGTAATAGTATAAATCCAGCCCGTTGCCACTAAAGCCGCGATAAATACGGGAATAACCAGTAGGCGAATGGTAATTAAAAATTCAATAAGTTTAACGTAGCCTTCTTTCAGCCAATCAAAGAATTTGTTGAAGGCATTAAAGAATAGGGCAAGCGGCCCATGATCCTTCTTCCTCGGACGCATCAGAATGGCCGACATACTGGGAGAAAAACTCAGTGCGTTAAAGGTAGAAATGGCAACGGAAAAGGCCATAATTAACGCAAATTGCTTGTAAACAATCCCCGTAGTCCCTGGGAAGAACGTGACAGGAATAAATACTGCCATTAGTACGATAGAGGTGGCAATAACCGCTCCTGTTAACTCGTTCATAGCATCCAAAGCGGCTTGAAAGGGTCGCATTCCTTGGGCGAGTTTGGTTTCGATCGCTTCTACTACCAGAATCCCATCGTCTACCACCAGACCTGTCGCGAGAATAACACCGAATAGAGTTAACTGGTTGAGACTAAACCCAAACACAAGCGCAAACGCCATTGCACCTAATAAAGAAACCGGAATCGCGATCGCGGGAATAATGGTGGTTCGCCAGTTTTGTAGGAAGACGAAAATAACTAAAAATACGAGTAAAATTGCCTCAATTAAGGTTTGAACCGCTTCGTCCAACGAAGCCGTCACAAAAAGGGTACTATCGACTGCAACCGTTGCCTTAACCCCTGGAGGGAAAAGGGGCTGGAGTTGGGCCATTTTTTCGCGCACCAAATCCGCCGTATTTAAGGCATTCGTACCAGGTAACTGATAGATAATAAAGGCAACTGCGGGCGCACCATCAAAAAGACTTACCTGCCGATAACTTTGAGCACCAACGGTAACATGACCCACATCTTTAACTTTAATGAGAGTCCCATTTTCTCCCACTTTGACGACAATTTCTTCGGCTTCTTCAGGGGTGATAAAACGACCAATTGCTCTTGCGTTAATCTGAAATTGTTGGCCTGTGGCCGCAGGAGGTAGGTTAATCCCGCCTGCACCGATTTGAATGTTTTGGGTTTGAATCGCTTGAACAACATCCTGAGACGTTAATCCTCTTGCTGCGATCGCGTCAGGATCAAGCCAAAATCGCATGGCATACTGTCCCGCCCCAACAATTGCTGTACTCCCTACCCCATTGAGCCGCTTAATTTCGTTAACTAAAACCCGATCAACAAAATTACTCAAGAAAATATCATCGTAAATAAATTTTCCTTGGGCATCTTTTTCGGAATAAATCCCGTAGGCGATCGTTACTGAGGGAGATTGTTTCTGTGTTGTAATCCCTTGCCGTGCAACCGATTCGGGTAAGCTGGACTGAGCCATTGCCACGTTATTTTGTACCAACACCTGGGCAATGTTGCGATCCATTTCCACAGGGAAATAAACGTTCGTTGTGCTGATCCCCGTGTTGTCGGTAACGGAGTTCATATAGATCACCTGCTCCGTCCCGTTGATCTGTCGCTCCAAGACCGTCGTGACGTTTTCTTCCGTTGTCTTCGCATCCGCTCCGACGTAGGTTGCCGATACCGTAACCTGTTTG
The DNA here is from genome assembly GCA_964482215.1 of uncultured bacterium. Classification (GTDB taxonomy): domain Bacteria; phylum Cyanobacteriota; class Cyanobacteriia; order Cyanobacteriales; family Microcystaceae; genus Snowella. The sequence continues at coordinate 8,799 of CAYZWO010000044.1, forward strand.
GGAGCCATATCCGGCAATTTCGCCAAAGGTAATAAGGGAATGGCGATCGCCCCCAGCAAAACAATAACAATGGTACAAACCGTTGTCAGAACAGGCTTTTTGATAAAAATGTCCGCAATACTCAGCAGCATAGACCCCAAAGTGGAAAAGACAGAGCAATTAAATGAGGGAAAACAGGAATCATTCTTAAAAAACTGACGAACAATCTCACTATTTAGATTCCCTAGAATTCTTACTCCAGAGCGTTGATACTATGAATCTTAATATTACGATGATTCTTGATAAAGGCAAGAATTTATTACAGAACTAAACTCTTTCAGTATTTTGAAAATTGAGGAACTCGATAAGCGCGTTGGGGTCTGCCACACTGATCAATAGTTGTTTTAATGACACAGGAAAACCGAGTACATAGGCACGCTGTGGAGGTTGGAACACTAGGCTGAGAATTCCTTGCCCTGAACCATTGACAAGCCACCGTCCTGCCCAACCGTGTACACCACGACTTAGAGGGTGATGATTACTGGGGGTCACAGAAACAATGGCTGAACGAGGAATTTGGCTACGGAAGGCCCAGCCCATTTGTACCCGAACAGACTCCTGATTAACTTCAACGTAAGCCTGATGAGGCGGCAACAACAATAAACTCGATAATAACCCGTAAAAGAAGTCAAAGTGAATCGGAAATCGTTGAAAATCACGATTAGTCATGAGATTTTGCTGCCTTTAGTACAGCGTCAAATTACACCAAACGATGGCGTTACTTAAACATTAGCGAAGATCAATCGGTTTTTAAGCGGTCACCTTGGACGACTAATACGGAACAGGGCGCATGATGGAGAATGTAATTGCTGACGCTGCCTAGAAACATTTCCGAAATGCCCGTTAATCCTCGTCTGCCAATCACAATTAAATCTGCTCCCCAACTTTTGGCTTGCTCGAGAATTAAACGGCTAGGATCACCAATTTTCCATTGAGATTCCGTATTCAGTCCTTGCTCCGTTGCCCGTTTTTCACACTCAGTCAACCATTGTTGCGCTTCTTGGCTTTCCTGATTTAACCTTTCTTGAACTAACTGAGAAAAGTTCACCATTTCTTCGCTATAAAAGCTGGGATAGGGTGAAATCACTGTGGTCTCAAGAGAAATACAGTGCATTAACAGGAGTTGGGAGTGTTGCTGTTTGGCAATATCTACGGCTTGCTGAAAAACGGCTTCCCCTAAGTTTGAGCGATCTAATGCAACCAAAATTTTTTGATAAGCCATCATTGCTTCTCTCCCTTCGTTTTTCCAGTGCTAATGGTTGCTAACTTGGCAGGCAATTTTGAACGCGATCGCCGATGCTTAGCAATCCGAGAAAAACGATATAAACCAAAATTTCGAGCTATGCTTCCATTTTAGTTCTTTAAGAAAGCTTAGGACTAAGATTTAAAGATTATTCACAAATTTTTCCAATCGCTCTAAGCCCGTTTTAATGGTTTCCATACTGGTAGCATAGGAGAGTCGGATACATTGATCAGCCCCAAAAGCGATGCCTGGAATAACAGCCACTTCCTGTTGCTCTAAAATGGCATCGGAAAAGGCCAACGAAGACAGCCCCGTTTGGCTCACATCCACAAACACGTAAAACGCACCCATCGGGGTCGGGCAGCTTAATTTCAGAATTGAGCGAATGCCTTCAACGATTACTTTCCGTCGTTCAGCAAAGGCTGCTACCATTTCTTTAACGCAATCTTGAGACTCTTCTAAGGCCGCGATCGCGCCATACTGGGCAAAGGTGCAAACATTAGACGTACTGTGGCCTTGAATAATACTGGTGGCTTTAATTAATTCCTCTGGGCCTGCAAGATAACCAACCCGCCACCCCGTCATGGAATAGCTTTTGGCAAAGCCATTACTGATGATAGTACGTTTGAAAATTTCTTCCCCGACTGCACCAATGGATAAATGCTCGATGCCATCGTAAAGAATTTTTTCGTAAATTTCATCGGAAACCACCCAAATATCTTTTTCCACAATGACTTCAGCCAAAGCGCGAATTTCATCAGGCGTATAAACGCTGCCTGTGGGGTTAGAGGGAGAGTTTAAAACAAATAATTTGGTTTTGGGGGTGATGGCTTGACGCAATTGCTCAGGCGTAATTTTGTACTCCGTTGCTTCTGTGGTATTCACAATCACAGGAGTCCCTTCCGCCAATTTGACCATTTCGGGATAACTCAACCAATAGGGAGCAGGAATAATGACCTCATCTCCCGTTTCGATTAAGGCCAACATCAGGTTAAACAGTGAATGCTTGCCGCCATTGGTGACGATGACATTTTTCGCGCTGTAGTTTAGCCCATTATCTTGCTGGAGTTTACGGGCGATCGCTTCTCTTAGGGCCATTTCCCCTGCTGCGGGGCCATAACGGGTTTTGCCCTGATCCAACGCCAACTTAGCCGCCTCTTTAATGTGGCTCGGCGTATCAAAATCAGGTTCTCCCGCCGTAAAACTACAGATATCAATGCCCTCTTCCCGCATCTTCTTGGCTTTAGCGGTAATTTCCAAGGTAATGGAGGGAGGAACTTGACTAACGCGCTGTGTCAATTTCATCGTAAATTATCCCTAAGTCAGTTTGGCTGATTGTGATTAGACATTGCTCACGGTGAGCCGCAAAAAATTTATCACCCCGATTGTCTGGACTTAAACAACACTCACACTCATTGCGTGTTCATGGACATCGACCACTCTTTCTTCGATGGGAATATAGCTCTGACTGTGTTCACCGACATAAATTTGCGTTGGGCGATAGATTTTATTGACGGCGAGTTGTTCTTTCCAATGGGCTAACCATCCTGCAACACGGGCGATCGCGAAAATTGGGGTAAATAAATCCGTTGGAATGCCTAATTTGCGATAGAGCAAGCCTGAATAGAAATCGACATTGGGATAAATCCCTTTTTCTTTGCCAATATACTCTTCGACAACTTTTTCTAATTCGACCGCAATTTCATAGTATTCGTCGTAGCCCATTTTCTCGAATAACTGTTCGGCCAGATTTTGCAAAATGGTTGCACGGGGGTCTTTCACCTTATACACCCGATGTCCGAATCCCATAATCTTTTGTTTGGTTGTCAAACATTTTTCGACGTAGGGACGAACATTTTTGACCGAGCCAATGTCTTCGAGCATTAACAGCACTTCCTCGTTAGCACCGCCATGTAACGGCCCTGCTAAGGTTCCAACCGCCGAGGCAACCACCGCATAGGGATCGGTTAAGGTCGAAGCCGTTACCCTTGCCGAAAAGGTCGAGGCATTCATGGTGTGTTCGGCGTGGAGGGTGTAACAAATATCGAGAATTTTAGCGGCTAAGGGATCGGGTCTGCGTTCCGTCAACATATAGAGGAAGTTGCCCGCATAGTCCAACTCATCATTCGGCTGAATGGGGTCATTACCTTTGCGGATGAGGTGAAACGCCGCTACCATCGTGGGAATTTTGGCTAACAAACGCACCACGGCCGCCCGAATATATTTCGGATCATCTAAAGCACGGCGAGCATAAAAGAGTCCCAAGGCCGCCGCAGAGGTTTGGAGCGCATCCATCGGATGGCCCGTACCAGGGAAACATTTCATCATGTCCCGAATATGATACTTAATGCGGCGATGGTAACGAATTTCGTCCTCAAAATCGTCTAATTCTGCCTGAGTGGGCAATTTTCCCCAAATTAATAAGTATGCCGTTTCAATAAAGCTACTCTTTTCGGCTAATTCTTCGATACGAATGCCCCGATATTCTAAAATTCCTTTTTCCCCATCAACATAACTGACGCGAGATTTTGCTGCTGGAACGCCAGCTAATCCATCTTTAAAGTCATCAACGTTCATTGTCATAGGTCTACCTGTGTCGAGAGCGATCGCGGAGGAATCTCCAGTTACCTTACCGTAAAACTGTTCTCAAAATCTTATTTTATTTGAGCAACGTGTTAGGAAATACTCACCAATTTAAACGAAGCATTTAGGGGAAATCAATAGGAATAATTCACTGTTGCCCAGAGGAGAGCCAACGGTTGGAACCGATAGACCGATAATGCCTGATTTTTTCAAGATAATTTTTCCTTGAATACTTCCCCAAACCAATTGTTCTGCCCACTGACTTAGATTGGGTTCATGACCGATTAAGGCCAACACTCCTTGAAGTTGGGTGTAACGGGAATTTTCCCAATTGTGTACACAATCCTGCAAATTGCCATCAGGAGCCAACAATTCATTCTCTTCTACAGAAGACGTTAAACCAGCTTTTTGTAAAATCTGGGCGGTTTGTTTCGCTCTAACTAAAGGACTGGTGAGCATTAACTCAAATTTGATGCCCATCTCTTTGAGCCGTTGAGCGACTCGTGCTGTTTTTTCTTCACCTTTGGGAATGAGGGGGCGATCGCGATCGTCGGCATAATCCCCCTTATCGGCTGCAATCCCATGACGAATGAAATAAATATCCATCCGAAACAATCCTGAAAATAAACGATGATACCTCTATTGTAGAAAGCAAACTTAGGGACGGTTGAGAATAACGCTACTGGTTAGTAAAATCTCCCAAATTAAACATAAACGGCACAGCCCCATTTTTCGCATCGCCTGTTACCAGCACTTTTGGCATTTGTGCGCCCCCTTCTCGCCAGGCTTCGATCGCTTCTTTTTGTAAAACTAATTGGCCCCCTTGCGCTTTCAGGGTTTCGGCTAATAAACGTTGGGCTTCGGCCTTCCCTTTGGCACGGTTGATGTCTGCCTGGGCTTGCTGTTCCGCTTCTTGGGCAATATAAACGGCTCGTTGAGCCCGTTGTTCAGCAATTTGTTTTTCTTCTACGGCACGGGCAAATTCAGGGGAAAAAGTTAAATCGACAACGCTAGTATCTAAAACCAGAATGCCGTATTTATCTAAACGGGAACCAAGGGCTGCATCAAAGTCTTCTTTGAGTTCACTCCGTTTGGTAATGGCTTCTTCTACCGTCCGTTTAGCCGCCGCAATTTTAAAGGATTCTTGGGTTTGGGGGGCGATAATTTTGGAAACAATATTTTGCAATGATCCTTGTTTGCGTCGAATTTCGACCACTTGAATGGGATCGAGGCGAAAGTTAATGGCGAAACTGGCACTTAAATTTTGTAAATCTTTTGTTGAACTTTGAGCAGGAACTTCAAATTTTTGTACCGTTAGATCATAAATATCCACATTAGAAATAAAGGGGGGTTTATAATGCAAACCTTCCATTAAAGTTCCGTCTTGGGCTTTCCCTAAAATACTTAACACACCCGCTTGACCAGGATTAATAATCACAAAAGCATTTAGACCAACCAGCACTAATAGAGCCGCAATAATACCACCAATAATAGAAAACCAGTTTTCGCTAGATTGAGATTTCATTGAATTTTCCTAATAAGAATGTAAATTAATGAATACTTGAAATGATTTACGAGAATTAAATTTAGCTTTTTGCTAGATAATGGATTGCAAGCGTTCAAATAAATTCATGACGATGCCTAAATTATTAATTTGGTCTATTAAAATTCTTTCTACTGTTTTAATTATAGGTTTCTTGGGAATTGCAGGTTGGAATTTTTACGCAAGGGCGAATAACGCAGCCATCATCGATTTACCTCAATGGGGTCTTTGGTGGGGATATTTTGCTATCTTCGCTCATTTCCTCGAAGCGATCGCGGCGGCTATTTATGCTTATTTTCAACAAAAAAATGCATTGCTCACAGGAATTTACGTCTTTTTTGTAGGGACTGTTGGCTTAGGGGAAGTGTTTGAGAAACAGGATTTTCAACGATTCTTTTGTAAATCTTCTTGAAGGCCGAGCGCGATCGCTAAATTATTTAACCTCTCAAAAACAAATAAATTTTTAAATTTAGGTTGAGTGATTTCGAGTTCCGATAAAATACTCTCACATGAATGAATTAAGGAGAATTCAACGATGCTTTTTTTCCTAGACTTCCAAGTGGAATATGGAGCCGACATGACCCAAAAGGATTTATTTACGATTTGGGCAGAAGAAGCGAAGGCGGCACTGGGGGCGAAAGAAGCAGGGGTCGTGGTGGATCTGTGGAAATGTGTGGGAGAACGACGGGTGCTCGTAATTGTCAATGTGGATTCCCCCGATACGCTGGATCAAATTCTGTTTACCTTACCCATCATGAAGACAATGGGGCAACACATTCAAGTTAAAGTTACGGCCTTACGGCGATACGAAGATTTTGCAGCCGATGTGAACAATTGGTTATCGGAAGCTAAGTAATCATCAGATCCAGCATTTCATTTGTGCTAATCCAGCGATCGCGCCCTTGAGCTTTTGCTTCGTACAAACACTTATCCGCCTTCGTAATTAAATGCTGAGGAATGGTTTCGATAGTCGGAATTTCACTGGCAATCCCTAAGCTAATGGTGACAAAGGGTTTAGGGTTTCCTGTCTTTTCATGGGGAATCGTCAATTCGGTGATCGCGGCTTGAATCTTTTGAGCAACATCAATCGCACCGTCTAAATCGGTATTTGGCAAAATCACAGCAAATTCCTCTCCCCCATAACGCGCTAACACATCAGAAGAACGTCCTAAAACATTTTGTGCAGCTTCCGCAACTTGACGAAGACACTGATCGCCTGCGGGGTGACCATAATGATCGTTATAGGGTTTGAAATAATCCACATCAAACATGATTAAGGACAGAAAAGTTTGTTCTCTGGTTAAGCGCATCCATTCTCTATCTAAAACTTCATCAAAATAGCGACGATTGGGAACATTGGTTAATCCATCTAAACGGGCTAAACGTTCAACTTTATGATGAGCAATTTCTAAGGCACTCAAGGTTTCAATTAACTGGTCTGCCTGGGATCTCGTTTGCGTTAACAGATCTAAATGCTCTAACGCCACATTAAATTGGGCTGCAATTTGCCGAATAAATTGAATTTCTAACGTTTTCCACTGACGCGGCGATCGACAATGATGGATACATAACAATCCCCACAGCGTTGATCCCTTAATCAGAGGAACCACAATTTGAGCTGCTACTTCAAAGCTTTCAAGTAACTCTAAATGACACGCTTTTAGATTTGCCTGATGGACATCATCAATAATTTGCATTCGTTGCTTCAAATAAAGCGGTGCAAAGCGATCGCCAAAGCAATGATCTTGAATTTTTTCTGTGAGAACTGAATCATAAGCGGGTAAAACACTTTCCGCAATAAATTGACCACAGTTATAATCCGAATCTGGTTCAAAGCGAAAAATAACCACCCGATCTGTCTTCAGAACTTTCCGCAGTTCTTTAGTCGTTGTTTTAAACAGCGTATCTAAATCTAAAGATTCTCGAATTTCCGCCACGACATTAAATAAAATTTCTTGCTGTTGAGTGATTTCTTCCAGAGAATTGGCTTTTTCCTGAATCTGGGTCAATAACTCTGCTTGCTGAACAGCAAAACCTAAATGGGTCGCCACCTGGGCTAAAAACTGAACCTCCACCGTTTTCCAGTCATGGGGAGTTGAATGTTGATAGGCCGCTAAAATCCCCCAGAGTTGATCCCGTACAAAAATCGGAGCCGTTGCGTAGGCACGAATATAAAATTGCTCTAGAACATCAACATGACATTGGGATAAACCCGCTTGATAAATATCGGAAACAACTAAGCTCTCATTTTCCCGATAGCGTCCGCCTTGATTTTCCTGAAGATAGGAGTCATTCCAAACCGTTTTTCTTCCTAACGCCTCTTCTGCCTTCCAAGTTGATTCTGCAAACTCAAATTCACTAACAAATTCGCCTCCCCAATCTTCATTGAAACGATACACTGCAACCCGTTCTACCTTCAGGAGCTTACAGGTTTCTTTCGTCGTTGTCCGAAAAATGGTTTCTAGATCCAGCGAAGCACGAATTTTGCTGATAACCCGAAAGGTTGCCTGTTGAATTTCAGACATTTGCTCGATCTGCAAACGTTGGATTTTGAGTTGGGACTCTAAATCGTCAAGACGAGGTAGACCTAGTAACCGACAACTCCAATTAATGAACGGACGTAACATCTTTGATAGTAAGGCTCCATTAGAGCTTTATAGGTTAAATTGTGACTATCAACTCAATGAAGCAAACAAATAAGATCAGGAGAGGAAAAAGGAAGCTATTCTTAATCCTTCTCCTAATTTTTACACATTTTTTAAAAATTATTCATCCTCAGCGAAAACAAAACGGTATAACTCGCTCGGGTCGGGTTCAGGACTGCTTTCAGCAAATTTAACCGCATCATCAATAATGGCTTGAACCTTTTTATCAATTTCTTTCAGTTCTTCCAAGGTTGCTAAATTATATTCCGTTAAATAAGCTGCGAATTTTTGAATGGGATCTCTCGCGCCCCAGAATTGTTTTTCGTCACTAGAACGCAATTCATCGGGATCGGCTAGGGAGTGACCACGGAAGCGATAGGTTAACGCCTCAATCAGCGTTGGGCCTTCTCCTGCTCTGGCACGGGCAACGGCTTCTTCTGCCACAGAATGAACGGCTAACAGATCCATGCCATCCACTTCGACCCCTGCCATATTAAAAACAGACGCTTTTTTGTAAATCTCAGGCTGAGAGGTTGCCCGTTCATGGGCCATCCCGATCGCCCATTTATTATTTTCCACCACGAATAAAATCGGCAATTTCCAGAGGGCCGCCATATTGAGACATTCAAAAAATTGTCCGTTATTGCTGGTTCCATCCCCAAAGAAACAAGCCGTTACCGTATCAGCAGTTGGATCACCTAACACTTCTCGACGATACTTACTTTGAAACGCGGCTCCTAATGCTACCGGAATTCCTTCTCCGATAAAAGCAAATCCGCCTAATAATTTATGAGGCTCAGAAAAAAGGTGCATCGAACCGCCTCTACCTTTACTACAGCCCGTTGCTTTACCAAATAATTCTGCCATCACTTCTCTAGCAGGAACACCTGCACTGAGCGCGTGAACGTGATCCCGATAGGTACTACAAACGTAGTCTTGATCCCGTCGCATCGCCCGAATAATGCCGGTTGAAACCGCTTCTTGCCCATTGTAAAGATGGACAAAACCAAACATTTTGCCGCGATAGTACATCTCCGCACACTTATCTTCAAATAGGCGGCCTAAGACCATGTCTTCGTACAGCAAAAGCCCTTTTTCTTTGCTCATTGAAACTGTGGCAGTGTTAAATTCGGGTAGAATACGTTCGGCAACCATAACGTCTGTCGTTCTATAAAGAATAAAATTTTTAAGTTGTAAAGAATTATCTCAGATTTCCTTACGAACGCGATAGAGAAAAAAATGGGTAGATAAAATCTATAGCGATCTATGCAATATTAGTTGAGCATATTGTAGATCTTTACGCTAAAATTACGCCAAGTTAAAAGTCATGTCTTGAAAATAATCAAGCTTCAGTTTTTAATGTAATGGACATTACCTTGACTGGAACTTAAGTAATAGACAACTTTTCCTGAGTCCCTTTATTATAGTAAGCCTTAACGTTGTTTCTAGGTTGCTGCTCTGAGGAAGCTTACCGTGCGAATCCCTCTTGATTATTATCGAATTTTAGGCATTCCTTTACAGGTATCAGAGGAACAGATTCGTCAGGCCTATCAAGATCGATTAATACAACTTCCTCGTCGCGAATATAGTGAAGCCGCGATCGCGTCCCGCAATGAATTATTAGAAGAAGCCTATCGAGTTTTATCCGATGTAGACCAACGCACGACATATGTTCAGCAATGGTGGAGCCAGGATCGCCCAGAAGTAAAAACAACTACCCCAGAACCGAGGGACGATGAATCAACAGATAATTTAACGTCCCAACCCGATCCCCTTAATCTTGACACGCCGAGCATTGAAATTGAACTGTCTCAATTAGTAGGCGCGCTCCTCATTTTTCAAGAATTAGGGGAATACGAACAGGTAATTCAATATGGAACTTTGGCCCTACGCGATGGAGAAATAGTCAGCAGTTTATCTCCTAGTCGTTCTGATCTTGTTTTATCCGTCGCTCTTGCTTATCTCGATCTCAGTCGGGAACAGTGGCAACAAAAACAATATGAAAAAGCTGCTTGTTCAGGGTTTAAAGGATTAGCTTGGCTGCAAGAAGAAAACCTCTATCCGACAATTCAGGACGAAATTCGTAATGAGCTCTATCATCTCCGTCCCTACCGAATTTTAGAAAATTTAGCGGCGACAGAAGACGGTATTAACACGCCTAATCCCCAGCAAGGGCTACAATTGCTTAAGGATATGATCTGCGATCGCCAGGGCATTGAAGGCAAAGGCAATGACCGCTCTGGGTTAGGAACTGATGACTTTTTACGGTTTATCCAACAACTCCGTCCCTACCTCAACGTAGAGGATCAACTGTCCCTTTTCGTAGAGGAGTCGGAGCGTCCTTCCTTAGCGGCCAGCTATTTAGCCGTTTATGCACTCATCGCCAAAGGGTTTGCTAGTAAACAACCCAGTTATTTACTCCAATGTCAAACTTTGTTGAATTCGTTAAGAAATCGTCAAGATGTGGCTATTGAGGAAGCAATTTGTGCTTTACTATTAGGCCAGACGGAATTAGCAAATCAGGCTCTAGACAAAAGCCAAGATCAAAAAGCCCTAGCGGCGATTCGGGAAAAATCTTTAAATTCACCTGATTTACTTCCTGGACTTTGTGTTTATGGAGAAAATTGGTTAAAGACAGAAGTTTTTCCGCATTTTAAAGATCTTGCTGGACAAAGAGCCTCGTTAAACGATTATTTTGCTGATACAAACGTTCAACTCTTTTTAGATACTCTCTCCTCCGATTCTGTCTCTTCTACTCCCGCCGTGTCTTCCCCTATTGATCAAGGATTTTCTATGCCTAGAAATCTAGCCGAACGTCAGGATACTGTTCCCGAAAAGTATCCCTCCCGAAGACGGCGCACTTCCTCTTCCCGTTCCCGTCACTCTCGTCAAACAACGGTTTCCCAAGGGCGAACAGCTACGGCAACTCTCACCCCCCCTAGTGAAGTTGGCGACGCAGCTTTTGTTCCTGATTACAATTATTCTCGGCCAGTGACCCATTCCTATGTCCCTAGCCCTTGGGTGAATGACTCGACTGCGGAGGTCGAACCTGAATCGGCAGTTACTTCATCCCCATCCCATCGGCATCGCAAAAAACGTAAGCGGAAAGTTGTTATTAATCCGGTTCGTTTTGGATTGGTGATGGCTGGAACGTTAGGAATTATTACGTTGGGAATTTTTGGAGTCAATTCTGTGCGATCACCCCTCAACGCCCTACAAGCGGATCAACTAAACATCCAATTAAACCAATCTCCCATCGAAATTCCCAATTCATCCATCGTCACCGACGCTTCTATCCCCCAAGGTGAATTAACCCCTGAGTTGGCTAAAAGCTTGGTAGACAACTGGTTATCCAGTAAAGCCAAAGCCTTTGGCAAAGAGCATGATATAAAAGCCCTATCGAGTATTTTGGCTGAGCCTGTGCTGTCCCAGTGGCAGACTAGAGCAACAAATCAAAAGCAGCAGGGGGGCTATCGTCAGTATGAGCATCAGATTGAAATTAAATCTATTCAATTTAATGCCAATACGCCGAATAAAGCCTCAATCCAAGCCAGGGTTCAAGAAGCCACGCAATATTATGCCCAACAGGGTGCAACGCAAGCCAGTAAACAAGACAAGGATGATTTGCTAGTCCGCTACCAGTTAATCCGTCAAAATGGGCAGTGGTTCATCCAATCCATTGCGGCTCAAGCTTCTCGTTAATACGCCTGTGAGCAGAAAATGAAATAGAGGGAGAGGGAAGGGGTTAGCGTATTGGGAAGATGCGCTAACTTTGTTTGTCGTCTATCGGAAAGGGGGAAAAAGCAGACTAGGCAAAAAGGTTTTGAGCAAGGTGTTGACAAACTAAAGCATTCTCGCTATATTTATAAAAGTCTGAAAAAACTGGGTCTGTAGTTCAATTGGTTAGAGCACCGCCCTGTCACGGCGGAAGTTGCGGGTTCGAGCCCCGTCAGACCCGTAGAACGTTAATGTCGATTAACGAACAGGAAAAGAGCCTGAAAGCCTATAAAATCGATAGAGCCTTTCTTGACATTTTAAACCTAGTCATGATGGATAGCCCTTCAGTCGGTTTATTGCCGCTTTCTCGCTTTAAATTAGCCATTATCGGCATTTTTATTTTTTCTCTGGTTCTGCGATTTTGGAAGTTAACCCAGTTTAATGTACTGGTGTTTGATGAAGTCTATTACGCTAAATTTGCCAACTTTTACTGGTTAGATAAGCCATTTTTTGGCTCCCATCCCCCATTAGGACATTATTTAATTGCCTTAGGGATTTGGTTCGGCTCTCTTTTTCCTGCTTCTCCTGATACGGTCAATGAGTTAACGGGATCTCTGCGTTCGACCTGGAGTTATCGGTGGTTAAATGCGTTGACAGGATCGTTTGTTCCCTTATTGGTGGGCGCGATCGCGTATGAATGGACTGCTCGCCGTCGTTTTACGCTGATTGTAATGGCATTGGCCGCGTTAGATGGCTTATTTTTAGTGGAATCTCGCTATGCCCTGAATAATATTTATTTAATTGTTTTTGGGCTATTGGGGCATCTTTTCTTTTTTTATTACTTAAATCGGGGAAGGGGTTGGTATTTAACGTTAGCAGGCATCTTTTTAGGCTGTGCGGGTAGTGTGAAATGGAATGGGTTTGCTTTTTTATTGGGAATTTATTTGTTTATCCTGGTGATCTTTGCTCAGCAAGCCTATTATCACTTTGTCAATAAAACAGATGCACCGCCGCCGCTGAGTCCATTTCAACAAGCGATCGCGCAAACGCCCATTACTGTTCTCCTCGCCGATTTAGTCATCTTTCCCTTAGTAACCTACTGTGTGATCTGGATTCCCCACTTTATGATCAATCCTGACTATGGTTTTTGGGGAATGCAAAAGGAAATTTGGAGTTATCACCGCCGTATTGGTAATACCCCCGATGTCCATCCCTACTGTTCCCCTTGGTATAGCTGGCTTGTACTGTGGCGACCCGTTGCCTACTACTATGCGACGATCCACCCCCATAAGCTGGTTCAGGATGTTCATAGCATGGCAAACCCGCTTTTACTTTGGTTTTCGTCGCTTTCTATCTTTATATTGTTAGGAACTAGAGTTTTACAAAGTTTTGCTAAGTTTAAATCGGCTTTCTTAGTCAACGAATTAACCCTATATATCGGTCTGAACTATGCAGCGAACTTGTTACCGTGGTTAAAAATTAGCCGTTGCACATTTTTTTATCACTATATGGCAGCGTATTTGTTTAGTTGGTTTGCCCTAGCTCTGATTCTCGACAGTTTATTTGCAAGTAAAAGTAAAATTGAACGCTGGTTTGCAGGCACTACTTTAGGGTTGATTGCCATCAGTTTTCTATTTTGGCTTCCCATTTTTCTCGGTTTACCCTTGCTGCCCCAATCCTTTAGTCTCCGAATGTTATTTCCCAGTTGGATTTAAATCTTCTGGTGGCTCGGCGATCGCGGCTTATTTACTTTTATGCTTACCAAGACTTAAAGCTCAATATTGCCAGGTCGTGCTAAGGGTGTAACAATTAGGCTAACAGAAGTACCGTCAAGAGGAAAAAGAGATTGGCTACCCGTGTCATTATTGTTCGTCATGGACAAAGCAGCTACAACGCCCAAAAACGTATTCAAGGCAGAAGTAACGAATCCGTACTCACCGAAAAAGGGCAAGCCGATGCCAAAATTGTAGGAAATACCCTAAAGGATCTCGACATTAGTGCCATTTTTTGTAGCCCGCTGCAACGAGCAAAATTGACCGCCGATATTATCCAATCTTGTTTTAGTTCCCCACCGCCGCTGATTCCCACCGATGATTTGCTAGAAGTAGACTTACCGCTTTGGGAAAATTGGTACAAAAAAGACGTTAAAGAAAAATTTCCTGAAGAGTACCAATGCTGGCATGAACGGCCCCAGGATTTCAAAATGATCCTTTCGGATAATCAAGAATTTTATCCTGTTCTTTCTTTGTATCAACAGTCCAAAAGTTTTTGGGAAAAATTGCTCAAAGAATACGACGGAAAAACGGTTTTAATCGTCGCCCATAATGGCATTAATCGCTGTTTAATTATGAGTGCGATTGGTGTTCCGCCTGCCAATTATCACCGTATTCAGCAGTCCAATTGTAATATTAATATTTTGAATTTTTCGGGTAATTTGGGGGAGCCTGTTCAACTGGAATCTCTCAATCAAACCTCCCATTTAGGCGTTACCCTCCCTTCATTCCGCAAGCCTGATACTCCATTACGGTTACTATTAATTCGCCACGGAGAAACCCAATGGAATCGGGAATCGCGTTTTCAAGGTATTCGAGATATTCCCTTAAATGAAAATGGTAAGGCCCAAGCCCAAAAAGCTGCCGATTTCTTAAAAGACGTTCCCATTGATCTGGCCATTAGTAGCCCGATGTTGCGTCCGAAGGAAACGGCCGAAATTATTTTGCAATATCATCCTGATATTACGTTAGACCTCCAACCCGATTTAATGGAAATTTGTCACGGGCTTTGGGAAGGGAAATTAGAGTCGGAAATTGAGGCTGATTTTCCAGGCTTACTACAACAGTGGAAGGATGCACCCGAAACGGTACAAATGCCTGAAGGAGAAAATTTACAGCAGGTTTGGGATCGCGCGATCGCCTGTTGGAATGAACGGGTTAAACATTACAGTGCAGTTCCCGATAAAACAGTTGGAATTGTGGTGGCCCATGATGCCATTAACAAAGTCATTTTATGTTATTTACTGGGTTTAAATCCTGCTAATTTCTGGAATATTAAACAAGGCAATGGGGGAGTTAGCGTCATTGATTATCCCGATGGCCCCGATGGCGCGCCTGTTCTGCAAGCCATTAATATTACAACCCATCTAGGAGGTGTATTAGATAAAACCGCAGCAGGAGCCTTATAACAGGGGCTTTAACGATCTGAGTTCTGAGAAGGGCAAAAGGCACTAAATATTTATTGATCAAATTTTCCTAAAAGTTTCCTCAGTAAAAACAGACTTAAGGGTGACATATTGATTTTTATCTCAATATCTTTGCCCAGATTTCAACAAAGGTTAGACTAAAACTAAGTTCCGTAATCAACGAATACTTGTAATTTCAAGCAAGTAAGCATTTCTAAACATTTCGTTGCTCTAATCACAATCTGAGATCGGCCAGAACCGATACAATAATCAAGATTGAGCATTTTTAGGCTAATTAGAACCCTCTTGCTGCGTTCTTTTTTCTGCCATTTTTGCATTGTCAATAACAATTGAGGTACCTATGAGTTCGGTCATCCAATCCTCTGCTAATCTTCTCGATGAGGTCAATACGTCTAATCAAGTTAACGCGACTGCGCCTTTAGCTCAGTCAGGGGGATCGGCATTAAACCATCGTTTGAGATTGGTTGAGAATCTCTGGGAATCCGTTTTGCAATCCGAATGCGGTCAGGAATTGGTCGATCTTTTAAGCGAGCTGCGATCGCGGTGCTTGTTGGAAGATCAAAAAAGCGAAATGTCAGAACTTTCCCTACAGGGAATCACAGAACGCATTGAAAAATTAGAACTCAATGATGCTGTTCGAGCCGCCCGTGCTTTTGCGCTCTACTTCCAATTAATTAATATTGTGGAGCAGCATTATGAACAACGGGAACAGGAACGCAATCGCTGGGAATCTTCCCAAGGAGAAACGCCAGCCCCCTACGACGAAGAAAAAGGAGAAGAGGGACTCAATCCCCTCCCGATTGAACTCAGCTTACTGAAAAAAAGCATGGGAGAACATGGGGATACCGAACAAGTCGGCGATTTTAATTGGTTATTTTCCCAACTCAAACATTTAAATGTTCCCCCTAAACAGATTCAACGCCTCTTGGATCAGTTAGATATTCGGCTAGTTATTACGGCCCACCCAACCGAAATTGTGCGTCATACGATTCGTCTCAAGCAACGTCGTATTGACCGTATTTTACGCAAATTAGATCAATTAGATACGAGACCCGATTGGCTGAATTCCTGGGAAGCAAAAGCAGCAATGGAAAAGCTAATGGAAGAAATTCGCTTTTGGTGGCGGACGGATGAATTGCACCAATTTAAGCCAACGGTTTTGGATGAGGTAGATTACGCGCTTCACTTTTTTGATGAGGTATTATTTGATGCCATTCCCCAATTAGCGAAACGCTTAGAACAAGCCATTAAAAGCAAGTTTCCCTGGTTACGTCCTCCCCGTCCTAATTTTTGTTATTTCGGCTCTTGGGTCGGTGGCGATCGCGATGGAAATCCCTCTGTTACCCCAAAAGTCACTTGGAAAACGGCTTGTTTCCAACGGGAAATGGTTTTAAAAAAATACCTCAGTAGTATTCATGAATTAACGTCAATCCTCAGCCCTTCTCTTCATTGGTGTAAGGTTTCTCAAGAAATCCTCGATTCCTTGGAACGCGATCGGATGCAAATGCCAGAAATTTATGAAAGCTTGATGCTCCGCTATCGCCAAGAACCCTACCGCATGAAATTGGCCTATATTCAAAAACGTTTAGAAAATACTTTAGACCGAAATGCTCGTCTTTCTGATCCCGATGAGCCACTGCCCGTCAGTCAAATTAATCAGTCGCAATATTACCGTTCTGGTAAAGAATTTTTAGAAGAATTACAAATTATTCAGCGTAATTTACTCGAAACGGGTTTAAATTGCTTGGAACTAGAACAACTCATTGCCCAAGTTGAAGTCTACGGATTTACCTTGGTGCAATTGGATTTCCGTCAAGAGTCTTCCCGTCATGCCGAAGCGATCGCGGAAATTGCGGCCTATATGGGAGTGCTTCCTTGTCCCTACGATGAACTGAGTGAAGCCGACAAAATTAACTGGTTAAGTATTGAACTGCAAACTCGACGGCCGTTGGTGCCCCAGGATATGCCTTTTTCGGAAAGAACCTGCGAAACCATTGAAACCTTGAGAGTATTGAAGTCTTTACAACAGGAATTTGGAACCGAAATTTGCCAGACTTACATCATTAGCATGACTAACGATGCGAGTGATGTTCTAGAAGTTTTGTTGTTAGCCAAAGAAGCAGGCTTGTATGACCCCGCAACATCGAGTAATTCTGTCCGTATTGTGCCGTTATTTGAAACCGTTGAAGACTTAAAAAATGCGCCAGGCATTATGAGAAGTCTCTTTGAACTTTCTTTTTATCGGGCTGCCCTCGCAGGGAGTTATCAGGCACTGGCCCAATGGGAAGAACAGGATCACAATCTCGCGATCGCCCCGACAGAAGTTTTATTGCAGCCGTCCAATCTCCAAGAGATCATGGTCGGTTACTCCGACAGTAATAAGGATTCAGGATTTTTAAGTAGTAACTGGGAAATTCACAAAGCCCAGAAAGCCCTACAACAAGTTGCTCAGGAATATGGTGTTATTCTGCGTCTGTTTCATGGTCGGGGTGGTTCCGTCGGTCGAGGTGGTGGCCCTGCCTATAAAGCAATTTTGGCTCAACCCGCAGGGACGGTAGAGGGACGGATTAAGATTACCGAACAGGGTGAAGTCTTAGCTTCCAAATATTCCTTACCCGAATTAGCTTTATATAATCTAGAAACCCTAACGGCTGCCGTTATTCAAGCCAGTTTGTTAAAAAGTAGTTTCGACTATATCGAGCCGTGGAACCGCATTATGGAAGAATTATCGGCTTCTTCCCGCAAGGTATATCGGTCTTTAATTTACGAGGAACCCGATTTTCTCGATTTTTTCCTTTCTATTACGCCTATTTCAGAAATTAGCGAACTGCAAATTAGTTCCCGTCCTGCCCGTCGCAGTAGTGGTAAACGGGATCTCAGCACCCTACGAGCCATTCCTTGGGTCTTTAGTTGGACACAAAGCCGTTTTCTGTTGCCTGCTTGGTATGGAGTGGGTAGTGCATTAAAATCTTTTGTGGATCAAGATCCCGTTAAAAATCTCAAGTTATTGCGTTATTTCTACTTTAAATGGCCTTTTTTTAATATGGTGATTGCCAAGGTAGAAATGACCTTATCCAAAGTAGATTTAGTTATTGCTCAACATTACGTGAAAGAGTTAGCTAAACCCGAAGATCGAGAACGATTCCAACGACTTTTCCAACAAATTGCTGATGAGTATTATCTAACCCGTGAGATTATTCTCAAAATTACGGCCCACAAAAATTTACTGGACGGCGATCGCAGCCTCCAAAAATCCGTACATTTGCGAAATCGTACCATTGTGCCCTTAGGCTTTTTACAAGTCTCTCTCTTAAAACGTCTACGACAAGTGACCCAGGAAGAAGCCTCCAATACCGTCCGTTACCGTCGCTACTCCAAAGATGAACTCCTCAGAGGAGCCATGTTAACCATTAATGGTATTGCGGCAGGAATGCGGAATACGGGTTGATTTTCGGCATCAAGCAATATCCACTTTTTGAGAGGAGCTTAGCCCTTATGTCATTGATTATCTCAGCCCTTACTGCCCTTGTCGGGTTTCTGGTATTTCTCAATGCCCCTAAAGTCGCTGGGGAAAAACAACTGAGATTGGTGCAAGCTCTCTCCTTATTGATTGGTTTATTTGCCTTTCTCACTTTTGTTTATAAGTCTGTTTCTCGATTTCTGGTGATTATTCCTACGGGAGAAGTCGGCATTGTCGAACGGTTCGGCCAGGTTTCTAGTAACACGCTCCCACCTGGAATGTATTGGGTTAATCCTTTAGGAGAAGTAATGACCTTTTCCACGCGGTTACAGGATCTCAAAGAAACGGTCGATTCAACGTCCAAAGAAGGCATGAGTTTTCAACTGGATGTTAGCTTGCAATATCGCCTAGACCCGACGAAAGCCGCAGAAGTTTATCAAAAGTTAGGAAATAATGAGAAAGAAATCATTCAATCTCGCTTTCGGTCTTTAATTCGACAAATTACGGCTAGTTATGATTTAAATGCAATCTACGGTGAAAAACGTCCTATTATTGCGGATAATCTCCATCGAGCTATGACCGAACAACTGCAACCCCTCGGTTTTATTGTGGAAGAAACCCTATTACGCAATATTATTCTGCCCGAAAATATTCAAGCAGCGATTCAACAAAAAGTGGCCACTCAACAGGAAACGGAAAAACTAGCCCTAGAGATTGATAAAGCCCGAAAAGAGGCAGAACGTAAAAAAGTTGAAGCCCAAGGAATTGCGAATTCTCAAAAAATTATTTCGGAAAGTTTAACGGATAAAATTATTAAATTAAAAGCCATTGAAGCAACCCAAAAACTCTCGGAATCACAAAATAGTAAGGTCATTATTATTGGTGGCGGTCAGGATCGATTGCCGTTAATTCTTTCAGAGGATAAGTAATCGCTATCATGAAATTTTTATTACTGAAATTAATCCAAATGTATCAAGTATTAATTTCTCCCCTATTTCCGCCATCCTGTCGTTTTCAGCCCACCTGTTCCCATTACGCGATCGCGGCCATTGAACAATTTGGAGTATTACGAGGCGGATGGATGAGTATTAAACGAATTTTGCGGTGTCATCCGTTTCATCCTGGCGGTTATGATCCCGTTCCTCCCCGTCACGACCATTAGTTAGGCATTAATCTGATTTTTAACATGGGTTAATAGGCCTTCGCAGCTATCCACCAATAAATCAATAACGTAATTAAATCCTTCAGGGCCACCGTAATAGGGATCGGGGACTTCTTTATCGTTATGGTAAGCCGCGAAATCACACATTAATTTCACTTTATTTTTGTAAATTCCCTGACGGTCTAAGGACAAAATATCCTGATAATTATCCTTATCCATTGCCAAAATTAAATCAAATTCTTCAAAATCGGAAACTTCAAACTGTCTAGCTTTACCAATGGCCGTAAAATTACGTTTAGTTAATGCTGCGGCCATTCGTCGATCAGGGGATGAGCCGATATGATAACTCGATGTTCCTGCCGAATCACAAACAATCTGTTCGCTTAATCCTGCGTTTTGAATTAAGTGATTCATAATATTTTCCGCAGACGGCGATCGGCAAATATTACCAAGACAAACAAATAGCAGTTTATAGGACATATTTTTCAGCAACAAACAATTATTAATTATTAACTATTAATTATTAATTAACCAGGTGGCCAACCTAAGGCGCGATCGCCGAGTAAATGGCAATGTAAATGATAAACCGTTTGTCCGCCATCTTGACCGTTATTAATGACTAACCGATAGCCATTTTTTAACCCCACTTGTTCAGCAACTTTACTAGCGGTTAATAATAAGTGCCCTAATAAACTTTCATCCTCTTGAGTTGCGGCTGAAATTTGAGGAATCGCTTTTTTGGGAATAATTAAAACATGGGTTGGGGCTTGAGGATTAACATCTTTAAAGGCTAAACAAAGATCGTCTTCATAGACAATATCAGCGGGAATTTCTCGTCGAATAATTTTACCGAAAATGGTATCGCTACTCATGGGAATGACTCACAAAATCTTAGTTTTTAGTATATAACAACGGTGAGCAATCCTAGACAATTCTGGAAAAGGGCGATCACGCTTTTGTTAAGATAGAGCAATCCTGTGTGATAAATTCCCCTAATCCCATGAATGCCCTGACAATCCATTGCGATCCTGCAATTTTGACTGATGAGCAATTTTTCCAACTCTGTCAAAAAAATCGGGAATTAAAATTTGAACGAAATCCTCAAGGAGACCTCATCATCATGTCACCGACAGGCGGAGAAACCAGTGAGCGTAACTCAGAATTAAATTTTCAATTAAGGCTTTGGAACCACCGATACCAGCTAGGCAAAGTTTTTGACTCTTCTGGAGGCTTTAAGTTACCGAATGGTTCGGATCGCTCTCCTGATACTTCTTGGATACCGTTAGCTAAGTGGGAAGCGTTAACGGCAGAACAACGGAAGAAGTTTTTACCCCTCTGTCCTGATTTTGTCATTGAGTTGCGATCGCCGAGTGATCCATTAAGCTCGTTACAAGAGAAAATGCAGGAATATATTGAAAATGGCACCCGTTTAGGATGGTTAATTAATCGCAGCGATCGCCAGATAGAAATTTATCGTCCCCATCAAACTGTCGAAGTTTTAGACAATCCTGAAACCCTATCAGGTGAAAATGTATTACCTGAATTTAGTTTAAATTTACAGACAATTTGGTAGTGAATATTGGTCAGAAATTGAGTTATTACAAACTTATCTAATTTTTAATTTTAATTACTGATTGGTATAGTTAATCAAATTTAAACTTAACTACTTAATTTTAATGGTCAATTTATTTTATGCTTGCCCTAGAAACGGTTACTTATCCCATTGTTGAGACTTTCCATTCAATTCAAGGTGAAGGGGCTTGGGCTGGGTGTAATGCCTTTTTCATTCGTCTAGGCGGTTGTGATGTGTATTGTCCTTGGTGTGATCAAAAAGAAACCTGGAATGCCAAACGATATCCCCAACAGTCTGTTCAATTCCTTGCCGAGCAAGCAAAAGCTGTTAATCCCGCGATCGCGATTATTACAGGGGGAGAACCGTTAATGCACGACCTTTTCCCACTAACTCAAGAACTCCACAATCAAGGGCTTCGGGTTCATTTAGAAACCTCTGGGGCGCATCCCTTTAGTGGTCTATTTGATTGGGTTACGTTTTCTCCTAAGCCCTATAAACTGCCCCATCCTAGTATTTACGAACACGCCAGCGAATTAAAAGTAATTATCGGCCAAGCTGAGGATTTACACTGGGCCGAAGAACAGGCTCAAAAGGTTCCTGCTAATACGTTGAAATATTTACAACCTGAGTGGAATCGTCCCGATAACCAGCAATTGATTTTTGACTATATTTTGAAGCATCCTCAATGGCGAATGAGTTTACAAACCCATAAGTTTTTAGGGGTTCGTTAATACCTGAATTGATCTACCCAATAAGCGCAAGGGCTTGATTGCTTAAAGAAACTTAAATCGCTTACCCTAAAACGTTCGAGCTAGAAGCTAACCGATATAATGAAATACGTTGATTCCTTTTATCTCATCAGGACGCGATCGCTGATTTTTTTAAGCAAGATTTCCCAGATTATTGAGTAGGATAGACCTATGTTAGATACCATTATTATTCTTTTATTCGTCTTCGCGATCGCAGGAATCGGCTTTGATAGTGTAGATTTACTCCCCGAATCGGTGCGTGTACAAATCTCCAATATCGAGGCCCTACGTTGGTTAGCGGCAGGATTCACCTCAATTATTGGCTTAGCCTTGGGATTAGTTGCCCAAACCACCTATCGACGGCTGGAAAAACAAATTCGTCAGACTCCCATCGAAACCATTCTGACCCGTGCCGTTGGCTTAGTAATTGGTTTGCTGATTGCCAATTTGATGTTAGCTCCCATCTTTTTATTGCCCATTCCCAACGAATTTTCATTTATTAAGCCAACAATGGCGATTTTAGGCAGCGTTACCTCTGCCTTTTTAGGAATTAGTTTAGCTGATACTCATGGACGTACTTTTTTAAGGTTAATTAATCCCAACAGCATTGAAACCATGCTAGTGGCAGAAGGAACCCTACAACCTGTTGCCCCCAAAATTTTAGATACCAGTTGTGTGATCGATGGGCGCATTCAAACCCTCATGGATACAGGCTTTTTGGAAGGGCAGTTGCTGATCCCACACTTTGTCATTCAAGAATTGCAGACCATTGCTGATAGCTCAAACGATCAAAAGCGGATTCGCGGTCGGCGCGGTTT
>CAYZWO010000045.1:0-14576 GCA_964482215.1 uncultured bacterium
CTTCTAACTTGACCTTACCTCTTTTCCAAAATTAGTTTTCGATCTACTGAGTTTGACTGAAGACAATTCCGCTTTAACATAAGCCATATCAACCTTGAGTCCAGTCACTTCATTATCAATCTTGTCTAACTTTTGCTCCAGACGGTCAAATCGTTGATCAAGTTTGTTTAAAACGTCCTTTAAATCAGTCTCAATCGTAGTTGTCATAATTTTCTATAATGCTTAAAAACTTCTCCCGTTCTTTTTTTAGGGTAATCGATGGATACCTAATTGCGATCGCATAAATTGTATTTAGGAAACAATTTAAGCGTTTTTCAAGACACTTTTTTCGTTAAAAACTCGAATTAAAGTGCCACTTTTGGGTAAATCTCTACGATTTACGGTCATTTGATTCCCGTTGATAAAGCTGATATTCATCCCTTCAACCAGATTTAAGAAGCTTTTTACAGGTTGCAAATTACAAGTTTTTTTATCGGCTGCACTGGTGAGATATTGGGTCGGAACCATGATTTTGGGATTAACCGTGAGCATGGCTTGTTTGGCTTCTTCGGGCGTATAGATTTTGTCTCCACCACCCACAGGAATAAACGCGATATCGGGGCTGCCTAATAAAATTTTGGCTTCATCGGAAATAGGGGTTACGGCTCCACCTAAATGGGCAACGCGAATTCCACCTTGAGTCCATCGCCAAACGACATTAGTTCCAAAACGATTCCCACCAACGCGATCGTGGGGCGCACCGATGCCTTGGAATTTTAAGCCCTTAATTTCATACACGCCTGGCTCAAATAAGACCTTGGGATTTCCTGGTAACCCTTCTGCTGCGCCTTCATCCCAGAGTTGGCTGCTAATTAAGACAATATCTGCTTGAACCCTTGGTAAACGATAGCCTGCGGTACAACCCAAAGTCCGAAAGGGATTGACTAAAATTCTGGTGCCGCCTCCCGAAAATAGAAAGGCACTATGACCTAACCATTGCACCGAAAGGGATTGATTAGCGGATTGGGCGACAGCATTACGAAAGGCGGAGGTTCCTACGGTTCCTACGGTTGCCAGTACACTTGCCCCTGTGTAGCGAATTAGCTCTCTGCGTTTCATCGGCTTTTTTAAGAATAACCCCTTCTAAAATTTCACAATTCTAAGATAATACAGGATAGTTACTAGACTGAGGACGTAAAAACGGATGACTGAGAGCCTGTTTTCTGTAGAAAATTTATCCGTGGCCTATCCCCATAGCCAAAATTGGGCAGTGAATAATGTCTCTTTTCGATTAGAACGGGGAGAAAAGTTAGGCTTAGTGGGGGAGTCGGGTTGCGGAAAATCAACGCTGGGTCGCACGATCATGCGGTTGTTACCCGAAAGCTCTCGTCATCAGGGGCAGGTTCGGTTTGAAGGTAAATCCGTTTTAGAGCTTAATGGGGAAGATTTACGGAAATTTCGGGGTGAAGTGGTTGCTCTGGTGTTTCAAGACCCCATGACCCGTTTAGATCCCTTGATGACCATTGGGGATCATTGTTTGGAAACCCTGAGAGCGCATCAACCCCAACTGTCTCGACAAGAAGCGAAGGAACAAGCACTACAAACCTTAGAACGGGTGAAAATTTCGGGCGATCGCTGGAGTCAATATCCCCATGAATTTAGTGGTGGAATGCGGCAACGGGTAGCGATGGCCTTGGCCTTATTGCTGAAACCGAAAATGATTGTGGCGGATGAGCCGACGACGAGTTTAGATGTGACGGTAGCGGCGGAAATTTTACAGGAATTAACGCGACTTTGTGCCGAAGACGATATGGGATTGGTCTTGATTTCCCATGATTTGGCAATGGTGGGGGAATACTGCGATCGCCTGGCAGTGATGAATGCAGGGGAAATTGTAGAAATGGGAGAAATTAATTCAATTTTATATAATCCGCAACACGCCTATACTCAATCTTTATTAGAAGCCGCTTTACATATTCACCATCAACCGAATGAAGTCAATGTGGCTGATCGTCAGGCAGAAAAACCGTTATTAAAAATTAGTAATCTCAAACAATATTTCAGTTTAGAAGGCAATTTAATTCAACAATTTTTTGTTAAAGAAAAGACCTTTATTAAAGCCGTTGATGATATTAGTTTTGATATTTATGCAGGGGAAAATTTAGGTTTAGTGGGGGAATCAGGTTGTGGCAAAAGTACCCTATCGCGAACCATTTTACAGTTGCTTAAACCCACCTCTGGTCAAGTTGAATTTGATGGGGTTGATCTCAGTCAATTAAACGAAGCGGAAATGCGCCAACAACGTCGCCAGATTCAAATGATTTTCCAAGATCCCCATGCTTGCCTCAATCCCATGATGACCATCGGGCAAAATATTGCCGATCCCCTATTTATTCATCAATTGGCAACCCCTGAAGAAGCTGAAAAACAGGTTAAAGACATGTTGGAACGGGTACGGTTAACGCCTGTGGAGGATTATTATTACCGTTACCCCAGCGATCTCTCAGGAGGACAGCAGCAACGGGTCGCGATCGCGCGGGCCTTGATTACTAAACCCAAATTGGTGATCTGTGATGAGCCTGTCAGTATGTTGGATGCCAGTGTACAAAGTCAGGTCTTAGATTTAATGCTAGAACTCAAAACTGTGTTTAATCTGACCTATTTATTTATTACCCATGATCTCTGGGTCGCTCGGTTCTTCTGCGATCGCATCATGGTGATGAACAAAGGCAAGATTGTCGAGATTGGCGAAACCGAAAGCATTTTTACCAATCCTCAAGATCCCTATACTCAAAAATTGCTTAAAGCGGCTCCTTTGTTGGCGAAGGTTTCCTAAAAGAACAAAAGCTGATTAAGATATGTCATTAGTCAATAATCCCTTTTGTCATTAAATCGCGATCGCATGAGTCAACCGTTGAATTCCGCTTCTCAAACTACCGTTTCCCGTAGAACAGCGTTGAAATTATTAGGAGTGGGATCTGTTGGCGGAGCCTTGGGATACACTCGTCTGGCCAAACCCAAACCTGCAACCTATCAGCTTGATAACGTCATTCTCCCCCAACAATTAAGCGAGTCTAAATCCGTCGTGGTGGTAGGGGCAGGATTAGCAGGATTAGCCTGTGCCTACGAACTCAGTCAACGGGGATTCGCGGTTACATTATTGGAAAAATCTCCCAATTTAGGCGGAAAAATTGCAGGTTGGACAATCCAAGTCGGCGATGAACAATTCCAAATGGAACATG
Organism: uncultured bacterium; assembly: GCA_964482215.1. Lineage (GTDB taxonomy): Bacteria > Cyanobacteriota > Cyanobacteriia > Cyanobacteriales > Microcystaceae > Snowella. The sequence continues at coordinate 3,222 of CAYZWO010000045.1, forward strand.
GTTTTCACGGCTTTTTTCCGCAATATTACAACCTCAAAAGTTTAGTTAAAGAATTAGCAATTACTGATAATTTTAAATCGCTTAATTTCTATTCCCTCGTCTTTCGCGAAAAATATCAACCCGAAGTTTTTCGTCCTAGTCATTCTGCCTTTCCTTGGAATATTGTTGATTTAGCTATCTCTTCGCCTAACCGTTTACAGTGGGGCATTAATTTAACCGATATTTCTCATTTACAAGTCTTCCGAGCCATTACAGGCTTTAAGATCCCGAAAAGTTATAATCAACTCGATAGTATTTCTGTGAGTGAATGGGTATCCAGAGGATTTCCCGCAGGATTATACGACCTCTACTTCTTGCCCTTTGCCAAATCCAGCCTCAATGCGCCCGATGTGTTGAGTGCTGGGGAATTAATGCAGTTTTTCCATTTTTACTTTTTTGGGAATCCTGAAGGGCTGGCCTTTAACGGTACGAAAGATGACATGGTAACCAGTATCGTTAAACCGATGATTGCAGCCATCGAAGCGAAAGGGGGAAAAGTCATTACCGAAGCAACGGTGAGTGAAATCCAATGCCAAGACGGGAAAGTAACATCCCTAAGTTATCAACAGGGCGACATCCAAACTAACGTTCCTTTTTGGGTAACAGAAAATAACTTAATTAGCACTGAGCAAGATCACTATTACGGCGCAGGCGATCGCGTTTATCTCACTTCAAGCAATCAAAAAGAAGCTCTATCCCTAACTTGCACCCATCAAGGTTGTACGGTCGCCAAACAAGCGGATGGAAAGTTCCGTTGTCCCTGTCATGGCGCGATGTACGACGAAAACGGCAAAGTCTTAACAGGCCCTGCTAAACGCAATTTAACCCGTTATAAAGTTGCTAAAACCCAACCCGATCAAGTTCAACTGGTGGCAGCCAATCCCACACCTAACGCTAAACCGACCACGATACAAGCCGATTACTATGTGTTAGCTGCCGATGTCCCTGGAACCCATCAGTTATTTAACTTAATGACGGGTGACGTTGATCCTGTTTTACAAGACAAAGTTGCTAAGTTAGCGATCGCCGATCCCTTTGCCGTTGCTCGTTTTTGGTTTGACAAAGATTTTGACTGGGAACACAGTAATTTTGCGTCTTTATCAGGTTATGCCTTGACCGATAGCATTACCCTCTATCACCGTATTCAGGAGCAATTTATTGACTGGTCAAACCGAACAGGCGGAAGTGTGGTGGAATTGCACGCCTATTGCTACAAAGAAAAAGAATTTCCCACCCAAGACGCTCTATTAACTACTTTTGAGCAAGAGTTATACGAAATTGTCCCTGAACTAACCTCAGCCAAGCTATTACACCGAGAATTAGTGAATCAAAAGAATTTTTCAGGTTATCCCCCCAACAGTTACCAAGACCGTCCCGCAACAGAAACCAGCATCAGCAATCTCTTTTTTGCTGGCGACTGGGTGAAAATGCCTTTTCCCTGTGGATTGATGGAACGGGCTGTTAGTAGTGGGTTATTAGCGGCTAATGCTATTTGTAATAAAGAAGGGTTACAACGTCGGGAATTATTAACCGTTATGCCCGAAGGTGTTTTACAAATTTGAAATTTTGATTAAATGTGAATTAATTAAAGCTTTAAACTGGATACAATAAATGTTCAGGGAATTAAGCTGATTGATAGAAGGTTTTCAGATAATGTCACAACTACTAGAAAGAATCACCATTAATCCAAAACAATGCGGCGGTCGTCCCTGTATTCGCGGAATGAGAATTCGAGTATCTGATGTTTTAGATTTATTCGCGGCGGGATTAAGTGCCGATGAAATTTTGACAGAAATGCCCGACCTTGAAGCTGATGATCTTAAAGCGGCTCTTTCCTATGCGTCACGTAAACTGAATCACCCTGTATTGGTAGCATGACAATTTGGATCGATGCCCATTTATCCCCCGCGATCGCAACTTGGATTACGATGACTTTTGGTATAACAGCGATCGCATTGCGTGATCTCGGTTTAAGGGATGCAGAAGATCCTGAAATTTTTGAAAAAGCCAAGGCTCAAGGTGTTATTTTGATGACTAAAGATAGCGATTTTGTTGATCTTGTAGATCGTCTAGGATCGCCACCGCAAATTATTTGGTTAACTTGCGGGAATACTTCAAATGCTGAATTGCGAAGAATTCTAAGTTTAACTTTACTAGACGCATTAGCACAATTACAAGCTGGTGAAAAGTTGGTAGAAATTACGGGATAATATTCCATAGTAAATATCTTAATTTAAGTTTATGACTCTTGATGATGCACGTAATTTAGCTATTATTTTTGGAACTATAGTTGCAACCATAACTCTTGTAAAAGGTCTTTTTGAGTATATGCGCCAAAACACTCAAAAACGAGCAGAATATTATATTCAAATGCGGGAAAAATTTATGACAAATGAGCATTTTCAAAAAATATTTGAATTATTGGAAAATGACGATCCAAAATTAGCTAATCTTTCCTATGAGAAAAAGCTGGATTTTTTGGGATTTTATGAAGATATTGCATTAATGGTAAATTCTGATCTTTTAAAGAAGCCAGTTGCTCATTATATGTTTTCTTATTATGCAATAAAGTGTTGGAAAAGTAATTATTTTTGGAGTGATCTTCAACGAAATTCTGTTTATTGGTTATTTTTTAGAGATTTTGTTAATAACATGGAAAAAATAGAGAAGTTCCTAATAGAAAGTCCTAATTCTATAAAACGATATAAAATTTGAAACATTGTAATCGAGGATTTTATAATTTAATGAAGGGCAATTAATTTTCCTACGATCAGCCAATAATAACTAAACCTAGCTCGTACCGAACAGCGATATTGAACATATTCGTTAAAAAATTCGACTCCAACAATACGATATGTCAGCCCATGCAATGGAAGAAAGTGCCGAAGACTATCTGAGCATTATGGATATAGAAACAGCTATTCTAAACGGTCGTGTTGTTCGGATCGAAAAAGATGATCCCAGAGGGTCAAAATACATGGTTGCAAGAACCGCACTTGATCACCAAACTCCTGTCGGTGTAGTCGGGCGTTTTGCTACTAGTGGACGTTATTTAATTATTACAGTTTATGAAATTACCAAACTTGAGGGCTAACACCATGTACGGCTATCAATGCGAATACTGTGAAGGAACGGTTCAACCTCGTCTGATTAAACGTGAAGCCTTCAAACATCGAGATGGTTTTGTAATTCTTGAAGATGTGACGATTGGTGTTTGTAATAATTGCGGCAATCGGTATTATTCTGCTGAAATTCTACATCCTGTCCATGCTGTAGCAACTGGTACAAAAGAGCCTGAAAAAACTGAAAGAATTCCAGTCAGCCATTTAGAATTAGCCTAAATTAAGGTTTTGAAGAACAGCGATCGCGCATTAGGTAGAGACAGAACACTTCATTAGCTAGAGGAAAGACTGAGCCTCATTTTTTAGGATGAAACACACGGGGAAATTTTCTTAATCACTTCAGGTAAATTTTCCTCACCATCACTGTGATCCTTATTTACGCTGAGTCACGCCAGGATACCTATGAGCTTAATTTCTTTGAATGAACTAAGAACCCTTGTCGAACAACCCCAGGGGATATGTGTCTCAATTTATTTACCTACCATTCGAGCCAGCGCGGATATTGCCCAAAACCCCATTCGTTTTAAAAATTTAATTAGACAAGCTGAAGCACAATTACAGGAACATCAGTTAGATTCAACCGCCGTTCGCCAGTTCCTACAACCTGCAATGGATCTGGATAAGCACGAATTTTGGCAACATCAAGAAGAGGGGTTAGCGGTCTTAATTTCCCAAGATTTTCTGCGTTATTATCGTAGCCCGATAGCCTTTGAGGAATTAGTGGTCGTCGGCGATCGCTTTCATCTCAAACCTTTATTGCCCTTGCTAACCGATGATAGTCAGTTCTATATCTTGGCTTTAAGCCAACACTCGGTCAAACTCTTGGAAGCAACCCGCTATGGGGTCAAGGAAGTTGAAGTTCCCGATATGCCTAGCTCTTTAGAAGATACTCTGCTTTACGACCCCACTTCTAAGACAGGACAATTCCGCATTCAAACGGGAAAAGGCGGCACGAATAATCCCTATCCGTCAGGCGGAAGTTTTCATGGACAAGGCGCACCCGATCGCGACGAGAACCAAAAGACAAAATTACAATACTTCCATATTGTGGATCGTGCGGTCTACGATTTCTTGAAAAATGAAAAAGCTCCTTTGATTCTGGTTGGGGTGGAATACCTCATTCCCCTCTACCGAGATGCTAATAATTATCCCCATTTGGTTGATGAATTTGTTAACGGTAATTTTGAACTGAGTACGCCCGAAGAAATTCATGCCGAAGTCTTGCCCATCATGGAGCCACGATTTACCGAAGCCAAACAACAGGCGATCGCGCGTTACCAAGAGCTTTCTAACACAGATAAAGTCTCGACGGATTTAAATGAAACGGTGTCGGCTGCCTATTTTGGTCGGGTTGATCAGTTATTAGTCGCTGTCGGTGTGCAGAAATGGGGTAATTTTAATAGCGAAAATAACGAAACCCATATCCACGAGGAAGCAGAGCCAGGGGATGAGGACTTACTCAATTCGGCTGCTATTCAGACTTTATTAAATGGCGGTACTGTTTACGCCATGCCCCCTGAGCAACTGCCTGAACCTGCTCCCCTAGCTGCGGTTTTTCGCTATTAAAATAAACGGGATTAAACCGAGAAATTAGCCGTAATACGACGTAGGGCTTCTTCTACATTTTCCCGACTGTTAAAAGCGGAAATTCGGAAGTAGCCTTCTCCTGCGGCTCCAAATCCAGATCCGGGGGTTCCGACGACATTGCAAGTCTGCAATAACTTATCAAAGAAATCCCAGCTAGAAAGACCATTAGGCGTTTTCACCCAAACGTAGGGAGCATTGACACCACCATAAACGGAGAAGCCTGCCGCCGTCAGTTGTTCGCAGATTAGTCGTGCATTTTCCATGTAGAAGCTGACTAAAGCTTTGACTTGAGCCTGTCCTGCTTCAGAATAAACCGCTTCGGCTCCTCGTTGAACGATGTAGGAAACGCCATTAAATTTGGTTGATTGACGACGATTCCACAACGGCCAAATTTCCACTTCAGAGCCATCGGCAGTTTTCGCTTTTAAGGTTTTGGGAACGACGGTTAAGGCACAACGGGTTCCTGTAAAACCTGCATTTTTAGAGAAAGACCGGAACTCGATCGCGCAATCTCTGGCTCCTTCAATCTCATAGATAGAGTGGGGAATGCTGGGATCGGTAATAAAGGCTTCGTAAGCGGCATCAAAGAAAATAATAGAACCGTTAGCTTTGGCGTAATTCACCCAAGCTTGTAAATGCTCCTTGGTAGCCGTTGCTCCTGTTGGGTTATTTGGGAAACAGAGATAGATTAAATCAACTTTTTGGTCAGGAATTTGCGCCGTAAAGTTATTTTCTGCCGAGATGGGTAAGTAAACTAAACCGCCGTATTCGCCTTTTTCGTTAGCATCGCCTGTATGCCCTGCCATGACGTTGGTATCGACATAAACGGGATAAACGGGGTCAGTCACTGCAATGACATTATCGTCACCAAAAATATCTAAAATATTTCCCGTATCGCACTTGGAACCATCGGAAATAAAAATTTCAGAAGCATCAATCTCGCAACCTCTGGCTTGGAAATCGTGCTGAGCAACTTTTTCTCGTAACCAGGCATAACCCTGTTCTGGCCCGTAACCTTTAAATAAGCCGCGATCGCCCATATCGTTGACCGCTTGAATCATTGCATCGCGACAGGCTTGGGGTAAGGGTTCTGTAACATCACCAATACCTAACCGAATAATTTTTGCATCGGGATTCGCTTCTGCAAAGGCATTGACCCGACGAGCAATTTCAGGAAAAAGATAACCTGCTTTTAATTTCAGGTAGTTGTCGTTAATTCTGGCCATGGTGAATTGATGTTATTGATCGACGTTCTCGCTATTCAGTGAATCAGATACTAGCCTATCATTCTATCGATCCTTCTAGATCTTCATTGTAAGTTTTTGGAAACAAGCTAGTTTAGAAAGCTTTTTAATTAAATAGATTATACAATTTATAAATTTTCCCATATTTCGACCTTAATCAAGCGTTGTAAATGTCTTGTTTTGCAATAATTTTTTATCTAAATTTTTAATTTTCAATTTGTTAAATTAACTACAAATAATAATATCAAAAAATATTTTATTGATACTGAAACTTAAGTTTCTTCAACTAGAGCCAGATTATATTTTAGCCACACAACGGGCAGCGATCGCTTCCTGCTGGTCGGGCGAAAGGGGCTCAATTTGGGAATCTGATTTTAAGTTTTGTTGCGTTAAAAATAACCCGACAGTGTTTGAAACACAGAAATTATCTTTTAGTGAATGACTTCTTGACAATTGCAATTCAGGCTTAATAAATCATTAATTTTCTTGATTTTTAGAATAAATGCATCGATAATACATGAATCATTCAACAGTTATTTTTTATTAAGCATGTTCAATGTTTCACTTCAGCGTTTTTCTGCACTGATTGTCGGTGTTCTCTTTTTGCAAACTTCGATAGCAGTTGAAGCGGCTCCTCGTCGGAAAAAAAATGTTCCTCAACCCGCTCCAGTGGTAGCACCTCAAGTTGTTGATCCCTATGCGATGGCAAAACAAGAGTTATCAGAAGATTGGTATGTTCTGTACCGCATTATTGACCGTCTTGCCAGAGCCAATCAGCTAGATAGCCATCCTTGGCGAATAACCATTGCGCCTGATTACGAAATCAACGCTTTTGCCACCGATGTTAATTTAATTGCTGTTTACAACGGCATTTTGGATCAGCTTGGCTCCGACTCTTCCGCGATCGCCTGTGTTGTTGCTCACGAAATGGGGCATCACATTAAACGTCATATTGCACTAGGACAAGCAGAACAAGTCGCCCTGAAACAAAAATTACAACAAGAAGCCCAGGAAGAAGCGATCGCAGAAATTGAACGCGCACAACAAACAACAGGAGGAGATATCCTACTCGGTCTTCTCTCAGCCGTTAGTGCTGGTTTCTCCAATAATCCTTCCAGCGCATATGAAACCCAACGTCAACTAGAACAATCTAAAGCCCAACGGGTTCAAGCCGCCCAAGTCCGCGCCCAAGAAATTTTTGTAGAAAAAGAACGACAGTATAAATTACAAAACGCTGCCAATATCCGTAAACAGGAATTTGAAGCTGATGAAGTAGCTTATCAATTTATCGCAAAAGCAGGCTTTGATGGTCAAGGGTGCATTCGTGCAATGGAGGTTCTTGCCAGAACAGAAGGGGCAGAATTTGATACAGATCATCCTGCTGTCCCTAAACGAATCAATCGTTTCAAAGAATTAATCAGTGAAAACCCAACTGAAGTTTTAGCAGAACGCGGTAAATTTTACTTACAAACCTCACGCATTCCCTTAACGTATGAGTTATCGAAAGATGGTCAATCGTTAAGAATCAACTCTAAGCATGGCTCATCTGCTGCTGATGATATTGACCGTCAATTTGGAAAATAATGGTTATTATTTTTTCTTACCAAATACGTTCACGGTTACGGCCATTGTTTGACGGAGGAACATAGGGGGGATTGTTTCGAGATTGCCCCCATCCTCCTTGCGCGCGCGAAAAATGAGGCATTAATAATTTTGTCCAGCTTTCTAACTTTTTAGGATATTCTTGTTCACAAAGCTTGGCTCGACGGCTCAGTTCTTCAGGATTAACGTTTTGCTCATTTTGAATAACGTTAACTATTTCGCTCATCATTGGTCGATATTTTTGAGGATTGCTGCCATACATTAGACATAGCAAGTTAAAAAAACGTTTATCGCCGGAAGGATGTTCATCCCAAAAAGCCCCTTGCGGTTGCGAACCAAACCAGATTGCACCATTAAAAACCACTTCAGTTAAAAATTTGTCATCATTACCAGAAATATTACTGGCATCCAGTAAAATAATGGCAGCAAATTCGTCTACTACGCCCTCCTCTTCTCCAACAGTCGGTAATTTTAAAATATCAATTAATGCATGGCCTAGTTCATGATAAAAAGCAAAAATCGTTGCATACAAAGCACTTGTTGCTGTTTCTACTGATGACTTATTTTTAAACAGTTTTTCAAAATCTTTTTTAGCATTGAGAATAAATTCATAACAGATAGTAATACTTCTTTGATTAGGATTATAAAATGCATTAGCAGTTCCACATTCTGCTAGAATCAACGAAAGATTAGACGGTAATATTAAGCCTGAATTATTAATTTGATCAGCCAGCATTTCAAAAAGATGAGACTGACGAGTGATCGATTCTAAATAAGCATAAGAATTGGTTGGTTGATAAATAACTTGTAAAGTGCCTAATCGCCGATTAACTAAATAATTGGGACGAGTAGATCTTAAAAAATGTTGAAAAGATTGATGATCATTAGATTGAGATAAAGTAGCTGAAGAGTGGCCAGCAGAAGATTGTGTTGTAACAAAGCCAATAGCTAAAAAAATGGTTAGCAAAAACTGATTAATTTTTTGTTTTTTCATAAAATCTTACCTGATTCAATAACTGTTCAAGGTTGCTTAGGGAGTGGCTTAAGTAATGAGTAAAATTACTAAATTTTTCCTCTTTCTTTGAAATTGTGACCAGCAGCGGATAAGCCTGCTTTACAATTTGAGGAGGAGAATCAGCCAAAATTGTATTTGTTTAAAAAACTGCAAACAAACATTAGTAATAATGAATCTAGCTTTCATTCAATTCTCTGTTATTTAATTTAACAACAATAATTATTTAAAAAATGTTATTAATTTATTTAAATTATTTGATTTAAATAATAAATTTTAGTCTAATTCATTCATTTTTATTAATATTTGAGAACTTTAGTAGATACTTTTTGGTTAGTAAACTGAGGAGCTAATTGTAAAAATGTTTGGGTGGGAATAGCCCAACTCAGCTGGCTCATCATTTTCTGTTCTTCTAAGGATGCAGAACGACCATCTCCAAAAACGTAAGGATTCCCCCAAAGCGGATATTTATGGACTCCATTGATACCGACTAATTCTCCTTTAAAATTGAGCAATGGCCCACCACTCATTCCTTTTTGAATTGAATTCGTATAGCCGATTTGGTAGCCTCCACTAAAGGATTGAGGATTGACGACAGCAATTTCTCCCCAACTTAAAATCAGACCCTTCAATTTTTCTGCAAAAGGAAAACCTGCTGCAACGACTGATTCTCCTTCAATCGGTTTAATATTTGAGGACAGAGAGGCAATCAAATAACTCTTTTTAGATTGAAATTGTAATACGCCAAGATCTTTATTCGACAATGTTTTAATGGTGAGTAATTTTGCAGGATAGATTTTCCCATCCAATGTCACCACTTTATAGTTTTTACCTTGGCCGAAGAGGAGAACATGTTCATTTGTTAGAACATTATAAACATCTTTATTACGACGAATTAAAATTCCCGATCCCCAGTTTTGACCTGATAAAACTTTGACAGTAATAGAACGGGCATATTTTTCTAATTCCTGTTTATTTTTAATAGTCTTTAGGGAAGGGGATTTAATTAATTCATCTTTTTTACGAATATTAGCTAATTCAACAGTACCGGAAACGCAGGGATCACTACTCAATAATAAAGAGACCCCTAATCCAATTTGGATGCAACGAATGGCTAAGGTGAGTAAATAGCTACTCATAAAATGTCTTCAAAAGCGTTAACAATTGGGTTAACTTAATTTACCATTTTCTACCTGGGCTTCTGCCTGAATCAGTAGGGCTAGTTGGATTATTTTGGAAAATAGGAGAATTAGAGGGGTTATTAGAATTTGAGTTGAAAGGTTTACTCGAAGCAGAACCTAAGTATTTTTTGACATTAAGCGTGATGCTGCCGTCGTTATTTTGTCTCAGAAAACCAGAAGCAGTAGAACTCCCTCCACTAAGTTGCCGAGAAGGGCCAGCCGCCCCCATCCGATTAGCATTAATTTCTTGTAAAACTTGGTTGGGATTTTGATCCGGCCGTAGCGTTAATAAAACATTACTGCCATTGCGATCGCAGGTTGACCCTGCACAAAGAACTGGCTGATTATTAACATTCCCAGTCGTGATATAGTCCATCATTCCTTGAGCATTAAAAACATTCATGCGATCCGTTACTTCCTGACAACGCTGCATGGGCGTATAGGGAGGACGAAAATAGTTAGACTGCCATTTAAAAACTTCGACTGGCCCATCGGGCGTTTGAGCCAAGGTTGTTGGAAGATTATCCGTCGTAACTGTACAAACGAAAATCGCATTTTGGGCTTTACCTGCTTCCGTTCCCATCAAGGATAGGATAATTGATCCTATACTGAGCCATGCTAAAGATAATGATTGTTTAACCATAATAAACTTGGAGATATCTCTATTATTTTCAGTTTTTATACTACATCATCTTTTCATTCAAATAAAGTTGTTTTTATAAAGTTTAATGAAAATATCCAGTTTCGATAACATCGCGATCGCGCGTTTTTTAGCCAGTCATCCAAGAGTTGTTTTAGCCAATGAACCAACAGCCAAATTTAACTTGGGAGAGTCGCAATTATTTTCTTAATTGAATGAGGTTAAGGCCGAATCGTTGACTGTCCTAACCATCGTTCCGTGAGCGTATTCATTTCCTGCCCGTAAACTAAATTGAGCAAGTGAATATTTAAGATTTTTTCTAGAGGACTATCCATCGGAATTGCAAACCCATAGGGTTCAAAAGTCAGCTTCAGTTCTGTTACATAAAATTGGTCTTCAGGATGTTGTTTGACATGATATAAAAGCACGGGACGATCAAACATCACCGCTTGGACTGCGCCTTGTTTCAATAAATTAACGGCTTCTTCAAAATTTTTGGCTTTGGTGGGACGCGCTTGATAGAATTTTGCCCAACTCTCTGAAGTGGTATCCTGTACCACTGCTAACGATGCGCCTGCTAAATCACGGGTTTGGGTAAACCTGGGGCGATTTTGTTGTTCTGAAATGGCGGCAGTTAAAGCAGAGGATAAGCCAGCAGTTATGGTCGAAAAAGTTAGTAAGGCGATTACCATCCAAATTCCTGTAATTAATTGGCCTAATTTAGTTTTGGGGATGCGATCGCCGTAACCAACCGTACTAAGGGTAACAATCGCAAACCACATGCCATCTTGGATACCTTCTCGATATTTGGGGGCAAAATGTTCAGGATTTTCTTTGTGTTCTGCTAACCAAATTAAGTTACCAACAATAAATAAAATAAACACCAAAATACTGATAGAAGAAAGAGCAGCAATTCCAAAGAAAGGAG
>CAYZWO010000045.1:14609-31361 GCA_964482215.1 uncultured bacterium
ACGGGAAGCATTATCCCCACACTTCCGCCAAAATAGGGCTGAGTAAAAGTAATATTGGGCAGTCGAATGCGTTCAGGCGTAATACTAATAGAACCAATTAATATATCTAATTCACCTTTTCCTAAAGCTTCTAAGCCTTGTTTAACTGTTTTTTGAGGGACATATTGGTATTCCCACGCTTCAGGTAGAGCGATGTTTTTCCAAATATCTAAACTCATGCCACTAATATCTGTATTACCGTTAGGGCCATAGATAACAAAAGGGGGCGTTCCAGCGACTCCAACTCTTAATTTGAGATTTTCTGAAGGGGTTTCTGCTGCTGCAATTTGGATAGCAATTAAGGGAGTACAGCATAAAGCCGGCCCAGTTAACCCTAACGAAAACTGTCGGGCAATTTGACGAAGAACGGGGAAAAAGCTGAGCATAACACCATTTTAGATGAGGTGGCATGGTTGCAAACTCGTTTTAAACATACGATATTCTTGATGTACGATGAAAACGACGTACGATAAAAACCTCGTAAATTCCATAAATTGCCACTATTTGAAATTTAGAATATTAAGGCGATCGCGCAGGTATTGAGCATGACCGCCAGCAAAAATTAAGGCTTACGGGGATGGATTAATTTTTCACCCACTAGAACTTTGACCAAAACAGCGAACACAAAATAACATTGAAAGATTGAGTCTATTAAAATTTACCAACATTAAGAGCATTACCAAGCGTTACAAATACCAAGTTTATTACAAAAGAATTCAGTATCAACTATTGTTTGATTAACTGTAAAATCTTTTATAAATCACTATTCAAAATATTATTACGCTGTGTTATAATTTAGGGAGTTTTTGGCGAAGGAGATTGAGTTTCTCTAGAGATATATTCGTGACTATAATTAAGAATTCTTAAGGTAATCCTTATTAGTAAATCATAATATTTTTTGTAAAAGTCTATTTTTTTATCGAGCGATAATAGTGGTATTTCTCCTTGATGAAATAAGGGATTACGAATGGAGGCTCGCAAAGTATCATCAGACATTAAGTTGCTAGGAATAAAACGCATAATCATAATACTATTTAATTGTTTTAGTTTTTGTTGTAAATTCATATCATTGATTAGTATTCCTTGAGCTAATAGATATTTTGATAAAATATATTTGTAAGCCATAAGCATTATTGCTATTTGAAGCTCAATATGTGGCTGTTGATGTATTTCTAACAAGAAATTAATAAAAATATTGATATTGAGTTGATTTTGTGATATTTTATAATCCTGATAGCTTGTATTAAATGCTCTTGGTATTCCCCGATCTATATAAAAATTATCAATGATATAACTGCTTTTATAAGTTGTTTTGTATTCATTTTTAATAAAATATTTAACTATTTGGTTGTCCGAATAATATTCAATTATAGGGGTGGCGTTTAAATTCATAGTAAGAAAACTTAAAAACCAGCTTATAGATTCAATCTCAAGTTCAATTTCATCTATTGTTTCATCGTCATTAATCGGAATATCAAAAGTTGATAAAATAGCATTGTCAATCCTCTTTATTTCGATTAATTCACTGATTTCTTTTTTATTTTCAAGAAGTTGAAAATAAATGCTTTTAGTAGAATTGATTTTTACAAAGAATCCTTGTTTATCATCAAGTCCAACAAAATCAAAATTACTTAAATAAACTTTTGCCTGATTCGGAGTATTAGCTGACTGCGTTTTTCGTGTTAAAATAACAGTGCTTGGAATACAAAATAATGAGTGATTCTCGTTTACCTTCACTGACTGCTTTACAATACGAATATCAGTGCAATTTATATTCCAAGTCTCATCATTAGATTTACCAGAGAAACTATTAATCCTAAAATTATCTAAAGGTATATAATTATTTTTTGGGTGTAGTACAAAAATAATATTTCCTGAAACATCTACACATAGCTCCCAATAATATTTAGCAGGATTATTATTAAAAATTCCTTCTCCATCACCACATTTGTAATGGATTCTTGAATATTCATAAATATCACCGAGCCTATTAGAAAAATAATTTTTTCCAAGCATAAGTTTATCCTCTGAATGTGTATTGTAAATATTGGCTAAACATTTAAAAAATTGCTGGAAACTATTCATAACGTCCTTTTTTAGACTTAATAATAGTTTGAACATCATCATGCTTTTGCCCCTCAATAATATCTTTGAGATGAATTTGACCATCAATATATTGAACGTGAATACGCCAACCTGAAATCTTATCGATATCAGCCCGATAAATTGCTTGTTTCACACCTTTAACTTTATGTAACCTTGTTTTAGGGAAAGTTCGGGTTCGGTGACACTCACTATCTTCTAATTCTGCCAAAGCTTCAAGAAAACCAATTTTGAGTTTATCATCAGGCAAAATCTTCATTGCTTCGTAAATAATGCCGTATTCATCACATAGAGTTAAGGTTTGTGCCATAAAATCAATTACGCGATCGCGGCTACTTCCTGTTGATGATGTCGTAAGTCTTGATATAAAGACTCGGCTATCCCCTGATAAGCTTTATCAAGATCATCACGCTGAACAACTCGAAAAAGTGTAATAATAATCTGTCCAAAAATAGGATCTTCATCAATTGTTAAAATAGCTCTCAGTTTATACGAAACTTTTAGTATAGAAAGTGAAGACTCATAGCCATTGAGTTGAGCAACTAAGGGAAGACGATGAATATAACGATTCGCTACTGTTGGTTGAGTAACGAGAAGATTCGCATAATTATTAATTTTCGTAATTGTTATAGCTTTATCCTTTTCACTTAAGCTTTTAATATCTTTTTCAAATCTTTTAGTTGACTCAATCAGAATATCCATAGAAATAACCGCAAATCTGATTTTCAATTATAGCAAAACTTCTTTTATTGAATTATTCTAGAATTTTTCTGAATGCGAAGAATTGAAAGTATTTATTCCTGTAAAACTTGCTTTGCCGTTAACTGGATGTTAGGAAATACACTGGACGCGATCGCGCTCTCTCCGACATAAACCTGCTCATCATAAAAACCCTCTACCCACTCCAACACCGTAACCTTTTTAGCAACGGGATCAACAATCCAATATTCCGCAATCCCCCGTGCTGCATACTCCGAGCGTTTGTAACGATAATCTCGATTTTCCTGATTCGGGCTAACCACCTCAACCACTAATAACGGTGGCGGCATATCCATCAAAATTAGCGATCGCGTTGCCCCTTCCATTGCAATTGCCAATTCTTCAGAATAAATCACTAAATCAGGTATCCTAACCCCGACTTGTCTGCTATTAACTGCAATTTCTGTCTTTGTACTAATTCGATAAAAAGGAATTCCTTGTTGTAGAAAATAGGCAAACAAAAAAGAAGCAATACGCCGATTAAGCTCACTCTCCGAAGGCACAGGAATTAATTCTCCATTTTCTAACTCATATAAAAAATCAGTTCCATCCTCATAGTTTAGGAACGCTTCAAATGACATTTTTTTAGCCGTTGTAACTGTCATAGCGAGTTTATTTTGCCCATACTAATTTAGATAAGAACCCATACGTTAATCGGAAAATTATCTAGCTAACAGTCAATTGTAAGAAAACTTAACAGAAAGTTCTTAAGTAATTATAAAATTAAACCAAACGCTCATTTAACCATAACCAACGCATGGGTAAGCAAAGAATTCTCTCTGGGGTGCAACCGACTGGCAACTTACATTTAGGCAATTATTTAGGTGCAATCCGCAATTGGGTTGAAAATCAACAGGATTACGATAATTTCTTCTGTGTTGTAGACCTACACGCCATCACCGTTCCCCACAATCCCCAAATCCTTGCCCAAGATACCTACGCGATCGCGGCTTTGTATTTAGCCTGTGGTATCGACTTGCAGTATTCCACCATTTTTGTGCAATCCCATGTTTCGGCTCACAGTGAACTGGCTTGGTTACTCAACTGTATTACACCTCTGAACTGGCTAGAACGGATGACTCAGTATAAGGAAAAAGCCATTAAACAGGGAGAAAACGTGAGTGTGGGTTTGCTGGATTATCCCGTACTTATGGCAGCCGATATTTTGCTTTATGATGCCGATAAAGTGCCTGTGGGGGAAGATCAAAAGCAACATTTAGAATTAACCCGCGATATTGTTATTCGGATTAATGACAAATTTGGCAGTAAGGACAAACCCGTTTTAAAATTGCCTGATCCCTTAATTCGCAAAGAAGGTGCGCGGGTGATGAGCTTGACCGATGGCACTAAGAAGATGTCGAAATCCGACGAATCGGAACTGAGCCGCATTAACCTCCTCGATCCGCCCGATGCCATTCAGAAAAAAATCAAGAAGTGTAAAACTGATCCCATTAAAGGATTAGTGTTTGATGACCCAGAACGCCCCGAATGCAATAACCTCTTGACCTTGTATAGCATCCTGTCTAACAAGCCGAAAGCCGAGGTTGCCACCGAATGTCAGGACATGGGCTGGGGACAATTTAAGCCTTTGTTAACCGATACGGTAATCGAATCCTTAAAACCGATTCAGGATAAATACCAATCCATTATGGATGATAAGGGTTATTTACAATCTGTCCTGCGGGACGGTCAACACAAAGCTGAAGCCGTTGCTAATCAAACTCTTTTACGGGTGAAAGAGGCGTTAGGTTATTTACCCAAAATGTAACCCTGTTGCACCCATCCGACTATAATAGCGAGCAATTTAATGTCAATTCCAGTGCAAACATGCTAACCAAATTTCGTCAGGCGATCGCGGCTAAAGAGTTTTTAATCACGGCGGAAGTCACTCCTCCCAAGGGTGGCAATCCCCAACGCATGTTAGCAGTTTCGCAAGGTCTCAAAGGGCGAGTTCATGCGGTTAATGTTACCGATGGTAGTCGCGCAGTATTACGGATGTCGTCTTTGGCTGCATCTTTGATCTTAAAAAATGATGGAATAGAACCGATTTGTCAGGTCACTTGCCGCGATCGCAACCTCATTGCCCTACAAGCGGATCTGATGGGAGCCTATGCCCTGGGAATTGGCAATATTTTGGCGTTAACAGGTGATCCCATTAAAGCAGGGGATCATCTTAAAGCGAAACCCGTTTTTGATTTAGAATCAGTGCGTTTGCTGCAACTCATTCAAAAACTCAATGCAGGGTTTGACTATAACGATAAACCCCTACCCGATGAACCCCTAGATTTGTTTGCGGGGGCTGCCGTTGATCCCCAATCCAATAGTTGGTCAGGGTTACAGAGCCGTTTTGAGCGCAAGGTTAACGCAGGGGCGCAGTTTTTCCAAAGTCAGTTAATTACCGATTTTGAACGCTTGGATAAATTCATGACCCAAATCGCCGCAGGATGCAATAAACCCGTTTTGGCAGGTATTTTCTTATTAAAGTCTGCTAAAAATGCTCAATTTATCAAGAAAAATGTCCCTGGCGTTCATATTCCTGATGAAATTATTGAACGTCTTGCTGCTGCCCCCGATCCACTTCATGAAGGAGTCAAAATTGCCGCTGAACAGGTCGTTATGGCGAAAGATCTATGTCAGGGTGTGCATTTAATGGCTATTAAAACAGAAGAGTTGATTCCTCAAATTTTGGATTTAGCAGGAATCCCAGCAATTAAATAGGAAGACATAATTAAATATAAAATCGTTTAGCAGTTGATCCCCCCTGCCCCCCTTATTAAGGGGGGTGCCGATAGGCGGGGGGATTTGATGAAAAATTATCATGAATCTATTCCCCGTTTCTGCGAAAGATTGGGATAACCCCATCCAAACGCCCCATAGTGGTTATCATTGGGACGGCAAGAGCGATCGCTTTTTTGAGGGGTGGTATTTTCGAGTAACACTGCCAGAAATTGCAGAAAGTTTTGCCTTTATGTACTCCATTGAAGACCCCACTGGAGGTAAGGCTAATAGTGGCGGTGCTGCACAAATCTTTGGGCCAGGCGATCGCTATCTCTGTCGAACTTTTCCTAATACGCAAAAATTTTGGGCGAGTCAACATCATTTAGCGTTAGGGCATTGGGGAAAAACGAATTTAAGCATTTCTCCACAGTTATTAAACGAACAGGATTTTCAGCACCATATTCAAGAAGGCTATCAGGTTACTGCAACTTTTCATCAAGGTGTATTGCATTCTCCTGAGCAAAATCATCCGTGTCGTTGGTCGTATCGCACTCAACCGATTTATGGTTGGGGAAAACAACAATCTACCGCAGGTTGGCTTTCTTTCTTGCCCATTTTTGAACCTGGTTGGCAAATCTTGATGGCGCACGGGTTAGCAACGGGTTGGATTGAATGGCAGGGAGAACGGTATGAATTTGCAAATGTGCCTGCTTACAGTGAAAAAAATTGGGGTCGATTTTTTCCTCAGCGTTGGTTTTGGATACATTGCAATGCGTTTACGAATGAACCTGATTTAACGATAACGGCGGGGGGCGGTCGGCGGCAGGTGTTAGGAATAATGGAAGAAGTCGCCATGATCGGCATCCATTATCAAGGAAAATTTTATGAATTTGTGCCTTGGAATGCTCAGGTTACTTGGCAGATTCAACCTTGGGGAAAGTGGCAAATGCAAGCGGTCAATGAGCAATTTTGCGTGACTCTCACAGGAGAGACGGAATTGGCTGCAATGGCTATCCGCGCTCCTACGGAAAAAGGATTAAGCTATTGTTGCCAAGATACCACCAAGGGAAGGTTAACGTTAGAATTAGGTTTAAAACAAGGCAACTCCATTGTTCAGGCCACCAGTACATTGGCAGGTTTAGAAGTTGGGGGCGGCCCTTGGGATTCTGCTTGGTTAAAATTTTAAAATTATTAACGGCTGATCATCTCGACATGAAACAACGCAAATTTTGGTTAACACTGCTCACAGGTTTATTCTTTCTACTTTCGTCTTGGGGCTGGATGCCTGATGCAAACGCCTTTAGCGAGGAACAAAAGTTAGTGTTGCAAGCTTGGCGATTAGTCAATCAGTCCTATTTGGACGATACCTTTAATCATCAAAATTGGTGGTTAATCCGTCAGCAAACCATTAAGAAGCCATTTCATGACCGTGAAGATGCTTATAAAGCCATTGAGGGAATGTTAGCGACCCTAGATGAGCCATTTACTCGCTTTCTGCGTCCTGAACAGTACCGTAATTTACAGGTGAATACGTCGGGGGAATTGTCGGGAGTTGGTCTGCAAATTAATATCGATCCTGATACGGGTAATTTAGAAGTGGTCGCACCGTTGGCGGGTTCTCCTGCGGAGTCGGCTGGGTTGAAACCTCGCGATCGCATTTTAAAAATTGACGCGATCGACACCAGCACCTTGAGCCTGGATGAAGCAGCAGCTAGAATGCGTGGCCCCAAAGGAACAACCGTTTCCCTCACCATTCAACCCAGTGATCAGGATGCGGCTCAAATTCGTCAAGTGGATTTAGTCCGCGATCGCATTTCCTTAAGTCCCGTTTTTGCCAGTTTAGATAAAGATCACAATAAAACTGCGATCGGCTATATTCGCCTCAGTCAATTTAGTGCCAATGCTTCCCAAGAAATTGCCCATTCGATTAATAATCTGAAGAAACAAGGCGCAAAAGCTTATATTCTCGATCTACGAAACAATCCTGGAGGATTACTGCAAGCAGGAATTGATATTGCGCGGCTGTGGTTGCCTGAAGGAAATATTGTCTACACCGTCAATCGTCAAGGCATTCAAGATACGTTTACCGCCAATGGAGCCGCTTTAACCGATGCGCCTTTAGTCGTATTAGTAAACCAAGGAACTGCAAGTGCCAGTGAGATTTTAGCAGGTGCTTTACAGGATAACGGTCGTGCTATTTTAATTGGCGAAAAAACCTTTGGTAAGGGATTAATTCAATCCCTGTTTGAACTTCCCGATGGTTCAGGCGTAGCGGTAACCGTTGCCAAATACGAAACGCCTAATCATAAAGATATTCACAAGTTAGGCATTATCCCCGATGAGGTGGTATCACAAGGCTTAATTAGTTATCCGCAAATTGGTACTGAAGAAGATTTACAGTATCAAGCGGCGGTTCAAGTATTAACAGGTCAATCGGTTTTAGCAAAATCTTCGTTATAAGCGCGATCGCGTTTTGACGGAATGGATAAAGTAAACGGGAACAAGAGCTACTAACTCAAATTGCTGAGATTCAAGAAAACAGGTAAAAATTTATGACTCAATTAATTCAAGAAACTGCGGACGGCTAAATTCAACAATTGCACCACGACCTCTTTTGATTTAGGAACAAAACGACGAATACAAGGCTTTTAATTTCCACTGTTCTATCCGATTACAATTATCCTTTCTCCTCGATAAAAAGGTTTTTGAGCATACAGTCTTTTTCCTGAAAGACATCTTCCATACTCTCGCAGTATTCCCAATAATACTCTCATTTCATCTAGAAATATTAAATTCTCTACCTTTATACCTCTAACTATATCAATATTTTCAATCGTGTAGACAAAGCTCCGGCCAAGGCGATCGCGTATGTTCATTGATCCTGCCAAGTGATTGAGAAAATTTACCTAGCCCGATATTCGATAGAATGGACACACCCTATAATATGTAAGCAAGGGACTAAAATACTGACCCTCCCTTTGGAGTAGCTGGAGACACAAACACACATGGGCAAAGTAGTCGGCATTGACTTGGGCACAACCAACTCCGTAGTAGCCGTGATGGAAGGTGGCAAACCAGTCGTCATTGCCAATTCAGAAGGAATGCGAACCACGCCTTCTGTGGTTGGGTTTAATAAAGACGGAGAATTTGTTGCTGGGCAAATGGCGCGGCGACAGTCAGTGCTGAATCCACAAAATACCTTTTCTGGGGTCAAACGCTACATGGGGCGACGTTACGGAGAATTAACGGCTGAATCCAAAAAAGTGCCCTATACCATTCGACGAGATGAAAATGACAATATTAAGATTCGCTGTCCCCGACTGAAAAAAGACTTTGCGCCTGAAGAAATTTCGGCCATGATTTTACGCAAATTAGCCGAAGAAGCCAGCCGCTATTTAGGGGAAAAAGTGACAGGTGCCGTGATTACCGTCCCCGCTTATTTCAATGATTCCCAGCGACAAGCCACCAGGGATGCAGGCCGCATTGCAGGCTTAGAAGTTTTACGCATTATCAACGAACCCACCGCAGCAGCCCTAGCTTACGGACTCGATCAACGTAGCAATAAAAAAATTCTCGTTTTTGACTTGGGGGGCGGAACCTTTGACGTTTCCATTTTGGAAGTCGGCGATGGCGTGTTTGAAGTTAAAGCGACCAGTGGCGATACCCAGTTAGGGGGCAATGATTTTGATAAACGCATTGTTAACTGGTTAGCGGAAAAATTCCTAGAAACCGACAAAGTTGACCTCCGAGAAGATCGTCAGGCTTTGCAACGTCTAACAGAAGCAGCCGAAAAAGCCAAAATTGAACTTTCAGGTGTTAGCGTTACCGACATTAACTTACCCTTTATTACGGCAACGGAAGAAGAAGGCCCAAAACACTTAGAAACGCGGTTAACCCGTGCAGAATTTGAAGACCTTGCTGGGGATCTCGTCAGCCGTCTCCGTCGTCCTTTAAAGCGGGTTTTATCTGATGCGGGTTTAAGCCCCGTTCAAGTGGATGAAGTGGTTTTAGTCGGTGGTGGTACACGGATGCCCATGATCAAAGAACTTGTCCGTAGTTTCATCGACCGAGAACCCAATGAAAACGTCAATCCTGATGAAGTCGTCGCGATCGGTGCGGCCATTCAAGCAGGGGTTTTAAAAGGTGAAGTAAAAGATGTTTTATTATTGGACGTTACGCCCCTATCGTTGGGACTGGAAACCATTGGCGGCGTAATGAAAAAGTTGTTACCCCGCAATACCACTATTCCCGTAAGGAAATCAGATGTTTTTTCCACAGGTGAAAATAATCAAACAATGGTAGAGATCCACGTTCTCCAGGGAGAGCGGGAAATGGCGACGGATAATAAATCCTTGGGTCGCTTTAAGCTAACAGGAATTCCCCCTGCCCCTAGAGGGATGCCCCAAATCCAAGTATCTTTTGATATTGACGCTAACGGCATTCTGCAAGTGACCGCACGGGACAAAACCACAGGTCGAGAACAAAGCATTACGGTGCAAGGGGCTTCAACCCTGAGTGAGTTTGAAGTGAACCGTATGATCCAAGAAGCGGAACAATTTGCTGATCAGGATCGAGAACGCCGCGAGCGCATCGAAAAACGCAATAAGGCCAAAGCGTTAACCGATCAAGCTCAACGTCGTCTGAAGGAAGTTACGCTAGATTTTGGCAGTGCCTTTACCACTTCCTATCGTCGCCAAGTGGATGCTCTATCAGCGGAAATTCTAGATAGTTTAGAAAAAGATGATGAACGTCGTTTAGACCGCGCTCAGGCGGATTTACAGGATGTCTTGTACGAACTCAACCGAGAAGTTCGCTTGCAATATGAAGAAGAGGATGAAAGCTTCTTTACGGCATTGAAGAAAACCTTTACGGGTGATGATGATGACGATCTGTATGTCACTCGTCGGGCGGATTATCAAGACGATTACCGTCCCTATCGCAATGAAACGCGCGGTGCCTCCTATCGTAATCCTCCTGCAAGAGATAACTATCGAGACAACTACGGCTCTAACTCATCCCAATACTTTGATATCGGAAACAATCGCTCGTCCCGTTCTCGTAATA
Source organism: uncultured bacterium (assembly GCA_964482215.1). Classification (GTDB taxonomy): domain Bacteria; phylum Cyanobacteriota; class Cyanobacteriia; order Cyanobacteriales; family Microcystaceae; genus Snowella. The sequence goes on from CAYZWO010000045.1 coordinate 25,293, forward strand.
ACGATGCCTATGATGATTTCGAGGATTCGGGAGATTACGATTACAACCGTTCGAGTAATGCGCGCCCCCGTCAACGGCCAACCACTAACGGCGATTATCCCAGCCGACCGTCTCAGGAACGTTATGGTCGATCTGATAATGAACGCTATAGTAACCGAGGGCGTGCTCGTAACTTACCCCCCGAAAATAACTGGGATGATGACGATGATGATGATTGGTTCTAGTTAGTTCATAGCGATTAGTGAGTAGTCAATTTTAAGGTTTAGCTATTCATTTTTCACTATCAATTATTCATTATTAACTATCAACTAATCATTAAAATTCTATGCAACAAGTGCGTAATTATTATCAAATTCTGGGTGTTCCTAGAGATGCAAGCAATGAAGAGATAAAAAAGACGTTTCGGAAATTGGCCCGACAATATCACCCTGACGTTAACCCCAATAATAAGTTAGCAGAGGAGAAATTTAAGGATATTAACGAAGCCTATGATGTCCTTTCCGACGAAACTTCGCGGGCTGATTACGATAACTTGTTGTTTGGCAGAGGTAAACGCAAACCTGGCGCACGCCCCCAAAATAATAACCGCAATGGCACCAGTGGCAATCGACAAGCGGCAGAATATTGGAAAGATTTTGCACCCCAGACGACGAAACGGACTAAGGTGGTTAATCCGAGTCGCCCTTCTCCCAGGGATGTGGAAGCCAAGTTAACCATTTCTTTGGAAAAAGCCTATCGGGGGGGACGCGAACGCATTCGGTTAGAGGATGGGCGATCGCTGGAAGTAGAAATGCCTCTGGGAATGATTGACGGTCAACGTATTCGGCTCAAAGAACAGGGCATGAATGGCGGTGATTTATATTTAAAAATCAGTATTGCGCCCCATCCCTTTTTTGAAGTGCAGGGTTCAGATATTTTTTGTCGCATTCCCGTGACCCCCAGTGAAGCCATTTTAGGGGGAGCCATCGAGATTCCTACTATTGATGGGTTAGTCAAAATGATGGTGCCCAAAGGAGTCAAAGCAGGGCAACGCTTACGGTTAGCTCAAAAAGGTTATCCTGATGGTCGGGGCAGTCGGGGCGATCAATTGGTAGAAATTCAGATTGCTATGCCACCTGAACCGAGCGAGAAAGAATTGGAACTTTATCAAGCCATCCGTGAGTTAGAGAGTTTTAATCCTCGTAAACCGTTTTTACAGGTTTAATTTCAGAAATTCGGCTATTTTAGCAACGGCTTCTTCTAAAATCGGTGGGTCATAAACCAAGGCAAAGCGCACATAACTTTCGCCCGTTTTCCCAAAGCCCGATCCTGGTGATACCGCAACGCCTGTTTCTAACAACAATTGGGTACAAAATCCGACAGAATCCGTTTGCCAACGCTCAGGCAGTTTCGCCCAGATATACATGGTTGCTTCGGGCGTGGGGACGTTCCAGCCAATTTTATGCAAGGCGTTGATAAAAGCATCTCGACGTTGTTCAAAGTGGTTAATGGTTGCTTGCACTAAACTGGGGGGACTCTTTAAGGCCGCGATCGCGCCTCGAAAAATGCCTTGATATTGGTTAAAGTCCACCATTGCTTTAATTTTACGCAGGTTCAGGATTAACTCAGCATTACCAATGGCAAACCCAACTCGAAAGCCCCCCATGTTGTAGGACTTGGAAAAGGTAAAAAATTCAATGGACAGTTCTTTTTGAGGATCTGCCTGCAAAACTGAAGGGGGTAAGGGCGCATCACCAAACACAAAATCAAAATAGGGAAAATCGTGGACTAACACCAAATCATGTTGCCGACAGAAGTTAACGGCTTCTTGGAAAAATTCTAGGGGCGCGATCGCGGTGGTGGGATTGTGGGGATAGCTCAACACCATTAGCTTGGACTGAGCCAAAACCGTATCAGGAATCTCAGCAAAGACAGGTAAAAATTGATTTTCGGCTAGTAAGGGCATGGCATAAATTTGTCCGCCCGCCAGGTAAACGCCCCCTGCATGGGAAGGGTAGCCAGGGTCAAGTAATAGGGCAAAGTCGCCTGGATTAAGAATAGCGAGGGGTAAATGGGCGGTTCCTTCCTGAGAGCCAATGAGGGGTAAGACTTCAGTATTTGGATCAAGGGCAATGCCAAAGCGTTTTTCATACCAGCTTGCTACGGCTTCGCGAAAATCCTGAGTTCCGTTGTGTAACAGATATCCATGAGTGCTAGGGTCATACAGCGATCGCTCAATTTCCGCCAGAATGCTGTTATCAACGGGTAAGTCAGAGGAACCTAAGGATAAATCAATAATCGACTTTCCTAAACGTTTGGCTTCGGTCTTAACCCGATCCATATCGGCAAAAACATTGGATTGTAAGGCTTGTAAGCGTTGAGCAAACTGCATATTTTTTGAAATTGTTGACACTGAAAACTATTAATGATCGGTTAAAAAACGGTTGCGGATTCTTGATTAGTCGTAACAACTTGCACAGATTTCTGATAAACCGCCAGATCAAACCAAAACGTTGTTCCGACTCCCACTTCGCTGACCAAATGAATATGGCTGTGGTGTTTATCAATAATATTTTTGACAATGGAAAGCCCTAAACCCGTTCCCTCTAAGGTATGGACACGATTTTCGACTCGATAAAAACGATCAAAAATAGCTTCTTGATCTTCTAAGTCAATGCCAATACCTGTATCAGAAACCTCAATGCGGACAAAGCCTAAAAGCTGATCCTCTTCGGAAAGGCGTTCAATTTTTGAAGCTCGAATCGCGATTGTCCCACCTGCGGGCGTAAATTTCACTGCATTTCCCACTAAGTTAGTCATGACCTGTAACAGCAAATCATAATGCCCCAAAACGGGGGGTAAACCTGCTTCAATTTCTTGACATAACTGCAATCCCTTATCTTTGGCGTTGAGTTGATAGGAACGTAGGGTTTGTTCAATTAACTGATTAATATCCACCGCATCGAGATGATAAATACGGGAAGATTCTAGGCGGGATAAATCCAACACATCATTAACTAAACGGGTGAGCCGATCCGTTTCATGGTTGGCGGTTTGTAAAAATTCGTGGCGTTCGACTTCCGTTAAATCTTCCCCAAATTCACAGAGGGTTTCAATAAAGGATTTGATATTAAATAGCGGGGTGCGGAGTTCGTGGGAAACGTTACTGATAAATTGGCTTTTGGCTTCGTTGAGTTCCACTTCCCTGGTGATATCCTGTACCGTCATCACAATTCCTTTAACCGTTTCTCGATGTTGGTCAAATACATGGGTCAACATCAGGCGAATGGTACGGGGTAAAGGTTGGGTCAGGGTCAGACGGAATTCTTCTGAGGCAAAGGGATCATTGGAGTCATCTTGCGAGATTCCTGGGCGATCGCTGGCCATGGTTTTCAAGGGCTGCGTCAATTGGGCGGTAATCTCAGGGGGTAGATGTTCCAGAACATTTTTTCCTGTAAACTCCTGACCTTCCCAAGCAAACAAACGCCGAGCCGTCGGGTTAGCTAAAAGTAACTGTAAATTGGTATCGACTAAAATGGCTCCATCGGCAATGGTCGAAACAAGGGTATCTAATTTGGCTTTTTCGGCGGTTAACTCTTCAATATTCTGTTCTTCATAGCGTTCTAACCGTTCCGCCATTTCATTAAAACTATCAATTAATTCCCCTAATTCACCACCAAAGGGCAGATCAATGCGTTGCTTAAAGTTACCCCTAGCAATATTTTTAACGCCTAATAATAATTCCTTAATCGGTTGGGTAATCGTTAAGGCATTAAAGACTGCCCCCAAAATAACCATGACCCAGATAGAAATAAAAACCGCAATGGTGACATCACGGGTTAGGTTAGAAGAATTGACGACCGCAGGGTTGGGATTGATGCCTAAGGCTAATACACCGAGATAGCGGCCTTCATGCTTGAGGGGAACAAAGACATCAGTAACTTCTCCGTTGGGGGTGCGGTGCTGACGGACGAGGGGTAACTCTGCATCTTCAAAATGCTCGTCAGGCAGTTCAATATGACGCTCGATAATTAGGGAGTTTTGGACTTCTGCTTCTGAATAAGGAACGCCGAAAAAAATCTTGCCCTGTTGATCGGCATAGATCATATAACGGACACTGGAGGTACTTTCATAAAAACGGCTGGAAAAGCGCGCTACCTCGGTTAAATTCTTCTCATCGACTAGATGACTGACATTGGCAGACAATAATAAGCCTAAATCGCGCCCAAAGCGGGTATCACTCAGTTGGGCATCTTGCTGAATGGTATTGACAGCCCAAAAGGTGAGTCCACTCATAAATAGGGAAACGACGAGGGTTGCTGCGGCCATTAATCGAGTTTGCAAGGGAAACTCCGACCACCAGCGACTAATTAGGGCTTGAATCGTATTCAGAAAGACCACCAAAGCAATTGCGAAAAAATAGAATAGTCACAAATCTTCCCTAAATTATATCGTTATCGTTCAATCCAGTCTTGCTGTTCGCTTAGTTGCTGATCTTGTTGCTAATTTTCCAGATCCAACTTGAATCCTATCTTGCCAGTGAAAGTTTTTCCCACTTTTTAAGTTAAAATCAAGCCAACTATCTTGGTAAAGGGTTGAGACATTCTTATTCTGAATTCGATTTGCTTTGTGATGGGCCTTTTCTGTGCGACTTCTCAGTAACATGTCAACAACTTCTGGACAACTTTCGCCCGCTCCCGTGTTGCTGCAACTTTTGCTGTTTATCGATGAGCGTCCCTATTCCCAGGAAAATGTTAAACAAATTCAAGCCTATGTTCAGGAGTTAAAAACCGACTATCCGTTTGAACTTCAGGTAATCGACATTGCCGAACAGCCTCACCTGGTCGAGTATTTTCGTTTGGTCGCTACCCCATCCCTCGTTAAAATTTCCCCCGAACCCCGACAAACCTTAGCAGGCAGCAATATTGTTTATCAACTCAAAAAATGGTGGCCCCACTGGGAGCAAGCGATCGCCGATCAGTTATTAGAACGGTCAAAACTAGAAGAAGCCACGACAGTTGTTAATGTTAATCAGAATAAAACCTCATCCTTCCACGACTCAGCCGAACTAATGCGCTTAACCGATGAGATCTTTCGGCTTAAGCAAGAAAAAGAATTTTTGTCAGAACAGGTTAAATTTAAAGACCAAATTTTGGCTATGTTGGCCCATGATTTACGGAGTCCTTTAACGGCGGCTTCCATTGCGGTGGATACTCTAGAATTACTGCAACATAAACCCGAAAATGAAAAAACTCCCCAATTACGGGAACACTTGTTTAAACAATCTCGTAAGCAATTTCAGATTATGAATCGGTTAATTACCGATATTTTACAAGCCTCGAAAAATTTTACGTCTCAATTTGAACTCCACAGCACCCAATTTTATCTACAAGCTTTGGGGGGGGAAATTCTGGATCTTTACCAAGAAAAATTTGAAACCAAGTCTTTAATCTTAGAAGTCGATATTCCCCAAAATTTACCGTCAGTTTACGGAGATGAAGAGTTAATTCAGCAAGTGTTTGCCAATTTATTAGATAATGCTATTAAATACACACCGCCAGGAGGAACAATTAAGGTTTCCATCTTGCACCGTACCACGCAAAAAATTCAAGTTAGTATCGCTGATACAGGGCCAGGAATTCCTGAAGCGAAACAAAATAGTATTTTTGAAGGGCATTTTCGGTTAACACGGGATGAAGCAGAAGAAGGTTACGGTTTAGGTTTATCATTCTGCCGTAAAATAATTCAGGCGCACTATGGGCAAATTTGGGTGAATAGCGTTCCTGGACAAGGGAGTTGTTTCCAGTTTACGCTGCCTGTTTACCGTTAAAGTGAGACAGTTTATTATCGAGGCATTACATCTAGGGAAGGGGGATAGAATTTAGTGAGCAATCCGCAATTGAAAAAACCCAGAACCAGCGGCAGAGTCAGCATTATTGTGAATGCTAAGGTGAAGCAAGAAGGACGACTGATCGCAGCTTCCCCCGTTACGGAGCGTATGGTGACCGCTTTAAAACAAGCGATCGCGGCCAATTCTCCCGATACCATTATTGATGTCATTGCCGTTGCGTCTCTGTGGTCTGAAGTTGC
>CAYZWO010000046.1:0-30783 GCA_964482215.1 uncultured bacterium
CGAGGGCATCAAACCATCCCTGTTCTACTGGGGCGCGTCCGACTGCAATCGTCATAGATTCAAATCCTCTTGCTTAACTAAATAAAATCAAGGGCAAGATTTCTTAATGGAGTTTCTTGTGTTTTGCGTTAATAGTCCCATTGTCTTATAAGATGAGACCCTTGAAAACTGGATTAGTATAAACTGAATCCGCTTCTCAAGCGCAGGAATAATACTCCCAAGGCTTTGTTTAGGATAACCCCAACCAAGCTTGTAACATTTTTTAATATTTCACAAGTAAGAAGAAATTCCAACTTGCTAAGGATTTAGGCGAGTATTGCCTTAATCTACCTTAATTATTTTTAGCAAAAAATTTACAAACTGTCATAGGTATTCTCATAAATCGCCCCCGTTGCCATGCCAAAGTTCGGGGTTGATTGAACCCAATAAGTTAACGCTGATTACGGATAATTCAGCTTGTTCAAGCTATTAGGTTAAGGTTTTGCTGACCCTTAGGCTTGGCGGTCTAAGGTTCGATACTGGATAGCTTCGGCGACATGATGGCTTTGAATGACCTCGGATTCTGCTAAATCGGCGATCGTTCGCGAAACTTTTAAGATGCGATCCATTGCCCTAGCAGACAATCCTAATTTACGGATGGCTCCTTCTAATAAATTGCGGCTGGCATCATCTAATTGACAAAAGGCACGAAGATGGGAAGATTGCATTTCTGCATTGGATTTAATCGATTGTTCTGTTTTAAACCGTTCTTGAGCGACCTGACGGGCCTGTTTGACGCGATCGCGGATAGATTGAGAATCCTCTCCTGCCGATTGTCGAGTCATTTCTTCAGGCTTAAGGCGACTGACGGTTACCTGTAGATCAATCCGATCCATCAACGGCCCCGATAATTTTGCCCAATACATTTCGCGCTGTCGGGGTGAACAGGAGCAAGCTTGAATCGTATCGCCAAAATACCCACAGGGACAGGGATTGGTACTGGCAATTAAGGTAAATTTCGCAGGAAACAAGACAGATTGCCGAGTTCTCGAAATACTCACATAGCCGTCCTCAAGGGGTTGCCGTAGAAACTCTAAAACATTACGTTTAAATTCCGTTAATTCATCGAGAAATAACACGCCCCGATGGGCCAGGGAGATTTCGCCAGGTCGAGGAAAACTACCGCCACCAACTAGAGATGGCCCAGAAGCGGAATGATGGGGACTGCGAAAAGGGCGTTCCCGAATAAGAGAGCCTTTATTTTTCAATAAACCCGCAACCGAGTGAATTTGAGACACTTCCAAAGCTTCATCAAAGGCTAGGGGCGGCAAGATCCCTGGTAAACGTCGAGCCAGCATAGTTTTTCCACTCCCAGGCGGCCCCACAAAGATCAAATTATGTCCCCCTGCGGCAGCAATTTCTAAGGCACGACGGGCATGGTTTTGGCCTTTGACATCTTTTAAATCAGGAACCAAATTCGGCGATCGCTGAAATTCTGACAGGGCATCCAACTGAACAGGCTGGTAACGATCAGGTTCAGCGAGAAATTGCGCCACTTCGGATAAATGGTTAAACCCATAAACCGAAATCCCCTTTACGACAGCCGCTTCTTGGGCATTATCCGCAGGGACAACCATTCCCGTAAATCCTAATTGCTCTGCTCTGGCCGCGATCGCCAACACGCCTGGAACAGGACGCAGGCTACCATCGAGCGACATTTCCCCAATGAATAAAAAATCCCCTAACAATTGGGGATCAACTTGCTCCGATGCGGCCAAAATACCGACACTAATGGGGAGATCAAAGCTAGGGCCTTCTTTGCGTAAGTCCGCAGGCGTAAGGTTAATGACAATTTTACGGACAGGGAAAGCAAAACCCGCATTTTTTAAAGCAGCTTTCACCCGTTCCCGTGATTCTTGGACGGCGGTATCAGGCAGACCCACAACTGTAATTGCAGGTAAACCGCCCGATACATCGACTTCTACGCCTACTTTAACCGATTCAATCCCAATGAGGGACGCACTCCAAACCCTAGCCAGCATTCTGTTTTAACCGAAATGACACCTGAGTTAGGCCACTTGTAGGGCTTCCTCAATGGTGACATTATAAATAATTCGGCCTGGGGTGGTGAGAATATATTGCGATAATAATTCTCCGTCAGCAGTTTCCCGCACCTTACGCTGTTTGTAGTACTTCATCACCGTACCGTCTTCTAAGGTTTCAGTATTTTGAACCTCATCATCTGATTTGTCAGTCACAACTTTTGCGTCATTGTGACGAACCCAAATCATGGCGTGCAGATCCACATTGCCCTGCTCGTAAGCCTTTAAGGTATCTTCCAAGCTGGCAAAATGCCGCCCTGCACCTTTTTGAGCATTAGGATTTTCAGCGGTGAGGTAGTAACAACCCAAAACCATATCCTGAGAAGGCGCAACAATAGGTTTACCCGTCGCAGGAGAAAGTACGTTATGGCAAGCCAACATTAACAAACGGGCTTCTGCTTGAGCTTCCAAGGATAGGGGAACGTGAACTGCCATTTGGTCACCGTCAAAGTCAGCGTTAAAGGCAGGACATACTAACGGGTGTAACTGAATGGCTCGACCGTTAACTAGAATCGGTTCAAAGGCTTGAATCCCCAAACGGTGGAGGGTCGGCGCACGGTTTAAGAGAACGGGGTGACCTGTGATTACTTCTTCTAAGACTGACCAAACTTGAGGATCATTTTTGAGGATCAGTTTCTTCGCCGCTTTAATGTTATTCACCATGCCTAATTTAATTAAGCGATGAATGACGAAGGGCTGGAAAAGTTCAATGGCCATTTCACGGGGCAAACCGCATTGATAAATTTTCAATTTTGGCCCGACCACGATAACCGAACGTCCAGAGTAGTCAACCCGTTTCCCTAAGAGGTTTTGACGGAAACGACCTTGCTTCCCTTCAATAATGTCGGATAAGGATTTTAAGGGGCGGTTATTAGCACCAACCACAGTACGGCCGCGTCGTCCATTGTCAATCAAGGCATCGACTGCTTCCTGTAACATCCGTTTTTCGTTACGGACGATAATTTCAGGGGCAAGAATTTCTTGAAGACGGGCTAAACGGTTATTACGGTTGATTACTCGGCGATAGAGATCATTTAAATCAGAGGTCGCAAACCGTCCCCCATCCAATTGCACCATTGGGCGCAAATCAGGCGGAATAACAGGAATTGTGCTTAAAACCATCCATTCAGGTTGGGAATTCGTTGCAATGAAGTTATCAATTACCCGTAGGCGTTTGATCAGTTTGGCGCGTTTTTGCCCTTTGCTGTCTAAAATTTCTTCCCGCAGTTTTTCTGCAACTTCTTCTAAGTTGAGTTCTTCTAAAATGCGTTGAATGGCTTCTGCCCCAATCCCGACTTCAATGCCTTGCAGTTCGGAATCTTCGGCATAAATTTGATCTTCAATTTCTACCCACTGATCTTCGGTTAGTAATTGTTTGTACTGCAAATTGCTGGCATTGCCTGGATCAAGTACCACGTAGGCATTGAAATAAACAATTTGTTCCACATCCCGTAGGGGCATATCTAACAGGATGCTGAGATAGCTAGGAATCCCTTTGAGATACCAAACGTGGGTGACAGGGGCTGCTAACTTGATATAGCCCATACGGTGACGACGAACACGGGATTCGGTCACTTCTACGCCACAGCGTTCGCAAACGATCCCCCGATGGCGGACTCGTTTATATTTTCCACACCAGCATTCCCAATCCTTAGATGGCCCGAAAATCTTTTCACAGAAAAGTCCGTCCATTTCAGGCTTTAAGGTACGGTAGTTAATGGTTTCGGGTTTGGTAACTTCGCCGACAACGATACCATTGGGAAGGCTGCGTTCTCCCCATTGACGAATTCTTTCGGGCGAGGCGATCGCAATCTTAACGTAGTCAAACCGTTGTTGTGTTGGTGATTTCATTCCTAATTCTGTTTCGCAATAACTGAAGGTTGGGACAGGGAGAAAGATCGAGTCAGAAAAACTTTTCTGTTAGAGCCAAGATATAATCATTTTGCTAGGCACTATTAATAATGATACTTTTAAAGTTATAAGGGTACAGCCTATCGATTATAGCTCAAATTCGTCTTGTTAAAAAAAATCTCAGTTGCTTCCAATGGCTAACGCAGCTTGAATGCTAGAAATGGTTAATTTAGGATAGGCTTGTAAAATTTGTTCAACCGTTTATCTCCGCCGTGTTAAGTAGGATTAGAAGCGATCGCGGTTTTGAAGATCGAGATATAATAAAGCCTAAGTTAATTCGTTAAAACAGGAAAAAAACGGTAAAGTTGCGCCGTCTCTTTTCCCGTGTGGTTTACACTTAATAAAATATAAAGGGGTATGTAGGGTAAAGCCATTTATTATCGGTTTAACGCTCTTTAGTCATAAGCCCCGTATTCACCCCTTAACGTTGCTGAAAGGATAGATAAGATCATGGGATTATTCGATCGCCTTAGCCGAGTTGTCCGTGCCAACTTAAACGATCTCGTCAGCCAGGCTGAAGATCCAGAAAAAGTTCTGGAACAGGCTGTGATCGATATGCAGGAAGACTTGGTTCAATTGCGCCAAGCCGTTGCTCGTACTATTGCCGAACAGAAGCGAACAGAACAGCGTTATAACAGTGATCTCAGTGAAGCAGGAAAATGGGAACAACGGGCAAAATTGGCTTTAACAAAAGGAGATGAAAATCTCGCCAAAGAAGCTTTAGTTCGGAAAAAGACTTTTTCGGATACGGCTGCGACTCTCAAAGCTCAACTCGATCAACAAACAGGACAAGTTGAAAATTTACGTCGTAATCTAGTTGCCCTAGAGAGCAAAATTGCTGAAGCTAAAACCAAGAAAAATATGCTTCAAGCCAGAGCAAAAGCCGCTAAAGCCAATGAAGAACTGCAAAAAACCTTGGGCGGTATTGATACCAGCAGTGCAATGGGGGCTTTTGAGCGCATGGAAAATAAGGTATTGGACATGGAAGCCCGTTCCCAAGCCATTGGAGAGTTAGGCGGCTATGGAATTGAGCAGCAATTTGCCCAGTTAGAATCCAGCAGCGATGTAGATGATGAATTAGCATTACTCAAAGCCCAAATGAGTGGTGGAGCTTTACCTGCGGCCTCTCAACCAGCCCCACAACTAGAAGCCGCTAAAACCGAAAAGGCTGAGGCTCCTATGGATGGGGTAATTGATGCAGAGTTAGAAGACCTGCGACGAAAGTTAAATGATCTATAGATAGCATTTAGTTTTGACGTTAGTAATGATAGGCGATCGCTCAACTTGAGCAGAATAAACCAGGGAACTTAACTGGTAAAATGGGGTTGTTGACTGATGACAACCTCAATTTTTTTAGTATTTAAGAAAAGAAGCCGATAGCTTAAATTCTGAATACATCAGGGGTCAAAAGAGTGCAATTTTTAGTGATGTCTCTCAATATTACTCCAGCAACGTTTGACGTGGGATAGCCTCACAATTTTTCATTTTAAATTGAACCAAAGCTTTCTCAATCGTCAACCTTCGCAAGCAATATTCATTCTAAATCTAACCACAATCTCAAAAAACGCATTTTTTTCCCATGAGCTTACACGAAATCACCGACCAAGAATTTGACAAACAATTAACCAACGCTGAACAACCTGTTTTAGCCTATTTTTGGGCCCCCTGGTGTGGCCCTTGTCGTTTAGTTTCCCCTTCCATCAAAGCCTTAGCAGAGCAATACGGCGATCGCTTAAAAGTCCTTAAATTAGAGGTTGATCCTAACCCAATCACCGCTCGTAAATATAAAGTAGAAGGCGTACCAGCCATTCGTTTATTTAAAGGCAGTGAAATCGTCCTGAGCCATGAAGGTGCAATCACTAAAGATAAATTACAGGCTTTATTAGATCCCCACCTCGTCGGATAACTCAATCAAAGCGGGAAAGAGTCAGTTTAATGGCTGGACTAGGTTTCCCGATAAACAATCACCCGTAGGGTAAGATAGGCAAACAAACTTGTTCGGCAGGACTCATGGAAAAACGCTACGAAGGAAAAGCTAAGATTCTCTATCCCACCGACGATCCAGAGATTCTTTTAACTGTTTTCAAAGATGATGCAACGGCTTTTAATGCCCAAAAACGGGGTCAGATTCAAGGAAAAGGCGAAATTAACTGTACCATTTCATCTGCTCTTTTTAAATGGTTAGGTTCCTTGGAAATTCCCCATCATTTTATTGACCAGCCCTCTCCTAATCAGATGCGCGTGAAAGCCGTTACCATCTTGCCCCTCGAAGTTGTGGTGAGAAATATTGCCGCAGGTAGCCTCTGTAAACAAACAGGCTTAACGGAAGGAACCCTTTTACCCTTTCCACTGGTTGAATTTTATTTAAAAGATGATGCCCTCGGTGATCCCCTCTTAACCCGCGATCGCATTTTAGTTTTAAATGTCGCAACGCCTGAGCAACTTGAACAATTAAATGCTTTAGCGTTAAAAATTAACGATCACTTAAAAGATTTCTTTAATCGCTGCCAAATTACCCTAGTCGATTTCAAACTAGAATTTGGTCTGGATACTCAACAACAAATTTTACTCGCCGATGAAATTAGCCCCGATACCTGCCGCCTGTGGGATCAAGCAGAAAGCGATCCTCAAGCCAGGGTTTTAGATAAAGATCGTTTTCGACGGGATCTCGGAAAAATTGAATCCGCTTATCAGCAAGTACAACAACGAGTTTTATCCCAGATTACTCAAATATTTGCCTAATTAAAAGTCAGGAACATTCTATTCAGGAAAAAGTCAAGACTCAAGGCGACGACCATACACTGATCACGCTTGCTTTATAGGAATTATTAAGTCAATAATAAATCCTAAGCAGTTATCGTTCAGTTATAAAAATTTACTTTAATTTGCTCACTTTATTGCTTGATTGGGTGTTAGGACGTGTTCAACGATATTAAAAACGTGTATATTTCTCCCCTTTTTAGTCTGTTATTGACAACGACTAGCTTAGTCACCTTCGCCTCTGTCGCAAAAGGAGCCGCCATTACTGATTCTCCTAAATTCTTGGCATCCTCCGCTACACTCAATTCGATGCCCATTGCATTTAAATCAATGGAGATGAGCGGCTTATCTAACAACCAAATTACTTTTCCTCCCCAATCGCTTGTCGCCCAAACTCCCCCAACCGAGCCAGCCCCAACATCTCCTCCTGCGACAGAACAACCCTCTCCAAACCAGCCCATTCCTTCCGTTCAACCTCCTCTCCCTGGTAGTGGAACGACCAATGAGCCGACCCCAACTACACCGAGCGAAGAACCCCGCGTCCTAATTAGTGAAGTCGTTGTCAGTGGAGCCAATCCAGAGTTAGAAAAATTAGTCTATAACGTTGTTCGCACCCGACCTGGACGGACGGCAACTCGTTCTCAACTGCAAGAGGATGTCAACGCAATTTACGCGACGGGATATTTCAGTAATGTTAAAGTTTCTCCTGAAGATACGCCTCTAGGGGTTCGCGTTACCTTTGCCGTTCAAGCAAATCCCGTTTTAAAAGAAGTTGTCATTGAAACCGTTCCTGCGACGGATAAAGCCAGAATTTTGCCAGCAGATGTGATTAACTCCACTTTTTCGGGGCAATACGGTAAGATTTTAAATCTTCGTGACTTACAAGAAGGCATTAAAAAAATTAATGAATGGTATTCCAGCAATGGCTATGACCTGGCTCAAGTGGTCGGCTCACCTGCCGTTGGAGAAGATGGAACGGTCAAATTGGTGATAGCCGAAGGAATTATCCAAAATATTCAAGTCCGCTTTTTTAATGCCGAGGATGAACCCGCAGACGGTAGAACCCGTGATTTTATTGTCACTCGTGAAATGCAACTCAAGCCAGGAGACGTTTTTAATCGCAACATTGCCCAACGGGATTTACAACGAATTTATGGGCTAGGCTTGTTTGAAGATGCCCGTTTATCCTTTAATCCAGGTACTGATCCACGAGAAGTCATTGTTAATGTGGATGTCGTAGAAGGCAATACTGGATCGATCGCGGCGGGGGCTGGATTCAGTAGCACCAGTGGTCTGTTTGGAACCCTAAGCTATCAGGAAAAGAATTTAGGCGGTAACGCTCAAACGATTGGTACAGAACTCCAAGTGGGACAACGGGAATTACTTTTCGATGTGAACTTCACCGATCCTTGGATTGCTGGCGATCCTTATCGCACCTCTTATTCAGTTAATGCTTTTCGTCGTCGTACCATTACCCTTGTTTATGATGGCGATTCTTCTTCTATCCGTACTCTGGATACGTTTAATAGCCCCAGGGTTGTGCGGACAGGTGGTGGCGTGACCTTTTTCCGTCCCATTGCTGAAGATGTTTTCTCCGCTCCTGATTGGCGACTATCGGCTGGTTTTTCTTACCAACACGTTGAAATTACAGATGGCGATGGTAATATTGCCCCGTTATCGGCTCCTTTGAACGGCTATCCCTCTCAACTGTTGGCTTTTAGTCCGAGCGGTGTGGATGACCTCTGGATGTTTTCCTTGGGGGCATCTCAAGATACCCGCAATAGTCCCTTACAACCGACAAGTGGTTCCGTTTTACGGGTGGGGATGGAACAAACCGTTCCCATTGGCTCTGGTAGTATTACCTTTAACCGCTTACGAGGCAGCTTCAGCCATTTTATTCCTGTTAATTGGTTAGATTTGACCAGTTGGGGCTTCGTCGAAAGCAGTCAACCTCAGGCATTAGCGTTTAATGTTCAAGCAGGAACGGTACTAGGTGATTTACCCCCCTATGAAGCCTTTATTATTGGGGGAAGTAACTCGGTTCGGGGCTACGCAGAAGGAGATCTAGGCAACGGACGGAGTTATTTACAAGCAACGGCCGAATACCGTTTTCCTATTATTAATTCCGTTGGTGGCGCACTCTTTTTTGACTATGGTTCCACTTTAGGCTCCTCGGATGCTGTCCCAGGCATTCCTTCCGTTATTCGGGGATTACCTGGATCAGGTTTTGGTTATGGTATTGGGGTGAGAATCCAATCTCCCGTTGGCCCCATTCGGATTGACTACGGCATTAATGAACAAGGTGGTTCACGGGTCAACTTTGGGATCGGGGAAAAATTCTAAGTTATGCCTAAGACTTTAAAAGAAAGCTTTACCATTCAAGGCGTTGGTTTACACTCTGGCGTAGAAACACATGTCAAAATTTCGCCCAG
Organism: uncultured bacterium; assembly: GCA_964482215.1. Classification (GTDB taxonomy): domain Bacteria; phylum Cyanobacteriota; class Cyanobacteriia; order Cyanobacteriales; family Microcystaceae; genus Snowella. Next base: position 9,185 of record CAYZWO010000046.1, read on the forward strand.
TCAAACGGGACAAGGCCGCTATTTTGTACGAACAGATTTGCCAGAACAACCAATCATTACCGCCAATCTTGCTATTGTTCAAGAGGCCATGCTTTCAACCCAGTTAGGGGAAGGCGACACAACCGTTCGGACAGTAGAACACCTATTAGCCGCATTAGTTGCCAGTGGGGTGGATGAAGCCCGTATTGAAATTAATGGGCCAGAGCTTCCTTTATTAGATGGTTCGGCGAAGGTTTGGGTTGAGGCGATCGCGTCGGTCAGCCTTCAAGCTTTTAGTGAGGATGAACAGCCCGTTAGAGTTATTATTAAACCGATTGTTCATCAAGAAGGGGATATGTTTGTGATGGCGTTACCTGCGCCCCACACTCTTTTCACTTACGGCGTGGATTATCCCTATGCTCCTATTGGTAAACAGTGGTATACCTGGAATCCCCAAACTGAAGACTTTTCGTCAGCGATCGCGCCAGCTCGAACTTTTGGTTTTGCCGATCAGATTGAGAAATTGCGACAAATGGGATTGATTAAAGGGGGAAGCTTAGATAACGCTTTGGTTTGTGACCATGAAAAATGGCTCAATCCGCCGTTACGATTTGCTGATGAGCCAGTACGTCATAAGTTATTGGATTTAATTGGGGATCTCAGCTTATTAGGACAAATTCCTCAAGCTCATTATGTTGCCTATAAAGCGAGTCATAAACTTCATACCCAATTGGCAAAAAAAATTGCGGAGTTACCGTAAGCAAATTCAGTCAATTATGTGCTTAATAAAGCTTATTTGCCCGTTTGGATGAGTTCAATTTTGTAACCGTTGGGATCTTCGACAAAGGCAATTTCTGTCGAGCCATGTTTCATTGGGCCGGGTTCTCTCGTGACTTTACCACCTCGTTCTTTGATTTTGTCGCAGGTTCCGTAAATATCATCCACCCCGATCGCGATATGGCCGTAAGCATTGCCTAATTCATAGTGATCCACACCCCAGTTGTAGGTTAATTCAATCACTGCCTGTTCCGATTCATCAGCATAGCCCACAAACGCGAGAGTAAATTCGCCGCCTGGATAATCCTTCTGACGAATTAATTTCATCCCCAAAACATCACAATAAAATTTTAAGGATTCTTCTAAATTGCCGACTCGCAGCATGGTATGGAGGACGCGCATAATTTTATTCTGTGATTTTCAAGTATTAATGGAGAGCAACTTGATCTTACCAAAAATCCCCATTTTCAACTTCTGCCATTTTAAAAACAAGCTGTGTTTTTTAAGGCCGTTAAATCGAGTTGAGTCAGACGTTCATAGGCATTATCAATGACTCCTTTCCCCCGTAAAAAGCCTGTATTCGCCCCTGGACATAAATAAGTTAATGTGCCCGCCGAAAAGCGATCGCGTAATTGTTGGATACTGGCTAATTGTCGCCACCAATGGAAGGTTTTCGATAACCTTAATGGGGCAGGATTACCCTGTTGATCGGGTAACAGATGACGACCCGTAAATAAGATGCCACCTTGAGCTTGCCAGTAGAGACAGGCTGACCCTGGAGAATGGCCCGATGTCCAAATTAAACGGATTTCAGGGGATAATTCTAATTCTTGGGTGAAAGAGGTTACGGCTAAATTAGGTAACAGATAGGCTTCTTGCTCTTGAATAACCACTTCACATTGCAGATCCCGTTGAATACTTGAAATAGCGGAACTAATGCCGCCTCGATGTGTTAAGAATAACCACTTAACTCCACCCTGTTCTGTACAAAACTGTTGATTCTCTGCTCCCCAAGCAGGACAATCCACCAATATATTGCCTCCTTTATTTACAATGAAATAGGAGGTTCCCCCTAAAATTTCTCGATTCGGCGGAAAAGCATAAACATCTTCTAAAATTAATCGAGGAAGTTTCGGCGATCGCGGATCAAGGGAAGCAGTAGGAACCGAGGATTGAACAGAATGTTCTAGGGAAGAAGAAGACATAAAAATAGGAGAGATAAGTCATCTACTCCATTAGATCATAAAGAAAGGGATTTAGCCCAAAAGACGCTTCCAATTAACAACCATTCAAAACGTATTCTTAATAAAAATGGGGTTACTGATAATTTTATTTATATTACTAGGGCTAATGACTTACGTTATTATCCAGAAAAACGTTGCCCATATCACGAAAACACCCATTTGGTTATTGTGGTCGGTGTTAATGGCTCCTTCGTTTATTTGGATTAGTTGGATTGTCCTCAATGGTAAAGATCAGCCTCTTCCGTGGATCTTGGTTTTAGGGCCATTTATCGTCTGTCCTTGGCTCTATCTCTGGTTAGTCAAAAAAGGTCGTATTATTCCTGTTGCAGAAGACAACCCATTAGCCGCGAAAGCTGCGTCGGAAGAACCTACTCCAAAAGCTGATCCTGCTACAATCCGACCCATTAATGCAACAGAAGAAAAATCCTTACGAGATTGTTTTCCTTGGGGAGTATATTACCTGCAACAGTTAGATTATCGACCCCAAGCCATTCTTTGTCGAGGCAAATTGCAAACGGCTCCTGAACAAGCCTATGAACGCATTAAAAAAAATGTTGAGGGGGTTTTCGGCGATCGCTTCTTAGTGTTATTTCAAGAAAGTTTACAGGGTCAGCCCTTCTTTGCACTGGTTCCTAATCCTTCAACCGCAGAGCAGCAACCAACGCAAACGGACAATCTTTATCGCCCTTGGTTTGCATTATTTCTCTTAGCCCTAACGATTTTAACCACTACTCTAGTGGGTGCAGAAATGAGCGGCGTAACCCCAGAGCAGGTACAAAGTGATGGGTCTATTCTCCTTAAAGGCTTGCCCTATAGTTTAGGCGTGATCGCCATTTTAGGGTGTCATGAATTAAGCCATTACTTAGCTGCCGTTTATTATCGTGTCCGCACCACCCTGCCCTATTTCATTCCCGTTCCTTTTTTCCTCGGTACGTTTGGAGCTTTTATTCAAATGCGATCGCCGATTCCTCACCGTAAGGCTTTGTTTGATGTCGCGATCGCGGGGCCGTTGGGGGGATTAGTGGTTGCTGTCCCTCTACTCTGGTGGGGATTATCGCAATCAGCGACCGTGCCAATCCAAGAAAATGGAACTATGCTGAAGTTCGATGCTCTTGATCCGCGTTTTTCACTTTTATTCGCTGTTATTAGTAAATTGGCGATGGGAGAAGCATTTACCAAAGGGATGGCCATTGATTTACATCCGTTGGCGATCGCGGGTTACATCGGTTTAATTGTGACCGCCCTAAACTTAATGCCAGTGGGTCAACTCGATGGGGGCCATATTATTCATGCCATGTTGGGTCAACGGTCAGCGATCGCGGTCGGACAATTTGCGCGGTTTGCCATGATTGTTCTAGCCTTTATTGAACGGGATTATTTTTTGTGGGCAATTATTCTGCTATTAATGCCCATTAATGACCAACCTGCTTTGAATGATGTGACTGAATTAGATAATCGTCGCGATTTGTTGGGCCTGTTTTCAATGGCAATTTTGATTATGATTTTGTTGCCGTTGCCCGGTGCGTTGGCAACTTGGTTACAAATTTAAAAAAATGTTTAAGAAAATGGGCGTACGCAATACGCCCCTACAAAGTCACAGATTTAATTCACAGGGATAAACAGTGTGTCCCTACAGGATTAATAGGTAAGAAAATTAGAGTAATTTTTCTAATCCATATACCAAATTCTTTAACTGAATGACTTTGCGGATGCCTAATAGTACACCTGGCATATAACAAGCACGATCAGTGGTGTCGTGACGTAGGGTATAAATTTGACCTGGGGAGCCAAAAATGATTTCCTGATGAGCCAATAAACCAGGTAGGCGAATGCTATGGATAGGAATATTTTCTGGGCCGAGTCCGCCTCTTGCGCCTTGAATCGTTTCTTTTTCAGGGACGGAGGGAGGATTGTAGGTTTTGCCTAACTCCGCTAACATTTCAGCCGTTTTAATCGCAGTTCCGCTAGGGGCATCAGCTTTTTGATTGTGGTGTAATTCAATGATTTCGACGTGATCAAAATATTGAGAAGCTTGTATTGCGGCTTGTTGCATTAATAAAACGCCAATTGCAAAGTTGGGGGCAATCAATACTCCTGTACTAGCTTTTTCGGCAAATTCAGAAAGCTCATTGATCTGTTCAGGGCTTAACCCTGTCGTTCCCACCACTGGACGCACACCGTAGGCGATCGCCGCGCGGACATTTTCATACACCGCATCGGGATGGGTAAAATCGACCATTACGCCCTGTACTTTTTCCTGGGTGGCTAAGACCAACACGCTTTGTAGATCATCTAAAACAGGAACCTCTAACGGGCCAATCCCGATAACTTCGCCGATATCCTGCCCTCGTATATGGGGATTAGAATCTACTGCCCCGACTAACATCATATCTTCAGCATTGGCAACAGCTTTGATCACTTCCCGCCCCATTTTGCCTGCGGCTCCGTTGACGACGACTGGAATTAACCCCTCATTAGCCATGATTAATTGACCCTTACTCTCTGGAGAGAAAATATAAAAATACAGATCTATTATCCCTCCTTTGCTATCGAGCAGGATCGCCGAGGGGGTTTTAACAGAGATGATTACAGGGATTTTTCGGGAGCAGTGATGGAAGACAAGTCTTGATTTTCGGTTAAGATTAAGACTTGGTTATGAATATCTAAAACATCAGTTTGTAGATAATCGTATTCGTGTTTTAAATAATTTAAACAGGTTTCTAGGGAATGAATTTCTTCTTGTTTTTCTGCTAAGGTTTGATCGAGTTCTTTTTCCTGTTCTTGTAAGTTAGTAACGTTGATTTTTAAGCGTTTACAAGTTCGCTCTAATTCTTCCTTACAATCAGTAACTTGCTTAACTTCTGACTGGAGATTACTTTCGGCGACCATTAATTTATCGAGATTAAAAGCCCGTATGGAAGTCTTTTTCTCTAACTCTTGAATTTCCCGTTTTAATGATTCTTTGTATTGAACTTTTTTGAGGACATCATCATGTAATTGGGCTAATTCTTCTCGAATAAAACTACAACTATTTTCAATTAATTTCATGTTGTAGGTTGTTTCAATTAAGCGTTTTTCTAAATTATCTTTTTCGTTAGCCGTTTGCTCAATTTTTTGGGATAATTCGCTTAAAATATTTTCTAACGCTTGCTTTTTCGGTTGCAATTCGGCAAATAGGTTATAGAATTCTTGTCGTCGATTGTGAAGGGTAGAAATTTGATCCACTAAATAAAAACGCTCAGTTCGGAGTTGAGTAACCTCCGTTTCCATTGCTTGATTAAAGGTTTGGGCAGAAGCGATCGCTTGATATAGTTGACCTTCGTAGTGTTCTAAATCCTCTAAACGAATTTCTAAATCTTGAATTTCTTTTGATAATGCTGTTTTAAAGAGTTTTTGCGTACGATGACATTGCTTTTCTTTTATCCAGTTACCACTATAGGCGGCGGAGGCTCCAATTAAACCAATTAGTAGCGACTGCTTGAAGTTTTTGGTCAGTAAACCGCCTAGCGCGATCGCCACAGTTAGGCTTACTAAGCCAAAGGAAATTTGAGGGTGAAGCCGAAATAGAAAAGGACTCTTTCGGAAAAAGCGATGTTTACTCACGGAATCTTGAGAAGCAGATTGTGGTTTTATTATAAGGATTTTACAGTATGGGATCTATCTCAAGACATATAACGAATGATGAATTATTAAGTAATGAAACGTTAACTTGACGAACTTGTCAAAATTTATGTAGCTTTTTATACAGAATCTATTGCTTTTTTGTTATTTAAAACGAAGCAAGTAACAGGGAGGCAATCACCAGATCTTAACGGAGGGACAATAATGCAAGCTTTAGCAAATCAAACCCATCAATCCCATGCTCAATGGTGTTATCTGCCTAAGAATTGGTCAGGAGAAGCTCCGCAGCCTCAATCCCATACGTGGGTACAATTGTTAACTCAAGAATATCTCAGTCCGTTTGCTGGGGAAGAGGCGTTGTTATTGTGTGAAGAAGACGATGAACAATGGGTGGTGTGGATTCCCTGTTATGGTGAAGCTCGTCTTAATATCAGCCAGTTTTGCATTAATCCTTAGAATTTCTGAAATTTTTAAATAGATTGAATAAGTTTAAATTTTCTTGACGTTTCTGAAAAATTGATTGTTTGTCAAAAATTCAAGTTTACTATCCACATTTATAGCTACAGTAAGAAGACCAATGTGGTATTGTCCTGTAATGCTACTTGTTTCTAGCATTAGGGGTGATCTTGGCTGCGTTTTAAGCAGAAAGTTCGGGGGACTGCTATAAATGAGTAAAGGTTTATTAATCTCAACAATCGAGTAAAGATCGGCTGGGATCATTAATCAAACGCTTGAATCATTTTGAGCATGACCCTAACGGAACGGTTTCTGTCACAAGTCCCCCAGGCTTGGGAACAATTACGCCAACTGGATCAACGTTGGTACCAATTGCGTTGCGAAGAATCTAACGCAGAGACCGTTATTCGCCCATGCTCGGAACGGTTAGAGGATGTCGAGTTTGATCTTGTTTTTTGCGGTGGAACTCTGGGGATTTTATTAGCAACGGCTCTGCAACAAAAGGGCTGGAAAGTAGCCGTCATAGAACGGGGAAAGTTACGGGGAAGGGCGCAAGAATGGAATATTTCTCGGCAGGAATTAACGGCTTTTTTAGACTTAGATTTATTAACGGAAGCAGAATTAGAAACCACGATCGCGACAGAATATAACCCTGCAAGGATCAGCTTTTATCAAGGCTATGAGTTATGGGTCAAAGATGTTTTAAATATCGGCGTTGATCCCATTTATTTATTAGAAACTTTAAAGCAAAAATTTTTAGCCGCAGGGGGTAAATTATTAGAAAATACGGCTTTTAAGGGAGCCGTAATTCATCCCAATGGTGTTTGTATTGACACAGATACAGGAAGGCTAACAAGTCGATTATTAATTGATGCGATGGGTCATTTTTCCCCTATCATGCAGCAAATTCGAGCAGGTCAAAAACCGGATGGCGTTTGTTTAGTCGTAGGGAGTTGTGCCAAGAATTATCCAAAGAATGAAACAGGGGATTTAATCGCCTCTATTACGCCAATTTTGCATCAATGCCAATATTTTTGGGAAGCCTTTCCTGCACGGGATGGTCGCACGACCTATTTATTTACCTATGTGGATACTCACCGCGATCGCTTCAGCCTTGAATTTTTCATGGAAGAATATTTGCGGTTATTGCCGAATTATCAACAGTGCGATTTAGAGCAATTGAAGTTTGAACGTTTTCTCTTTGGCTTTTTTCCTGCTTACCAAAAGAGTCCCTTAAACATGCCCTTTCCCCGTTTGTTAGCCGTAGGAGATAGCGCGGGTAGCCAATCCCCTGTTAGTTTTGGGGGATTTGGGGCAATGGTTCGCCATCTAAAACGCTTAACTCAAGGAATTGATGAAGCTTTAAAGAGTGAGAGTTTACAGCAGCAAGATCTGGGATTATTACAACCCTATCAACCCAATATTTCTGTAACCTGGCTATTCCAAAAAACGATGAGCGTGGGAATTCATCAAACCCCGCAACCCAATCAAATTAATGATTTGATGAGCGGTGTTTTTCGGGTCATGGATAAACTAGGGGATGACGTTTTAAAACCGTTTTTACAGGATGTAATTCAATTTTCTGCGCTGTCTAAAACTTTGCCGTTAGTGAATCCGAAATTGGTCTTGCCCTTACTACCTCAAGTGGGATTAAATCCCTTAATCGATTGGAGTTTTCATTATTTTAATTTAGCCATTTATAGCGGTTTGTATCCCTTGGTAAAGTGGGCGGAACCTTGGAGTAAAAATTTTAATCAACAGCAATATTATGCCTATCAGCGTTGGTTAGATGCCTTAAAGTATGGCTCAGGAGGGGATTATTGATGAAAAACTTTGTTAGTGAAGTTAATCAACCTGATTCGCAGATTGATCTGGCTAAGGCAGCATTATATTTTGCCCAAACGGAATATCCCGATTTAGATCCTGAATTTTATCTAGCTCAATTAGACGCGATCGCCGCAGAAATCAAAACCCAATTACCCGACACGCTGTATCCTCTCAAAGTTATTCAAACGATTAATCATCATTTATTTGAAACTTTAGGCTTTACGGGAAATACTCGTAATTATTATGATCCCCGTAATAGCTATTTAAATGAAGTAATGGATCGCAAATGGGGAATTCCTATCAGCCTAGCAGTTTTATATTTGGAAATTGCCAAACGAATTAATTTTTCGATGGTAGGAATTGGAATGCCTGGGCATTTTTTAATCCGTCCCGATTTTGAAGAAGCAGGAATTTTTGTTGATGCGTTTAATCAAGGAGAAGTATTATTTCCTGAAGATTGCGAAAACCGATTGCAACAGGTTTATCAACAGCCCGTTACCCTAGAGGCTGAGTTTTTAGCCCCCATTACTAACCGTCAAATTTTGACGAGAATGCTCACAAATTTAAAGTTTATTTATATTAATAACAATGATTATGAAAGGGCATTAAAAATTATTAATTCTATTCTGGTTGTGGTTCCTGATTCTGAAACAGAATTACGCGATCGCGGTTTGATTTATTATCAAATTCAGGATTTAGAACACGCCATTATCGATTTAGAAACCTATTTAAATTTGTCGCCTAATGCTCAAGATGCGACCGCAATTTATCATTTATTAGAACAAATTCGCTCTTGATTTTGAGGATTTAACTAACGAGTTATCACTTACTAGAAAAATCAGTCCAGTGGTTTAAACGGAACGATAGGGATAAGATAGTTTTAATTTCCTTTCGATTTTAAACTACCAATGTTTTTCAGTGTTGTTATTCCGACCTATAACCGTAAACCAATTTTGGAAAAATGTCTGAGAGCTTTAGAGAAGCAGAATTTTAGTGAGCAAATCATTTTAGGCTATGAAGTTGTGGTCGTTGATGATGGCTCTACCGATGGAACCTTGGAATGGTTAGACCAGCATTCGTCGGAATTTCCCCATGTCGTTACCTATGCCCAAAATCATCAAGGCCCATCTGCGGCTCGGAATTTAGGGGTTCAGCAGGCTCAAGGGGACACGATTATCTTTATTGACAGTGATTTGGTGGTAACAGAGCAATTCCTCCAAGCCCACGCAACGGCTTTAACCGAGGAGGAGAAAAAATCTGGCAGCGATCGCCTGTTTACCTACGGGGCAGTGATTAATACCTGTAACTTTGAATCTCCCACCAGTGAACCTTACAAAATTACGGATTTTTCTAATGCTTATTTTGCAACGGGGAACGTCGCGATCGCCAAAAAATGGTTATTAGAAGCGGGCTTATTTGATACGGAATTTCAATTATATGGCTGGGAAGACCTAGAACTTGGTGTTAGGTTAAAAAAACTCGGATTAAAATTGGTGAAATGTCCTGAAGCAGTTGGCTATCATTGGCATCCCCCTTTTAACCTAGAGCAAATTCCTAAATTAATTGACCAAGAAATTCAACGGGGGCGAATGGGCGTTTTATTTTATCAAAAACATCCTACTTGGGAAGTTCGCTTAATGATTCAAATGACCTGGTTACATCGTGTTTTATGGGGCTTACTTTCATTAGGAGGAACCTTAAATGAACGAACTTTAGCTCCTTTGTTACAGTGGTTAATCAATCAGAAACGACCTCAACTTGCGTTAGAAATTGCTCGCATTTTTTTGAACTGGTATAACGTTCAAGGTGTGTATGCAGCCTATCGAGAAAGCCAATCTTAAATAATTATTAAAATTGAACGCCCAATTAATGTCATCAGATCCTAAATTTTTATTGACAATTATTGTTTTTTTCTCTAAAAGACGATAAGGATAAATAATGATTTTGTGAAATATTTCTGACATTTTGGACAAATCATGAAAAATGGGGAATTGCCGATGCTAACTTAGTTTTCGTTTTTGGGCATATTACCTTATATCGTCACTTTGGAGACATCTGGAGACATTATTTATGCAACCTATAATATTTGGTGTAATTGGGCTGTTGATTGGGGGCGCAATAGTTTACTTCCTTCTAGTAACTAAGCTCCAGCGTCAACTCGCCAGTGCAGAACGGAAATTGGAACGGGCCAATAGAGCTATCGAAGAAGGGGAATCTCAGCGATCGCAACAAGCCAACCAGTCCCAAGAACTCCAAAATGCTCGCCAACAAATTCAAGCTCTTGAAGCTTCCTATCAAGCGCAAATTAGCAACTTAGAGCAATCCTATGAGCAGCAATTACAAGAATTAGAGCAAGCGCAAGGATTTTCTAATGCTCCAGGCATCTCCTCAGACCAAGTTAGACAAATCGAGCAATCCTACCAAGCCCAAATTCAGGAATTACAAGCGGCTCATCGAAATGAAAAACAAGCTATAGAACAATCCTATCAATCTCAAATTCAAGATTTACAAGAAGCACATCAAAAAGAATTAGAAGATATTAAACAACAGATACAGCCAACCCAATCCTTTGATCCCTCGGCTCCGACGGAAGAAAAATCTGGCGGTTGGGGCGGAACTGTTGGTGCGGCCGCGATCGCGGGGGCTGCGGGATTAGCGGGTTGGGCAACCTCAAATTTTTTACATCAGGATGAAGAAAAAGAATCCCCTGAAACCGCTGAAGTTCCTGAATCCACCACAGAAAACTGGGCAGATGACCCGATGGGGCAAGCTGTTCTCCAAGAAGCCGAGCTAGCTGGCTGGGCAGAACCGCAACCCGAAGTTACCGAAGAAATTACGGAAGAACTCGTTACCGAAGAACCAATTGCCGAATCCCCTTTTGGAGCTTTTGAAGAACCCCCAGCCGATAATTGGGTTGATTCTCCCTTTGGAGCCGTTGAAGAATCTGCTGAACAAGTAGCCGAAGAAGCCGCGATCGCGGAAGAAGAAACCGATTTGGCCAATTTGACTGATTCTGCGGAAACCTTTGAAACACCTGAATTTGAAACGCCTGAAGCCTTTACTGAAGAAATTATCAGTGACGAATTGGTAACAGAAGGGGCCGAAGAACCCATTACGGAAACCAATGACTGGCAAGTTGCGGAATCTTCCTTTGAAATGCCTGAAGCAACGCCAGAGGAGTTAATTTCGGAATCACCGTTTGAAACCCCTGATTTTGAAACGCCTGAAGATAACTGGGTAGATTCTCCCTTTGGGGAAGTGGCAGAAAGTACTGAAGAAGCCGCGATCGCTGAAGCGGAAACCGATTTAACTGCTTGGACGGAAACCACTGAAACCTTTGAAACTCCAGAGTTTGGGGCTCCAGAATTTGAAACACCAGCCGCTTTTACAGAAGAAATCGTTACAGAAGAAGTTATCACCGAAGGCGCAGAAGAACCCGATATTTCCGCACTCTTTGATCTCGCAGCTGAAACACCTGAAGCCAGCATTGAAGAAAACTGGGCCGATGCCCCAATGGGAGAGCTTGATCTTGCGAATTGGGGAGAAACGGAACAAACGCCAAGCATAGAAGAATCGGTTTTATCCTTTGAAGAAAATATCAGCACTCCTGAATCTTGGGACTTAGGCGAAAGTCTACCGACCACTGGGGAAGTAGAATTACCCTCGCTGGATGAGATCGAAAATGTTGAAAATTTATCGGCAGGTAATGATTTAGATTTTCTGTCTATGCTGCAAAGCGAAGAAGAAATGCCCGTCGCTGAAGCTGAAGTCTTCTCTTCCTTCACCGATACGGCCGAACCAGCTTTGCCCGATTTTCTAGGGGAAGAAACCTTAGAGACCGATTTGCAACTTTTAGATCTTTTACCGACAAAAGAACCGGAAGATTTAACCGAAACCTTAGCTGGAGAATCAAGCGATCCCTTTATCAATTTCTTCGACTCCGAAACGGAAAAATCCGATCTAGAGTTTTTGGAAATGCTGAAGACAGACGAAGACGATACGGTCAATCGGTCATCCCTAGACGATTCGGAAGATCTCTTTGGCGATTTATTTAAGCCGGAAGACTCTCCCTCCACTGACATCAATGATTTATTCAACGCCACCGATAACCATTTCCCAGAGAAGAAAGAAGGCGGATTAGAAGAACTCTTCTCGGATGATGCCCTGTCCTTTGAAGATTGGGATCTTCCCGATTCTACTAAATCCACTTCTTCATAAATCTGGATCTGATTTAGTATTGTCAAATATTGACTTAATTAGACGGTCTTAATCCTTTGAGATCGTCTTTTTTTAGTAGCCTACGATAAGGAGCCACATCAAAGTGGCAAGACCGATAATAGAGAAATGCTGGGGTAGTAATAGTTTAATGGGTTGTCGGGAAATTTTCTGGGTTACAAAAAAAGAAGTAATTACGCCAAAGACCAAGGTTGTCGCTTGTAAAAAGGCAATGATCGCAGGATGGGCAATAACAACTGGTAAATTTTCTCCCGATAGACCAAAGGTAGCCAACGTTAAGGGAATAATTGTGCCCGCTTCCCCTAAGCCTAAGCGTAAATAGTGAGCCAAATTTCCCGCTAAAACTAAAGGTAAATACCCATAAGATAGTTCGATAAATTTAGTGTGGCTGCCTGTGGAAATTTGCCGAATAATTTGATGAGCTAAGAGGGGAATTAGGGTTGGAATACTTAAGGCCAAAACAGCGGCTAAGCTATGTAAACTAAAGTTATCAAAATTGAGATTTAACCCCAATTCAAAATTGATTTCGGGCAGACGGCGCAAGAAAATGTTATTTAGTAACAAAAACAAAAGGGCTACTTCGTAGGCACGAGGAATATGAGTTGTCCAAAGCTCGATGCCCGGAGGACGGAGATTCACCTCTACGGAACGATGGGGGCAAGCTTTTAGACAGGTCATACAGAGAACGCAATCGCGATTGTCCTCTAACTGAGCAGGGTGGGAATAAAGCGGACAGCCGAGGGTTTCTTGTCCTTCGCCTTTTTTCGGGCCGCCTTTATAGCATTGGTAGGTGCTACATTCCGCCGAGCAAGTTCCCTGTTGCGCCCGTAGCTCCGTCATCGACAGTTTGGCAAACATCCCATTCATTCCCCCAATGGGACAGAGATAGCGACACCAAAAACGACGCTCAAAGATAGCAGAACAGATCATGGCTCCAGCAGTGATGATTAGCAGTAGCCAAGCTGAAAGATAGGCGGTATCCGGTAAATCCCACAGTTCTTCCCACAATACAATCACGGTAAATAGCGCGAAGAGGAACCAACCTCCCCATTTTTCAGCCGTTTGTCTGGGCCATTTTTTTAACTGTCGGGGAAAGAGCCAGAGGGAAAGCTTTTGGGTAATTTCGCCATAGATCATGAAGGGACAGACCGCACACCATAACCGTCCGACAAAGGGAAAGCTAATCAGTACTAAGGGCCACCACCAAGCCCAGAACAGATTAAGAGCAAAATTTTCGGAACGGCTTTGGGGGCCGAGAAAAAGAATGGCAACAATAATCGGATAAATGATAGCTGTAAAACCGTAATTGATTCTATCGGGCCACCAATCGCTGCGGAGAAAATACCGAAACGCAGGGTAAGCATTAAGGAGATTAAGCCGAAACTGTTTTTTCTTACTTTGAGATGGCCAGAGGATATCTTCGGTAATTTCAGCCGAGCCTTGCAGTTGGGTCATAGCTCGGTCTACAAGATTCGATAATTCTCTTAAGTTATTGGGGAAATCATAGGCCTGTAAGCGACGTAGGGCTTCTGTTGTCACAGGAATGGGAGCTAGCCCCTTAGTGCGACAAGCTAGAGTGATGTAGTAGTTGATGTAATCTTCGATGTCGGCTTTTCTGAGGCGTAGGGGCGGAACTTTAATTTGAATGGGAAATAAGTTATTAAGGCCGGGAACGGTGGTTTCAGCGATCGCGATGATACGGGCATGACTTTGTTTGGGTTCAACGGTTTCTTCGGATTCGTGAGTAACAGGTCGATAGGTTCCGTCTTTGATTAATGCGGCGATCGCAGGACGTAGGGCAGTCGGCAGTTCTTGTAAATTATTAAGAATTAACGTCCCGTTTTCTAGAGCCTCCAAAATTCCCATTTTATGACCATTACGGCCAAATAAATCCGCGCCATTGCTTTTTAAAGTGGCACAATTCACTTTAACTAACGGTTCATTTCGGTACTCATCAGAGTGAAAATGAATTAAGGCTGCTGTATTATCTTTTTCTAAGCCAGGCTCTCCGAAAATTAACACAGGCTCACGGCTCTCAAAGGATTCTTTAATTTGCGATCGCAACTTTACCGCATAACGACTTTTCCCCATAATGGCTCGTCGCGCTTTAGGCACTAGATAGGGCCGTAGAGCAATTTGCCGTTCTTGTTCAAAGACTAATTGAGAGGCTAATTCCTCAACTTCCGCGGCTAAATATTGGGAAAAAGCCTGAATTATTTGGGGATATTTTTGGATTAACCCCCGAAAAATCGTTGCCTCTAGAAACCACAATTGGCAATCATTCAAAGCTACTACAGTTTCATAAACAGGGTGATTCAAAATTAAAGCCCTTAAATTAATCGCCGATCCTGGTAGTAAGCCTAGTTTTTGAGAAAGTCGTTCTAAATGCCCCGATTCTAGGATATAAACTCCTTTTGGCGTTTCTTTCTCCGTTACTAAAACTTGCTCTGCCGCTAAATAATAGGGCTGAAGATGGGGCATTATTTCATCGACAATTGAGCTATCTAATAAACTCAATTCCGTTCTTTCTTTGAACCAGTTAGCTAAATCAGTAGAAATCATCTTGTTTCTTTTAGATTTTGAAATATTTCTATTTTTTAAACTGTTAATTTACCTTGAACGATTGATAAAATAGTTACAACAATTGAGGGGCTTGACTGTAACAATTCACGATTTCTATCTTTTAACGAAATAGGAGTTGATTGCCAATCTTTAAATTTTATAGAGAATGTTGTTATTTTAACCTTAGGTAAACCTAAAACAAATTATTTTCTATTTAATCTTCAAATTGATCTAATTAGATTAACTTGCTGTTATGTTGCAATGCGATAATTTCATTGTTGAAAGCATTGCTGTATATATCTCTGAGGGTATCGTGAAAACCCCAACCTATATCGGCTGTATCTTCTACAATTCTCGCGCAGCGTAGGCTAAAAACATCTTGTATTTTATACTTAACAATCCATTTGACTGCTGTTTCATACATACTCTCCATACTGTTATAAAAAGGTTCATCAATGTCACCATACGCATTGGTAAATTTTACACCTTGCTCTACATAAAAGAGCATGATGTCTGCTACACCAACTGGAGTCTTAGCGATTTTTTTATACTCAGTAACTGCTTTTTTTGCAACCGAAAGCTTAGCTTTCCCGAAACCTCGTGTTGGAAAGAACTCATTTTCAATAATCTTTTTATATTTCGCGCTAACCTGTTTTTCTTCTTGAGGAGAAAGTTTTATTTGATAGTAATCCTTAACTAGATCAAATCTTTTGAAAAGCTCTGAAATATCATTTATCAACTCTTCTTTAGAAGAGTTTTTTAGATATTGCTTCAGTTCTGTAAGGCTAGGGCTATTCTGCGCCATCTTGGTCAATTACAATACTTCAAATTGATTGAATAGCTATCAGTTTAGCACTGAATTCAGTATTGGATTCACATATCCCACAGCTATTAAGAGTTTGTATCATGGGAACTTTGCGCCGATCTCACTCAGAACATCAACACACAATCCTTCGACTGCTGTTATCATTCAGAACTCAAGCGAGCTAACGGCTAAACTCACCCGCCGTCATTAACTGTGGATAATTACGAGTAGCCTATCATAGGATCGGGTGCTGTGATTGGTTAGACGGTCTTAGTTATTTAAAAAGGTAAAAGGTGCGTGGGAAGTTCCCTACAAAATCAGCGATCGCACTTTCTCCTACAAAATAATTGCTATGTACTGATCTTACTGATGTTTTCATGAATTTCATGGATTGCAGCCTTCAACACTTGGAGACAAATTTTTGCAGTGTGCTGTCGAGGGTTAAAATGCGATTTCATCTGCTCGAAAGGGTGAATATAGTTCCTGAAGTCCCTTAGAGAATGGCTAAATTTCTGGGTGTCATGTTGAATTAAATTTATATCTTCTGCAACATTGATGAAATTACTAAGTGACCACTCATGAAATGTCCTTACTTTTCCTGACGGATCTTTTGGCGCAGCTTTAGATGTATTAAATTGCTTTGGGTACTTTCTTGCGATGCCCAAGAAAATCCCTTCAAGTGTACTACCAGCCAATAAGATCATGGATAAATATGCACCGACAGAAAAGCACTGTTCAATTTCCATGATCCTTTGCTGAAGAATCTCTGATACATCACTTTCAAGACCTATTCCCGCAATCGACACATCAGAGAATTCTCTTTTCAAAAATTCATCTTTTGTACTTGATGTCGCAGTTTCATCGGTTTCAATTTTTTGAAGCTTAGCAAAATTTATTTCAGCACCATTACGAACTACCTTCCATTTGTCAAAGGCGATATATTGATTGAAGTCTGCAATATGTTTGTCTAGTTCAGGAATTCGGCTGATAAAATTTACTGGTGAAAAAACAATTCTTATGCATTCATCAAGTTCGGGTGTGTCATTAAGCTGACGGAGACGCTCATCAGTGAAGTCCTTGCGAGACGGAAAACCTGGGCCGTAAGAATCATTGAACCCTAACGCATTAAAAAATTGAACGAGATCTGCACCCTTTCGAGGCTCAGTTTCGTCATTTATGAGGTTCCTAAGCTTTTCAAGTGATTTTGGGCTGAGGATCATTGAATATATATCTAAAAAAGTACGCAAATATAAATTATATTATAGAGAAATTTGCATATATTTCTCTAAATATGGAGATTATAGATAATATTGCTTTATAATACCTTCAATAAGATTTTTATAATTATTTTCCTTTGTAATACTCAAAGTAGCGTATTATATCGACAAGAATATTCTTCTTGTAGCAGGAAACAAATCTAGTCAAGTGTTTTAAAAAGTTTGCCGTATTAGAAGAATTTCAGACAGAGAAAAACTGTTTTT
Organism: uncultured bacterium; assembly: GCA_964482215.1. Lineage (GTDB taxonomy): Bacteria > Cyanobacteriota > Cyanobacteriia > Cyanobacteriales > Microcystaceae > Snowella. The sequence continues at coordinate 26,173 of CAYZWO010000046.1, forward strand.
TCCCTGCGACTTCTGAATTTCCTCTAGCTTTTCAGAAAAATGGAACCTATTAGTTTTAAGATCCCTAATCCTTTTTAAACATACATTCCAAGCTATATTGTCCAATCCTCAGTCATTAAACCTGGAACTTTGCTGAAATCACTGACATTTCGAGTTAACAATACCAGGTTACGGGACATAGCGATCGCTGCAATCCTCAAGTCCATCGTAGAGACACGAACCTGTTGCTCTCGCAGTTTGTCAAAAATTGCAATTGCCGCACTATCAAACGGTAAAACTTGGGCCAGTGCAAAACCTTCCAAAATTTCCAACAATAAGGCATATCCACGTACCGTATCCAGACTTGTACGAGCACGATTAATAAAATTGTGAGCACCAAGAACCTGTTCATGCAAGCTAACAATAGATAAAGCGAAATCTGCTGGGGAATATTGACCCATCCGAATTGTTAGACGAGCAAATTCTGCTCCTGAACGTCTCTGGAGGAAACTGATGTGGTCGGTGTCAAGCAAATATTTCACGATTCTTCATCGCTCTCGCTAATAGGCTTATCGGCTTGACGAAAAGCACGCCCATATTCCAATGCCTCAAGAAAAGCCGCTTCGTCAGAAATTGAGCCAATAAGTTTTTGCAACCAATTTTCAGAGGTTGATGTGTTATCAAACTTGTGTTGAAGGTCTGAGACTGCCTGCTCAAGCGTTACTAACCGTTGCTCAATCATTGTGTCATCTAACATATTCTTTCTATAAAAATATTAGCTATTTCACAGTGTATACCGTTTAACGGAGTAGGAATTGCTTATTAAGAAATACTCTACTTTTTCTGGAATTTCTCTTGCTTTTCAGAAAAATGGAACTTAATTAGTTTTAAAGCTGTCAACCCTTGTTAAACTAAGGAAATATTCGATTTTAAGCGGTGCATGGTTCACATCAAGCGCATCGAACTGAGCAACTTTAAATCCTTTGGTGGCACGACTGCCATCCCCTTTTTGCCAGGCTTTACAGTGGTATCGGGGCCTAATGGGTCGGGAAAATCGAATATTTTAGATGCGCTTTTATTTTGTCTAGGTCTAGCTAGTTCCAAGGGGATGCGGGCCGAACGATTGCCCGATTTGGTTAACCATACCCACAGCACCAGTCGTAATACGGCAGAGGCTAATGTTTCTGTTACTTTTGATATTTCGGATCTAGGGCAAGAAGGAACAAATACAACTATTGAAGCTGAAATAGCTGCTAACGGCAATGGATATCAAAATTCAGGTGAACAGGATGCCAAACAGGTTGTAATTAGTCGGGAATGGACGGTCTCGCGACGCTTACGGGTAACGAAAGGGGGAAATTATTCCTCAACCTATTACATTAATGGGGAAGTGGCGACGGCAACGGAATTACATGAAGAATTGAACCGTTTGCGAATTTATCCTGAAGGTTACAACGTGGTATTGCAGGGGGACGTAACCCGCATTATTACGATGAATTCCAAAGAACGTCGAGAAATTATTGATGAGTTGGCAGGAGTGGCAGAATTTGACCGCAAAATTGAGAAAACAAAGGAAACCTTAGAAGAAGTACGGGAACGGGAAGAACGGTATCGCATTATTGAGACGGAATTGGCGCGATCGCTGGAACGGTTAGCGGCCGATCGCTTGCAAGCAGAAAAGTATCAGAAATTAAGAGCGCAGGTTCAGGAAAAACAACAGTGGGAAATTGTTTTAAAATGGCAAGCTGTTCAACAACAATTTACCCGCACTACAGCCCAATTCCAACAGGGAGAACAGGAAAACGCCCAATTAACCGCTAGTTTAACCCAACTCAGTCAACAAATTGACGAGACTCGCCAACAATTTGATCAGTTAAATGCTCAAGTTAAAGCCCTGGGAGAAGAAGAACAATTATCCGTCGCGGCCCAACTGGCAACCCAACAAGCCCAACGTCAACAATTAGAACAGCGTTATCAAGAGTTAGAAAAATCGGCAAAACAGCATCAAGCCAGCCTAACCCAGACCCATCAGCAATTAAGCCAATATCAACAGCAATTTTTACAATTAACTCAAGAAAAATCCCACTTTGAGAGCCACACCCTACCTCAACTGCAACAGGAACGGGACGGGGTAAAGGCTCAGATTGAACAATTGCGGGAACAGTCTCAGGCGATCGCGTCTGCCTCAGAAGCCTGGGTACAGGAACAAACGGCCCTGAGTCGTAAAATTACCAACTTACAGGAAAACCTAACGCCGCAACGCACCGAACAGGCACAGTTACGGGAACGACAAGAGCAGTTAACGAAAATTATTGCGGAAACTAGCCCTAAGTTAACCTCAACGGAAACAGAATTAACCCAAAAGGAAACCGAAGCGGCTCAACTGTCGGGCTTAGTCGGAGGCATGGAACAACATATCCAAGCGATCGCGCAACAACTAAGTGATAGTGAAACCGACCGTAGTTTGTTACAGGAAACCCAAAATCGGTTACTCGCTGAACAACGGGAAAAGCAACGCCAACTGGATAAACTGGAAGCCACAAAACAAGCCCAGAGCGAAGTGCAGGGAACCTATGCCACCCAGATGATTTTGCAATCAGATTTACCTGGGGTGTGCGGTTTGGTTGCCCAATTGGGTCAGGTCGATCCGCGCTATCAACTGGCTTTGGAAATTTCAGCAGGAGCCAGATTAGGTTACGTGGTGGTAGAAGATGACGGCATTGCAGCCGCTGGCATTGAGCTATTGAAACACGCCAAAGCAGGTCGAGCTACCTTTTTACCTTTAACTAAAATTCGTCCCCCCCGTCTAGGCAACGTCAATTTGAGTTATGCCAGGGGTTACATCGATTTAGCGGTTAATTTGGTGGATTGTGATGACCGTTATCAGGATATTTTTCTTTTTATTTTTGGAAATACGGTTGTTTTTGAGAATTTAGACACTGCTCGTCCCCATTTAGGTAAATACCGAATTGTGACTTTAGAAGGCGACATTTTGGAAAGTAGTGGGGCGATGACAGGGGGCAGTAAACCCTCTCGGCCTTCCATTCGTTTTGGGGCAACCAAAGCCGAAGATTCCGCCGAACTGCGATCGCTGAAACAACGACTAGCGGATATTGAGCGCATCCAAGCCCGTAACGATGAAGGGTTAGCCATGAAAGCAGCCCAAATTAAACAGCTATCTCACGATTTAACGGAAGCGCGCCAACGAGCTAGAGAAGATCAACTGCGATTACAGCAATTAGAAAAAGATATTCAACGTTTATCTCAACAACGGGGCGAGTTGACTTGTCAGTTAACCCAAAGCCGCCAAGATTTAGCCACAATCCAAGACCGCTTAGGTTTTCTCAATACGGAAGTACCTCGCCTAGAAACTGAATTACAACAGGAACAGCAAAAGTTAACTGATTTAGAAAGCTCCCAGACCCATAAGGAATGGCAAGATATTCAAGCGGTGATTAAATCCCAAGAAGTGCAATTACAGCTTAAAGAAAAAGCCTTACGCGATGGGGAAAACCACCTCAAGGATCTACAAAATCAGACTCACCGCTTTGAGGAAAAGATTGCCGAAGCCCAAAGCCGCATTGAAGCCCACCAAAGCCAAGCGCAGGAAGTCACCACTCAACAGGAAACTTTAACCCTGGAGTTACAGACGATTAATACCAAAATTACGGAAATCGAAACCCTGTTAGCTCAGTTATCTCAACGGTTAGGACAAACCAAACAAGAACGCGATCGCCTAGAAGCAACCTTAAGATCCCAACAGCAACAACACCAACAAATTACTTGGCAACAGGAAAAATTAACGCAAACCCAACAGGAACGACAAGCAACGCTCAATCATTTACAAGAACAAATTGCCGCTCAACAGCCAGACCTCCCCGATCCCCTGCCCAAAGTTCCCTTACTAGCAGAATTTGATGCGGAAACGGGAGATTACACCACGCTCTTAGAAAACCTACAACGGGAAATTCGCAACGGACAAAAACGCCTCGAAGCAATGGAACCCGTCAATATGTTGGCGTTAGAGGAACATGAAAAAACGCAAGCGAGACTCTCGGAATTGTCAGAAAAACTGGCCACCATTGAAGCAGAAAGAACTGAATTATTATTGCGAGTGGAAAACTTTACCACTTTACGGTTGCGTTCTTTTAAAGATGCCTTCGATGCAGTTAATGATAATTTCCAAACCATTTTTGCTGAGCTTTCCGATGGGGATGGTTATTTACAATTAGATAATTCAGAAGACCCCTTTAGTGGTGGCTTAAATCTTGTTGCCCATCCCAAGGGGAAACCCGTCCAGCGTCTAAGTTCCATGTCTGGGGGGGAAAAATCCTTAACCGCTTTGAGTTTTATTTTCGCCCTCCAACGTTATCGCCCTTCCCCGTTTTATGGGTTTGATGAAGTGGATATGTTCTTGGATGGGGCCAATGTGGAAAAACTCTCCCGTATGGTCAAAAAACAAGCCCAGCAAGCCCAATTTATTGTGGTCAGTTTACGTCGCCCCATGATCGAAGCCTCAGAACGTACCATCGGGGTGACTCAAGCCAGAGGTGCCCATACCCAGGTACTCGGCATCAAATTATAATTTTTTGATAGCTCTAACCCTATTTCCCCGCGACCATTGCAGGCATT
>CAYZWO010000047.1:0-2423 GCA_964482215.1 uncultured bacterium
GAGCATCACAATGGAGTTATCCACCACAATCCCGACTCCTAAGGCTAACCCTCCTAAACTAAAGACGTTGAGGGAGAGGCCAAATAATTTCATTAAGATAATCGCCGTTAAGGTGGCCAAAGGAATAGCTAAAACAATAATGAAGGTTTGACGCACCGAGCCGAGAAATAATAACACCGCGATCGCCGCTAACACCGTTCCTGATAAGCCCGATGTCGCTACATTAGCAATGGAATTACGGATAAAGACAGAATCATCCAGGGTGGTTGTTAGAACGGCATCCTGGGGAATAATATCAGCCTGTTGTAATTGCGCTAAGCGTTGTTTAACGGCATCCACCACTTGCACCGTATTGGCATCAGGTTGCTTTTGGACACTGACTTTTACCGCATTCTGCCCATTCAAGGTCACAAAGACGCGCTGTTCTTCGGTGCCATCAATGACCTGGGCAAAGTCTCGCCAATAAATCGGTTTACGGGCTTCCCCTTCTTGTCCTGCAACGGGAATGGCTAAGTTTTCAATTTCATCGGCACTTTGAAACCGTCCCACGGTGCGGGTGAGGGGTTCCCCTGGCATCCCTAAAATACGACCGCCTGAAATGTCCAAATTGCGATCGCGCAGTGAATTTAACGCTTGAGTTAAGCCTAAGCCTAACGCCTGAAGACGGTTCAAATCGATATTAATTCGTACTTCCTCATCGGCCGCCCCCGATACATTCACCGCCGCGACCCCAGGCACAACCCCTAATTCCCTAGCTAATTCTTCTTCCGCAAAAATGCGTAACTGGGAACCTGCGAGCCTGGGAGACGTGAGCGCAAATTCATACACGGGTAATTGAGAGGGATCGATCTTGAAAATACGCGGGGTTTCAATGGTATCGGGTAAACGGTTGCGCGCTCGATTAAAAATCGCGGTCGTATCATTCAAGGCTTGGTCAATATTGCCCCCTGGCTGAAAATAGAGGTCAATACTGATTTGCCCTTCCCTAGTTTGTGAATAAACTTGCACGACCCCTTCAGTGGCAGAAAGGGATTCTTCCAAGGGTTTGGTAATTTCATCAATAGCAACTTCAGGCGCAACCCCTGGGGCATCAATGCGGACACCAATACGGGGATAGGTAATCGAGGGTAGGAGATCAACCTGTAGGTTAAACAAGAAGAAAACCCCTAATACCATTACGGCAATGGTTAGCATTAAGGTCGCAATATGTCGGCGGATCGCGATCGCGCTGATACTAAAGGACTGGCTTGGCGGTGAATCAGCCATAGGAGCAAAAGTTTAAGTTTCGTAACGAGAACATTCTCCTATAGTAGCGACCTCCGTAGAGGACAGGTTCAGACTCAGGTTTAACGATGATGCCAAAAATGATCAATCTGTTGATACAGAAACTCGCGATCGCGGCTATTATCCAAAACGACATCAGCTTGAGCAATCTTATCGGCTAAGGGCAGTTGATTCTGAATCCGCGCGATCGCTATGCACTAGCCATGATTCGGTCTAAACCAGATAAATTTATTGTGATACGATGATTTCACTTCTAACAAAAGGTCTAGATCAATGGCGTCGGTAAGAAAAAAACTAAAGGACGATCAGTACACTATCCAAGAGCTTTAATCTCATGCAGTAGAAACTCATTTTGGGAAAAAGAGAAATTTCCAGTAAAATAACGATAACTATAACAAAATTCTATGGTTTGGCAAGCAGGACATCTCCTAAATAATGGCAAGTACGAGATCCTTGAGGTCTTGGGACGGGGCGGTTTTGTCCTGACTTACAAAGCAATTCATCGCCAACTCACAATGGAAGTGGTGATCAAAACTCCTGATATTTTGCAAAAAAGAGATATAGAATACGAAGATTATGTCAAACAATTTGAGGCAGAAGGGCGGAAATTAGCTCAATTTTCCCAAAATCAGCATCCCCATATTGTTCGTATTTCAGATTTTTTTATTGAAGGTCAAGTTCCCTGTTTGGTAATGGATTTTATTCAAGGTCAAACTTTGATGGAAAAAGTGAAGATACAAGGGGCTTTATCGGAAGCAGAATGTTTAAAATATATTCACCAAATCGGCAGTGCCTTAGAAGCGGTTCATCAAGCGGGAATGGTACATCGAGATGCCCACCCAGGTAATATTATGATTCAGCCCAATGGGAACGCCATTTTGATTGATTTTGGTATTGCTAAAGAGATTATTCCTGCGAGTAGTAGTTCGACAGACTATGCAGCAAATCCGAGTTTTGCACCCTATGAACAAATTTATAGAGGTAGTAAAGCTAATCGCCAGCCGAGTGTGGATATTTATTCCCTAGCGGCCAGTTTTTATTATGCCGTAACGGGCCAAAAACCGACTCCTTCAATGGAACGCCGTTTGGATAATCGTCCTTTAACATCACCCAAAGAATTGAATCGGAATTTGAGTGAT
>CAYZWO010000047.1:2441-2789 GCA_964482215.1 uncultured bacterium
CTGGGCATGGCTTTGGAAAAAGAGAATCGCCCTCAGTCCATGTCCGATTGGTTACAACAATTGGAATTAACGCCGCCTGCTGTAGAAGAGAAATTTCGTCGAGAAGAAGTTAATCCCTCACAGCTAAAGAAAGAACTAGAAGAAACTAAACAAAAAGCCACTGTTAACCCAAAATTTTCTGAGAATTCTATTCAGAAAAAACTCAAAGACCTTCCCTGGGGTTGGTTAATGGGTGTTTTTCTTGTTTATGGTTTTTTCGGCTACCGTTTCGGTGTAACTTCAGCATCCTTGCAAACTGTGGCTGTGGCTGTGGCTGTAGCCGTAGTTGTGGCTGTGGTTGTGGTTATG
>CAYZWO010000047.1:2840-3321 GCA_964482215.1 uncultured bacterium
GTGGTTATGGCTGTGACTGAGGATTGGGTTGTGGCTGTGGTTGTGGCTGCGATTGTTACTGTGATTATGGCGGAGGAAGAACTATCAAAGTATTTTAGTCGTTTTCATTGTTTCTTAATTCTTACTGGCACTAATTTAAGCGGTTTAGGAAGCGGTTGGTTATTGGGTTTTCTCCTGCATCCCAAAGGCTAATCTCAATTTTTTAATAATTTTCAATTTGCCAACCCAAATTCACGTTATTTTAAGTAGATGATGCCAAAATTGATCAATCTGTTGATACAAAGACTCGCGATCGCGGCTATTATCCAAAACGACATCGGCTTGAGCAATCTTATCAGCGAGGGGGAGTTGATTCTGAATCCGCGTGATCGCCTGGGGTTGGGTTAAGGAATTGCGCTGGATCAAACGTTGAATTTGTTGCTCAAAACTACAGGCAACTACCCAAATTTCTGTGACGAGATGGGTTAAGTTAGCTTCAAAT
>CAYZWO010000047.1:3331-11580 GCA_964482215.1 uncultured bacterium
AACGGGATAGATAAGACTAAAACAGGCTCCTTTAAAGTCTGAATCTGTTGCTCAAAACAAGCTCTCACATAGGGATGAATCTGCGCCTCTAGCCATTGCTTTTCATCTACATTATTAAAAATAATATCCCCTAGCTTGACTCGATTTAATTCCCCATTGGTTAATAAAATCCCTTGTCCGTAACGTTCCGCAACGGTATCAAGAATCGGAGAATTCTTTTTAACTGCTTCTTTGGCGTAATGATCGGCATCCAAAACAGGGCAATGATAGCGATCGCGTAAATAATCCGATACCGTTGTTTTTCCTGTGGCGATTCCCCCCGTTAAACCAATTAACCGTTGACTCATAGCTCAATATCCACATTAAGCGCAGGGTTACTTTCCCAGCGATCGGCTACGTGGGCATAAATAGCAGTTGTTCGCGGATCGGCATGCCCTAAGAGATCTTGCACCTGTCGCAATTCTGCCCCAGAGCGTAAAGCTAAGGTTCCTGCTGTATGACGCAAACTGTGGGTAGAAATCACCCGACCTGGCATATATTTCAATGCGGTTTCGTTGAGATAACTGTCCACAATTAAGCGAATGCCTCGTCTAGAAATGCGTTGCCCTTTTGCCCGATTCCCCACCGCAATAAATAAAGGACTACTCGGTTTTAATCGTTCTCCCTTTTCGGTGCGTAAAGTTAAATAGTTTAGTAATAAATTGGCTAATTCAGGAGTTAGGGGCACAATGCGAATACTGCGTTTCCCTTCGACTCGAATACCGTAATTATTGCCCTGTTTCACCACATCTTCAATATTGGCGCGATGGAGTTCGACCGTCCGTGGCCCTTCTAAGGCCATGATGGCAATAAGGGCTTTATCTCTGACCGTTTTCAAGCTCTGGTCATCAGGAATAGCCGCGAGTAATGCCGTCACTTCTTCTTTTTCTAAATAATTAATATTGGCCGTAGTATCCCGTTTCGGTTTGGGGGGACTGATACTCGCCGCAGGATTGGTACTAATTAATCCTCTTTCCTGGGCTGCTTGATAAAAACGACGAACAACAGATAATTTTAGGGCAACGGTAGCAGGTTTGAATTTACGGGAATCAATGAGCCAGCGTCGATACCGTTTAATCTGATCCGCCGTAATTTGGGCAGGATGAAGACCACAACTTTCACACCACAGCAAAAATTGTTGCAGTTGACGACGGTAGGTAATCAAGGTATCGGTCGCCGCATCCCCCGCGCTAACATCGATCGCGAGAAAATCGGCAAAGACTTCTAGTAAATCCGCTTGACTAACGCTATTTAGGGAAGAAGACGGTAAGGCAATCGAAGACATTGCTGCTTGTAATCAATAAATTTAATTGTAACGACGATGAAGACGAATAAACCGATAGCATTCATTCCTAAAATTAACCAATCTGATCCCAGTAATGCTTGAACGATGGACAGACCTCAAAATCATGATAGATATCAGGGCAATAATGTTAAGGTAATAGTTTGAAATTACCCTTTCTTTATTTATCAGATGACTTCTGATACGCCTAGTTTTCAGACCCCCCAAATTCAACTGCAATCGGAAGCGGGAAAGCTTCTGCTGATTTTACCAACGCCTCCCAAAACGACGGAGCCGACGAGTGATTGGCCGATTTTAGAGCAAGCCCTCAAAGCCTATATCAAAACTAAGCAAGGAACCTGGGACGACGGCACACCACTGTATTTAGTCGCTCAAGACCGTCTGTTAGATGTGCGTCAACTCCAAGCGATCGCCGACATTCTGCAAGAAGTAAAACTGAATCTCTGCTCAGTGCAAACTAGCCGCCGTCAAACCGCGATCGCGGCCGTAACGGTAGGGTATTCTGTTGATCAAACGCCCCGTTTACCGACTTTATTAACACCCGATCCAGCTAATAAGCTTGCACCACCGTTATATTTAACGAGTCCTGTGCGTTCAGGAGTTGAAATCCGCCATCCAGGTAATGTGATTTTAATTGGGGATGTTAATCCAGGGGGAGAAATTATTGCCAATGGAGATATTTTGATTTGGGGAACGTTACGGGGAACGGCCCATGCAGGAGTAGAAGGCAATCGAGACGCAATCATTATGATTTTAAGGCTCGCCGCTAGTCAGTTGCGCATTGCGGATTTAGTCGCCAGAGTCTCCTCGGAAGTTGCCGATCAAGGGGAACCCGAAGTAGCGTATATTACTCCTGACGGTATTCGTCTCACCTCGGCCCGAAGTTTTAAACGGCTCAAGTAAAATTCAAACATTCATTATTGATCGTAAACTGTTCACAAACGACTAACGCATAACAATCATTAGCTGCTGCACTATGACTCGTATTATTGTTGTTACTTCTGGAAAAGGTGGTGTTGGGAAAACGACAACGACTGCTAACTTGGGGGCTTCCCTGGCGCGTTTAGGAAAAAAAGTTGCTCTCGTCGATGCGGATTTTGGACTCCGTAAATTAGATTTACTCTTAGGTTTGGAACAACGGATTGTTTACACGGCGATCGATGTCTTAGCAGGGGATTGCACCATCGATAAGGCATTAGTAAAAGATAAACGCTTACCCAATTTAGTCTTATTACCTGCGGCCCAAAATCGTTCCAAAGATGCCATTAATGCCGAACAAATGCAATCATTAGTGGATCAATTGGTGAAAAAATTTGATTATGCGATTATTGATTGCCCCGCAGGAATTGAAATGGGTTTTCGGAATGCGGTTTTGCCTGCCCAGGAAGCCATTATCGTTACGACTCCTGAAATGTCGGCGGTGCGGGATGCCGATCGCGTCATTGGATTATTGGAAGCAGAAAACATTGAACGTATTAGTTTAATTATTAATCGTCTGCGGCCTGAAATGGTACAACTCAATCAGATGATCAGCGTAGAAGATATTTTGGAATTGCTCGCGATTCCGTTGTTGGGAATTGTTCCCGATGATCAAAAAATCATTATTTCCACCAATAAAGGGGAACCCTTAGTATTAGAGGAAAAATTATCAGTTCCAGGTTTGGCTTTTCAAAATATTTCTCGACGTTTAGAAGGGCAAGATATTCCTTTCCTCGATTTTATGGCAGCTCACAATAGCCTGTTAAGTCGCATTCGTCGTCGCTTTTTTGGAGGGTAAAAACAATACGGTTAGCTTAATCATAAAATTCAGTTTAAATGGGGAAATGTAATGATCTTAGAACTTATCGATCGCCTATTTGGGCGGAGCAATAAAAGTGGCGAAGACGCGAGACGCAGACTCAAGCTTGTTATTGCCAATGATCGCTCTGGTTTAAGCCAGGAAATGTTGGAAATGATGCGCCGCGATATTCTCGAAGTGGTCAGCCGCTATGTGGAAATTGACTCCGAAGAAATGGAATTATCCTTGGAAAGTGATCAACGGATGACGGCTTTAATTGCCAATTTACCTGTCCGTAAAGTCAAACGGAAACGAACGGTTTCTTAAGTTATTGGGGTATTAAATATCAGCGATCGCGGCTAAGTTAGCGGTAAGCTCTACCGTGTTTAATAGTATTTGTCGTCATCGTGTTGAGAATCAGTGGGAAATTATGCGAATTTTTATCAGTACGGGCGAGGTGTCTGGCGATCTCCAAGGCTCGATGTTAGTAGAAGCCCTCAAACGTCAAGCCACTGAACGGGGAATCAATTTGGAAATCCAGGCTCTCGGTGGTGAACGCATGGAAAAAGCGGGGGCAACTTTGCTCGCCAATACGGCCGCCATTGGTTCAGTAGGACTCTCGGAAGCGTTGCGGTTTATTCTGCCCACTTGGAAGATTCAACAACGGGTGAAAAGCTATCTCAAAGACAATCCTGTAGATGCGCTGATTTTAATCGACTACATGGGCCCAAATTTAGCGATCGCCAACTATATCCGTCAATATTTTCCCAAATTACCGATTATTTATTACATTGCCCCTCAAGCTTGGGTCTGGTCGCCAACTGCCAAAGATACCCAACAAATTGTTAATGTTACGGATCGCTTACTCGCTATTTTCCCCGAAGAAGCTAAGTTTTTTAAAGCCAAAGGGGTGAATGTAACCTGGGTTGGTCATCCCCTCCTAGACCGCATTGCCCAAGCGCCGAGCCGAGAAGAAGCCAGAAAAACCCTCGGCATTGCCCCCGATCAATTGGCCGTTGCCTTGTTGCCCGCCTCCCGTATTCAAGAGTTAAAATATCTCTTACCTGTTATTTGTGAAGCCGCCCAGAAATTACAAGCAAAATTACCCCAGATTCATTTTTGGTTGCCCATTTCCCTTAAATCCTATCGCGATCGCATCGAAGAAACCGTTAATTCCTATGGTTTGAATGTAACTTTCTTGAAAGGCCAAACCCTAGACGCGATCGCGGCGGCCGATCTAGCTATTACCAAATCAGGAACCGTGAATCTGGAAATTGCCTTATTAAAAGTACCCCAGGTTATTCTCTATCGGGTCAGTCCCCTAACCTGGTGGGTAGCTCGTAATATCTTAAAATTCAATATTCCCTTTGTGGCTCCCCCCAATATCGTCTTACTGAAAGCCGTTGTGCCTGAATTACTCCAAGATGCTGCCACCCCCGATAATATTTTTCAATCTGCGCTGGAAATTTTAACCAATACCGAATACCGTCAACAAATTCAGGAAGATTACCAACAGTTACAAACCGCTTTAGGAGAAATCGGAGTCTGCGATCGCGCTGCAAAAGAAATTCTTGATTTTATCCCCAGTTAATATTTCAAAAAAATAAAGCAGGGAAACCCCCTGCCGTACATCAAAAAAGAATTTTAAATTTTCAAAGAGCTTAGTAAAGTTCTTCTTCTTTATGGGTTTCAATAGTGACATCAGAGGTGGGATAAGCCACACAAGTTAAAACATAGCCTGCACCAATTTGATCGTCATCTAAAAAAGACTGATCAGATTGATCAACAGTACCAGCAGTTACTTTACCAGCACAGGTAGAGCAAGCACCTGCACGACAGGAATAGGGAAGATCTAAACCCGCTTCTTCAGCCGCATCAAGAATATAAGTATCGTCTTCACACTCAATAGTTTTGGTTTCGTCTGGGGTAACTAAAGTAACTTTGTAAGTAGCCATTTCAAGTGTTCCTCTAATTGTGGATTTACTGTTAGGTGGGATTTATCGAAGCAATGTAGACAAATTTAAGATAAATCTTTCTACACTTCGGTAATAAAATTCACCCTTTGATACTACGAGAAAACCCTTCCTTATTTAACTGATCATTAGAAAAGAAATTCCAAACTAAAGTTATAATAACTTTTGCTTATATTATTTTTAAGCAGACTCAAAGAGATTTTTCAATCCTTTATCATTAGGTTTATCTAGGCTTGCGGTTTCTTACAGAATCAGAACCATCTTAACCTTTTCATAAATTTCGTTTATAAATTGAGAGATATTCTCAAAAAGATTCGGCTGATTCTCTCCTCCTTCTATCTATCTCATTCAGACACAGCAACAAAGTAATGTCATTCTTCAATAAGACCCTAACGATCAGCACTCAAATTTCCCATTTTGCTTCTTCCACTTTAAGCCGCGATCTCTACTGATGGGTTTTCCCAAAAGCGTTTCAAGGTGAAATTAGGGAAATTATAAATCCTGCTACAATGGTCAACAAGGCGACTTAATATCAACAACTTACCTGAAACGGGGTGTACCACACGATTTGATGACTAACTTTCTTCTCTAACCAAATACAGAATCCTGTTGAATTTTGAGGATAAAGAGGGTAGTTCATACGTTATTATCAATACACTAAAACTCACTCCTACCAGCTAGCTTTATTACGCTAACTTTTGCACCTAAGCCAGAACTTATATAACAAAATACAATGACTATCGATAATATCCGCCTACGGAACGAATTCATCAATACTCAAGTAATTACCCGCAATACGGGCAAAAAGCTTGGAGTTGTTAAAGAAGTTTTAGTCGATATTGACCAACGGGAAATTGTCGCGCTGGGCCTACGAGATAATATGTTGTCCTTGTCGGGAATGCCCGATTATATGTATCTCAACAGCATTTGCCAGACGGGGGATGTGGTTTTAGTCGAAGATGAAAATGTATTTGAAACCGTTGATATTGATGCCTATACGCCTTTAATTAATAGCGAAGTGGTGACGGAAACGGGAGAACCCTTGGGACGAGTGCGGGATTTCCAATTTAATTTAGAAAATGGCAAAGTTTCTTCTATTATTATTGCCTCCCTCGGTTATCCCCAAATTCCTGATCAACTGATCAGTACCTATGAACTGTCAATGGATGAAGTGATCAGTAGCGGGCCAAATCGTTTAATTGTGTTTGAAGGAGCCGAAGAACGCTTAAGTCAACTGACAGTGGGGGTTTTAGAACGACTAGGAATTGGTCGTCCCGCCTGGGAAAAAGAAGAAGAAGAAATGTACTATCCGCCCACCACTCGCCCTGAAAATCAGTTAGGCACAGGGATTCCCGTCAGAACGCCCATCCAAGTCCGTCAACCTGTGATGGAAGAACGCTGGAATGAAGATGATTGGGAAGAATCTCGCCCTGCGCCCCCGCCGTTACGTCGTCAAGCGGAAACTATCCGTTATGAAGAGGATGATTACGAAGAGGATAACTGGGGAGAAAGTACACGGGAAGCGACCCCAAGGTATGAAGCCCCCCGTCGTGAACCCATTTATGAAGAAGCTTATACTGAGGATGCAGAGGCTGATGTATGGGATGACGACGTAGAACCCTACAATCCCCCACGAATCAATATTCCTGAAAAGAAAAAAGAAAAAATGCCAGAATATTACGAAGAATAGAACGTGAGAAATTAACCTAATATCAAAGTGAGTGTAAAAGCTCACTTTGATATTAATATTGCTGACTTTACATTAACTTTCATTTTAATTGCGGGTTGTTTTGGAGTTATTCAAAGGGAACGAGTTTTTGATTATTATCCACTTGAGTCACAATCATATAACCTTCAATTTTTCCACCGCCTGCATCACTTAACGCTTGCAAAATTTTGGGCATATCGCCTTCTTGTAAACTGCCATCTTCGTTATAAATCTCCTTTGCTGATAAACAACCGATCGCGGGATTCCAACCATAGCTCTGGGGAAAACGTTGATTGTTCGCAAAGAAGGTCGGGAACTCACCACTGCCATGTATGCGAATCAGCGATCGCCCCAATTTGCCCGCCCAATAGGCCTGTTCAACGGGCGCATAACCCCGCCAACTCGGAGGTAAAAGATTTTGATAGGAACTGAGATCGAGAGGCATTTGTCCTGTTTGAGTCGGCAGATAAGACTTAACCCCTGCTTCGTAGGGTAAAAAAACTTTAACTAACGGAAATTGGCCATAAGCACCAAAATAGGGAGATTCGGAACGGGGCATGGTTCCTTCTATGCGATAAATCCCTTGGGGCGTATTACCTCGAACAAAATTCCAGCGTAAACCGTGAAGCGAACGAGTTAACAACGGAACAGACCATAAAGGAGCATTGGGCTGATTATTTTCCCGTAAAAATTGGCCATTACGGTCTTTAATAAACGCTCGACAAAGGACACTGGGATCAGGACGACATAACACATACAGATGGGTTTGTTTCGGGGCGACTTGCCAATTAATTAAATCTTTTAACGGTGGAGTAGGGGACGGTTGCAGTTGATTACTAATGTCATTTAAGGCTACGTTTAGCGATAAATCCTCTGTATTTTCAAACCGCGTTTTAACCTGTTGTATTTTGTTTTGGGCTTGTTCTTTGCTTAACCCTCCCTGAGCTAATGCTGATAGGGCCATTCCTGCCCATTCAGGATAGGGACTCTGTTCTACGGTTTGAGTGAAGCGATCACTGATAGGGGCAAAAAACTGGGGATCACTAACAAATAATTGTGTGCCCACCTGCATGGCCATTTGCACCGTGCGAATTTGGGAGGCCGATAGATCATTTCGTTCGGTTAGTTGTAAGATTCCCGCGATCGCATTCACCACATAGGGTTGCTTGGGTTCCAACAAAGCCGTTGCCCAAAGGGTTTTCCGCCAGTGAGTTTCGTTGGCATCAATGACAGGATAAGCCGTTAAGTTATAATTCTCAGGACGTATCAGATCCAGTTGTTTTTGACGATGTTGGCGTTGAGCAGGGGGCTTGGCTTGGGGTTGATTGACGATAGCTAAATCGTTAGGACGCAAAGACCAGTTCTCTGATTGAGCATTCCCTAAGCTATCAAAAGCAAGAGTCATTCCCAGCGTCAATAACAACAGTGAAAAAATACGCATTTAGTGAT
>CAYZWO010000047.1:11590-29987 GCA_964482215.1 uncultured bacterium
AGTAAACAATACACCCATATTTTGAGTTTTGCTTGCTCTGTCTAATGGCTAGAGCGCGTCATACCCCTAACATAACAATCAACTATCCTAAATTTATACCGAAGGTAGTTAAGTCTCTATAAAATATTGACATAAACAGTAATTTTTGCAGTAATCTTGGGTACATTGAATCCATGAGCGTTAACGACTGCAAAACCAGCACTTAACCTCCTCAACGTGACAGGCGGAAGACATGATGAGTCATGACCAAGGGCAAAACCAGGACACTGATAACTGGTTCGACGAAGATATTGACGGACTGCTGAAGGATCTAGAGTCAGAGGATTCGGATGCCAATGAAGATAACGGCTTAGATGAATTGGTGAATCTTTTTGATGAAGATTTTCCTGAAGGTGAGCCAGTTTCCTCCCCATCGTCTCAAGGGCCGCAGCGAATGACCCTGACGTTGGATGATTCTAATGCCGAACTCGAAGCCTTATTTGAGGATAACAATGATATCGAAGAGCCGGAACTCAATCCCTACGAAACATCTAGTTGGCTAGACTTTGATCAAGTATCAACTGCTGAGCCATCCCCTATTTCCGTTCCAACGCTTTCTACCCCAACCGAGTCTCCACTTTTTCAAATTGACAATCTATTTGATGAAGCTGAGCCAAATTTAACCCCTTCGGCCAATAAGGATGATTTGGACGACCTGCGGGATTTGTTAGGGGTCGGTTTTACGGAAGAAGTTGCTAAGCCCACTACAGCAAAAGTCAACCCGTTTGAGAGCCTATCCCAAGCCTTTAATCGAGAGAAAATTCCTGTTATTAACGGTAACGGCGATCGCGTCAATCAGACAGAATCAATTATTCATCCAGAACAAGCTCCATCTATACTCTTCTATGATGGTTTTGAGCAACTGGATAGCCTATTAGACCAACCACCGAGTTTTCCCAGTCTTAGTAAACTCAATGTAGAAGCTCTAGAATCCCTTATCGACGCTCCCTGCCGTGTTGCGGAGCCCTTTGAACCCATTAAATCTAAATCAACGGTTCCAACGCCGATTGTTGCCTTTAAGCCCTCTGAATCTGAAGACGAATTTAGGGATCTCGAAGCCTTGTTAGAGCAAGCAGACCGCACAATGGGTGGGCCGCCGACAATGGTTGCGGTAGGAGGTCAACGCCTACAACCCCGTACCCGTACCCTTAAAGCCAAAGGCTTTGAACAAACGATGCGGGTTCCGGTTAAACAATTGGATAACCTCAGTAATCTAATTGGGGAACTTGTCGTTAAACGTAACCGTTTGGAACAGGATCAAGAACGTCTGCGCCAGTTTTTAGATAATCTGCTGACCCAATCCCAAAACCTCAGCGATGTGGGAGGGCGGATGCAGGATTTGTATGAACGAACCTTATTGGAAGGAGCCTTGCTGGCCAGTCGTGCGCCGGAGCGGGTTAATCCCAGAACAACCTATTCAGGAGCCTATACGACTTATTCGGGCAATACCAACGATGGTTTAGATGCCCTAGAGATGGATCGCTTTACGGGGTTCCATCTATTGTCCCAGGAAATGATTGAACTGATTGTTCGGGTGAGGGAGTCTGCATCTGACATTCAATATCTGGTGGATGAGACGGAACAGGTGGCGCGATCGCTACGGCAGGTTACAACTCAACTGCAAGAAGGAATGACCCAATCTCGGATGGTTCCCTTTGCCCAAACTGCTGATCGCCTGCCCCGTGCTATACGAGAAGTGTCGATGAAGTTAAATAAACAGGTCAAACTGCAAGTCGAGGGTCGGGATGTCTTGATTGACAAGATGATTTTGGAACATCTTTACAATCCCATGACTCACTTGGTCAATAATGCGATTACTCACGGCATTGAATCCCCTGAAGTGCGTCGCCAAAAAGGAAAACCACCAGAGGGAACCATTAGCATTCGAGCATTCCTGCAAGGGAACCAAACCCTAATTACGGTATCTGACGATGGAGCCGGTATTGACCCGGAAAAGGTAAAACGCAAAGCGGTTGAAAAAGGGTTGATGAGTCAGTTAGATGCCAATCTCCTCACGGAACAGGAAGTTTATGAATTGCTGTTTAATGCCGGATTTACCACCAAAGATCAAGCTGATGACTTCGCTGGTCGGGGTGTGGGCTTGGATGTCGTTCGTACCAGTTTGACGGATATTCGCGGATCGGTGATGATCGATTCCACTTTGGGCAAAGGGACGACCTTTAATATTCGGCTTCCCCTAACCCTCAGTATTTGTAAAGCCCTCTGTTGTCTCAGCGATCGCGCCCGTATTGCCTTCCCGATGGACGGCGTAGAAGACACGAAAGATTATCTGCCCAGCGATATTACTACCAATGAAAATGGACAAACCTGTATTTCTTGGAATAACATCCTGCTCCCCATTTATCGCCTAGAGGACTTGCTCAGCTATAACCGTCAATTGAGTAGAGGTAACGTTTATGGCGGTAAACCCGAAGACGATCTCGTTGCCATCATTATTTTGCGAGGGGGTAGTAATCTCTTAGCCATCCAAGTCGATCAGGTACTGGGCGAAGAAGAAATTGTAATTAAACAGATTGAAGGCCCCGTTCCCAAACCCCCAGGCATTGCAGGAGCAACCGTCCGAGGGGATGGTAGTATCATGCCGATTGGGGATGCTATTGAATTGATTGAAATTGCTCATGGTCGGATGCGAACCGATACGGGTAGTAGTCTCTGGCGTAAGACTGTGGTTCCCACCACCAATGATCTCCAGCTTGAACCTACCGTCCTCATTGTGGATGACTCGATTACGGTTCGGGAATTGCTCTCTTTGAGTTTCAGTAAAGCAGGTTATCGAGTCGAACAAGCTAGGGATGGACAAGAAGCTTGGGAAAAATTGCGTTCAGGATTGCCCTGTGATCTCGTTTTCTGCGACATTGAAATGCCTCGCATGAATGGGTTAGAGTTCCTTTCCCATCTGCAAAATGACCAGCAATTGTCCAACATTCCCGTTGCGCTGTTGACCTCACGGGGGGCGGATCGCCATCGAAAAGTAGCTGCCAAATTAGGAGCCAGTGGATATTTCACCAAACCCTATACAGAAAAAGACATCCTTGATGCGGCTAAACGCATGATTCAAGGAGAAATCTTGCTTCAGGGCAGTGTGAAGCAACCCCACTCCTTTATTTCCCGTTTCAAACAAAATCAAGCCAAACAAACCATCCCCGGTCAAACTTCGCCGCCAATCGTTGATGATGCAGATATCACCCCGAAAGTCTTAATCATTGATGATTCGGTGATGGTACGAGAAATGTTATCCCTCACCTATCGCAAAGCAGGCTATATCCCCGAAGTTGCAAGAGATGGACAGGATGCTTGGGAGAAATTACGCTCAGGCTTACTCTGTGATCTGATCTTGTGTGATATTGAAATGCCGCGCATGAATGGGTTAGAACTGCTAGACCGTCTTCAAGAAGACCCCAATCTCTCTAAAATTCCCATTGCCATGATTACCTCGCGGGGGGCGCAAAAAATGCAACGGTTAGCCGCAGAGAAAGGTGCGAAAGGGTATTTTGTGAAGCCCTATATCGAAGATGCCCTATTAGAAGCCTCACAACGCTTAATGGCGGGAGAAGTCTTGCTAGATGCTTCATCTTTAGTTGATGATTAATCAAGCGATTCTTCACTTTAGGTTATGGGGTTTGTGCTCAATCGATCAATCTTGCTTGGTGCAAACTCGCGAGCCTGTTTAGGTTAATTTATGTTGGAATTGATTCAAAAACTGCGTTACCTGACCCAACGGGATATTCAGGCTCAATGGTATCGAACGAATGAAAGCGTCTTAACGGCAAGTTTTCAAGCCGATCAATTTGAAATTGCCCCCCTGAATGAAAATCAGTATGTGGTTTGGGCGAAAGGTCGTCAGGTTCAATGGTTAACGCAAAAACTGATCATTCCCCATGACTTAGCAAGTTATCCCCTAGCGGGTTTGAGTTTACGTCTCGCTCTGACTTGGTGGGCGGAAGATGCCAAAATTTACGTCAATGGTCAATTAGTCCAAGAAGGCGATTTATTTGATTCCACAGCCCGAATTTTGTTAACTCCTTCGGCTCAACCTGGGGATGCAATCACTGTTACCTTACGCTTAGTGAGTCCTGCCCATGATATTGGGGGACTGATGCGATCGCGTCTGCTTTACGAAAGAAACTATCCTGAACTTGATCCAGGTTTTATTGCTGATGAGTTTGAAGTTTTATATAAATATTTAGAAGCCTTTGAACCTGATCAGTTACCGATTTTAGAAAATGCACTGCAAACCATTCCTTGGGAAAACGTTAAAGATGCTGAAGCCTTTGATCAATCCCTGATAGCACTCCGTAACCAACTAAAACCCTTAGCCTCTACCATTACGGATCGCCAGTTTCATTTGCTCGGTCATGCCCATTTAGATATGGCTTGGTTATGGCCCCTGGCGGAAACCTGGGAAGTGGGAGAAAGAACCTTTCGTTCAGTTTTAAACTTACAACAAGAGTTTCCCGACTTAAAGTTTGGTCATACCAGCCCAATTTTATATGAATGGATAGAAACCCATCGACCCGAATTATTTACTCAAATTCAAGAAGCTGTTAACGCAAAACGCTGGGAATTATTAGGGGGAATGTGGGTGGAACCTGAGGTTAACCTCATTGCAGGCGAATCCTTCGTTCGTCAATTTCTTTATGGCCAACGTTATTTTGACGAAAAATTTGGTGTAATCAGTAAGGTCGCTTGGTTGCCCGATAGTTTTGGATTCACTTGGCAGTTACCCCAATTTTGTCAGCAGGCAGGCATCAAGTATTTCGTAACAGGGAAATTGCACTGGAACGATAGCACTAAGTTTCCCTATGGAGCTTTTTGGTGGCGATCGCCGGATGGAACCCAACTATTGACCGCCATGTCTCCGCCCAATGTGGCTGGGGTCATGGATACGAATCCGATTACAATGGCGAATTATGCGGTTGAATGGGAAAAGCAAACAGGTTTACAGGATAGTTTTTGGTTGCCTGGGGTTGGTGATCATGGCGGTGGCCCTAGTCGAGATATGTGGCAAGTAAAGCAACGTTGGCAAGCTTCCGAGTTTTTTCCAAAAATTAATACGACTACAGCTTTATCTTATTTATCTAATATTGGAAATCAATTACTTACTGAAGCTGAAAAAATTCCCGTTTGGCAAGATGAACTCTATTTAGAATTTCATCGCGGTTGCTATACGACCCATGCCGATCAAAAACAACAAAATCGATATTGTGAAAACCTATTATACGAAACTGAACTCTGGTCATCCATTGCCCATTTAGTAACAGGTTTAATTTATCCTAAAGTTGAACTAGAAAAAGCTTGGAAACAGGTTTTATTAAATCAATTTCATGATATTTTACCAGGCACTTCGATTCCTCAAGTCTTTATCGATTCGAATCAAGCTTGGCAACAAGTTCAATCAACCATTCAGCCAATTTTAGAAAAAGCGTTACAGGCGATCGCGTCTCAAATCGACTTATCCCAATCCCCTTTTAAACAAGCAAAACCCATTGTTATTTTTAATAGCTTAAATTGGCAACGTTCAGCAGTAATTACTTATCCAACGGACGGTAAGAATTTTGAGGTTTATGATTTAACAGGTAATTGCATCCCGATTCAAATTACTGATGATCACAAACTTTGTTTTTTAGCTGAAAATATTCCTGCATTAGGTTATCAAGTCTTTTGGCTTAATTCTTTAAACGATTATGCTATTTCTAAATCTATTAATGATACCCAAGAATTTACTTTAGAGAATCAATTTATCAAAGTAATTATTAACTCTGAAACAGGAGAGATTGATAGTATTTTTGATAAACAACATCAAAAAGAAATTTTAAAGGGTGTAGGAAATCAACTGCAATTTTTTGAAGATAAAGGGCAATATTGGGACGCGTGGAATATTGATCCCAATTATGCTGATCATTCGTTACCTGCGGCTACATTAAAATCTATTCAAGTTATCGAATCGGGGCCGATTCAGCAAAAAATTCGGGTAATTAAACAATTTAATCAATCTGAATTTTGCCAGGATTATTGTTTAGAAAGCCATTCCCCCATTCTTAAAATTATTACCCAAGTCAATTGGCAAGAATCCCATGTTTTAGTCAAAGCGGCTTTTCCCTTTGCCCTAGAAAGTGATGTTATTCATTATGAAATTCCCTGTGCCGCGATCGCGCGTCCCACTAGACCCGAAACCCCAGCAGAAAAAGCAAAATGGGAAGTTCCCGCACTCCAATGGGCCGATTTAACTGATCCTGAGCAGAATTATGGGGTTTGCTGAATGATTGCAAGTATGGCTACGATGGGCAACCGAATCAACTGCGTTTAACGTTGCTACGCGGTTCAGAATGGCCCGATCCCCAAGCAGACAAAGGCATTCATCATTTTACCTACGCGATTTATCCCCATTCAGGTAGCTGGCAAACAGCAAAAACGGTACAACACGCCTATGAATTGAACCGTCCAGTACAGGTGATTGACATTCTGCCCAGTACCGAAACGTTATTACCCAAGTTGTTACCCCCTAGTTATCAATTTTTAGGCTTAAACGCTGATAATCTTTGTTTAATGGCTTTTAAGCAATGCGAAGATGAGCCGAGTAACTGGATTTTACGATTTTATGAATGTGAAGGGAAAGCGGCTGATTTATCGATAACTAATAATCTCGATTTAGCGATCGCGGATAGGGTTAATTTCCTAGAAGAAGTGATTGAACCTGTTGCCATGATCGAACCTTGGAAAATTATTAGTTTGTGTCTACGATTAACAAATGAGTTGAAAAATTAAAGCGTATCTCGATATTTTTCCAACAAAGCAAGAATATCCGTTAACTCTCGTCGGTGTTCGTTATTGGGGTCAAGTTGGAATCGGATGATTGCAATACGGTATCGAGCTTCAATTCGAGTTCGGCGAGTTTCGCGTTCTGCTGCTTCAAGGCTTCGGTTTCTTTCTTCAATTCGCTGGTCTCTCTCTTCAATTCGCTGTTTCTCCTCTTCAATTCGTTGGTTCTCTTCTTCAACTCGGACAAGCCCCCGTAGGAGTTGATCCACTGCAACAAGACCGAAAGTAATCCCTGCGAGGAGGAGTCCTGACCATTGGGGGACGGTGAATTGGTAGTTTCTAAATTGGATGGTGTCATAGTTCAAAAAGACTCCTGTAAGAAAGACCAGTAAAGCGGTTAAAATCGCAATTAAGGTTTGTAAATCGGGCATGAGCGTTGTTTTGTCATTGGCTTAATTTTAGCATAAAATTTTTCACAGTAATAAACTAAGCTTTAGCGTAAAGTATTTGCAATAGATCAAAATTGTCGTCTGGCAAAGATCAAATTGGCACAGGTTAGCAAAAGAATAATGTAGAGAATGCCATAGAGTAAGTTGCTGAATAACTCTGACGTAGAAGGTAACAGCCCGTAAACGGCATCATTTTTCAGGTTAAATCGTTCTAGATTGGGCAAGACTAAATAAAGAGAGCGTGTTAATTGTTCAATGCTTTCATTTTTTGTAATTTCGCCCAGTTTTAGTAAGTCTCGGCTAATGTGACCCATAAAATAAATGCCAAAACTAAAGAGGGTTGCCAAAATCGAACTGGTAAAGACTCCAAATAAAATGGCAACGGCAGTTAATAAGGCTAACTCTAAAAATAAAAAGGCTTGAGAGATCAGAATACTGGAAAGAGAAAAGGGAATTTTTGCCCAAGCGAGCATGAGTAAATAAATGGCCGTCATAATTCCCAGCATGACAGCGAGAACGGACGATAAGCCCAAGTGTTTACCGACAATAAATTCAGTGCGGCTGATGGGTTTTGGAATGAGAATTAAAACGGTTTTCTTTTCAATTTCTTTGTTAATTAAGCCTGTTCCCACAAAAATGGCAACGATCGCGCCCAACAGGGACATGGCGGCTAAACCCAAATCGAGAAAAATTTTTCCATCGGCCCCGACCGAAATTTCAGGCAACAATCGTAAGGCTAACGCTAGAATAATTGCAAAAAAGCCAATGACATAGAGAATGCGATCGCGGATGACTTCCCGAAAAACATTAGCAGCGATCGCCCAGATCCGAAAAATATTCATAACGGCTCTAGTTCTAATTCGTATCAAAGACAACGACCTATTATAGTCTGCTCAGTTAGACTACGAGTAGGGCAATTTCCTCAACAATTAACCAGAATTTAATGTAACGTTAACCCTTCCTTGGGCAAAATTTATTGTTTTTCCCCTTACTTGTGCAGTGAAGTAAACTCATCAAGAATCAAAAAGGAATTTAGATTCAAACGTGTTTGCTTAAGTCAGGGGACTAATTCAGAATGCTGTTATTTACAAGCAACTTACGACAAGCAGTGACGTTCTCTGTAGTTACTGTAGGCTTGTCCTTAGGTGTCGTTAGCCAAGCGAGTGCTAACTCTCTCAGTGGAGCGGGTGCAACTTTTCCTGCCCCCCTTTATCAACGATATTTTTCCGAATATAAAAAAGCAACAGGTGTAACCGTTAACTATAACTCAGTCGGTAGTGGCGCAGGGATTAGACAATTTATTGGTGAAACAGTAGATTTTGGCGCAACCGATGCTGCACCGACAGCGGCTGAAAAAGGACAAATGAAACGAGGGGTCGTCTTAGTTCCCACTGCGGGAGGAGCCGTTGCCGTTGTCTACAATTTGCCTGGGGTAAAAGGCTTACAAATTTCCCGTTCAGTCCTTCCTCGCATTTTTAATGGCGAAATTACCAACTGGAGACAAGTAGATCCCAAATTACCCAGCAAACCCATTCGGGTTGTTGTTCGGGCAGATGGTAGTGGTACAACCGAAATTTTTACCAGCCATTTGAGCGCGATCGGGCCTTCTTTTAGAAGCAAAGTTGGTGCGAGCAAAGATCCTAACTGGGGTTTTCAGGTTTTAAAAGCTCCTAAAAATGATGGTGTTGCTGCCCTCGTCAAACAAACTGATGGAGCCATTGGTTATGTCCAAGATACCTTTGCCCGCAGAAATGAAGGCCCCACCATGCAAACGGCCAGAATTCAAAATAAAGCAGGAAGATTTGTTGAACCCAGTTTAGCTGAAGCCAATAATGCCATTGGTGGCGTAACCTTCAATGCGGATTTCTCTGCGAATATGGATGATCCGACTAATGGCTATCCCATTGTTGGGATTACCTGGTTATTGGTCTATCAAAACTACAAAGAACCCGCAAAAGCCGCCCAAGTTAAAAGACTGGTTAACTGGATTATGACCTCAGGTCAGTCTCTCAATGCAGGTCTAGAGTTCACCCGAATTCCTGACTCGGTTGCTAAGCGCGTAATTGCGGCTGTCAACAGAATTAAATAACGACGCTTTGATCCATTAAGTTTCCTCAGTAATGGGGGATTTAGTGGATCACTTCTATTAGCAAAACGCTCAAAATAAAACAATGGTTAATCAAGCATTTCCCCAATCTAAACTCGATAAGGAAAATCTGAACACAGCCCATAGCAAGGCGCATCTTTTTGATTATGGCTTTACGAGCTTAGTTTGGGTTTGTGCCTTATCCATTGTGATTATTTTGACGTGGATAACCTTGATCGTCTTCCGTGATGCGGAACCTGCGATTAATAAATTTGGATTATCGTTTTTATTCAGTCAGGATTGGCACGTTTCCGAAGAAAAATTTGGCGGACTTCCCTATATTTACGGCTCTATTGTTAGCTCTCTAATTGCGTTAGTTTTTGCCATCCCCTTGGGCTTATCCGTTGCTATCTTGACCAGTGAAAACCTTTTACCCGATTGGATTAAAACACCGATTGGCTTCATGGTAGAGCTAATTGCTTCGATTCCCAGCGTTATTGTGGGTTTGTGGGGGATTTTTGTTTTTATTCCGACCCTGACTCCGTTACAAAAATGGCTATTTGCCAATCTCGGTTGGATTCCCTTGTTTAATAGTGAACCCTTTGGCCCTTCTATGTTGATTGCAGGATTAATTCTAGCCGTGATGATTTTGCCAACGATCGCCGCGATTAGCCGTGATGTTTTACTTGCGATTCCGCCTCAATTACGCAGTGCATCAATGGCATTAGGGGCAACCCGTTGGGAAACGATTTGGCGCGTGATGTTACCCGCCGCGAGTTCTGGAATTATTGGTGCAATTATTTTGGGATTAGGTCGCGCTCTGGGGGAAACAATGGCAGTCACGATGGTAATTGGTAATTCTGACATTATTAGTATTTCCTTACTTGCCCCAGGTTATACGATTCCTTCGGTGTTAGCGAATCAATTTGCCGAAGCTTCAAGCGCTATCCATATCGGTGCATTGATGTATTTGTCGCTCATTTTATTTGTGATCACATTAGTTGTTAATAGTATTGCGATTTTATTAGTTCAATTAATCAATAAAAATCGAACATAAACTTCAAGAATATTGAAAGTATCTGACGTTTTAGACCTATGAAAAGTGATAATCATAATTTTTTAGATCAAGAATTGCATCACCCCCTCCCGTTTACTCGTGATTTTTTTGCCAAAGGGATGACCGTGTTGGCATTTATCCTAACGGCGATCGCGCTATTGCCCCTGTTCTCTATGATCGGGTCAATTATTAGTCAAGGCTTGCCGAAGTTTTCCTGGGAAGTCTTTGTCTCGCTACCTGCTGCGTTAGGAGAAGAAGGTCAGCCCAATGGGTTTGCTAATGCTATTGTCGGCACCTTAACAATGGTGGGTTTAGCCTCGTTGGTCAGTGTTCCCTTTGGGGTAATGACGGGGATCTTTTTATCCGAATTTGCCGCAGGTTCCAAGATTGGTAATGCTATTCGTTTTGTCACCGTGATTTTAAGTAGTGTTCCCTCGGTCATTATTGGGGTCTTTGCTTACGGGGTTTTGGTGATCACCACGAAACAATTCTCGGCGATCGCGGGGGGATTTGCCTTAGCCGTTATTATGTTGCCGATTGTGTCCCTCACAACGGAAGAAGCCTTAAAACTGGTTCCTGTCCCCTATCGTTTAGGATCATCGGCTCTAGGGGGAACCCGCTTCCAGACAACCTTCAAGATTATTTTGCCTGCTGCTTTGTCGGGGATCATGACAGGGGTGTTACTAGCAGTGGCACGGGCGGCAGGGGAAACGGCTCCTTTGATGTTTACGGCTTTATTTAGTCAGTTTTGGCAAGAAAGCCTAATGAGTCCGACCCCATCCTTACCTGTTTTGATCTATACCTACGCCAGTTCTCCTTTCCCCGAACAAAACGCGATCGCCTGGACAGCCTCATTAGTGTTATTGCTACTGGTTTTAGTCATCAGTTTATCGTCTCGCTTGCTCACCCGTAATCGTTTAAAAACTCGTTAAATATGATTTCTTCATTTTCCTATTCTTCTACTGATATCAATGCAATGGATACTAATACGATGATTCCTGCTATTCAGGTTACAGGCTTGTCCTTCTTCTATGGGACTAAAAAGGTTTTAGAAGGGGTTTCAATGCCCATCCCTCAAGGAGAAGTAACGGCCATGATTGGCCCTTCAGGTTGCGGGAAATCAACTTTACTAAAAGCCCTTAATCGTATTGGAGAATTAGAGGGAACGGTAAAAGTTACAGGAAAAGTTGAATTTTTTGGACAAAATATTTATGGCAAAAATGTGAATTTAAATACGCTACGGCGACAAATTGGCATGGTATTTCAACGTCCTAATCCTTTTCCTGCCAGTATTTACGATAATGTGGCCTATGGCGTGAGAATTGCTGAGCGCAAAAGCCGAGCAGAATTAGATGAAATTGTAGAATCTGCCCTCGTTGGTGCAGCCCTATGGAACGAAGTCAAAGATATTTTGCACAAATCCGCCTTGGGTTTATCGGGGGGACAACAGCAACGGCTTTGTATTGCCCGTGCGATGGCAGTTCAACCCAAAGTTCTGTTAATGGATGAACCTTGCTCGGCTTTAGATCCCATTTCTACCCTGAAAGTGGAGGAATTAATTAAAACTCTACGAGGACAGTTAACGATCGCGATCGTCACCCATAATATGCAGCAAGCCTCACGGGTATCCGATTACACTGCTTTCTTTAACGCTGATGAAAGCCGCATTGGTCAATTAGTAGAATTCGACACCACTGAGAAAATCTTTACCGATCCTAGTGAGAGCCAAACTCGTGATTACGTGGCAGGACGTTTCGGTTAATTTCAAGGAATTCAACAAATATTGAATGCAAAACCCTGCTAAGTTGATAACGGGGTTAGAGTTACGTTTTGCGTAATGCTGATTAATTTCAATAAAATCGTAGATAAGTTTAGCTTTATCCCCCCTAGCCCCCCTTTGAAAGGGGGGAAGCCGAAGGTGGGGGGATTTACGAAGCTTTATACAGGATTAGAAGCGGAAGGACGACGGTTAATCACTTGGTCAATTAAGCCGTAATCTTTGGCATCTTCGGCTGACATAAAGAAATCGCGCTCGGTATCTTCGGCAATTTTGTCTAGGGGTTGCCCTGTATGGTTCGCCAAATGATTATTGAGCAGACCTTTGAGGTAAAGAATCTCTTTGGCTTGAATTTCGATATCGGTTGCTTGGCCTTGTGCGCCCCCTAAAGGTTGGTGAATCATGATGCGGGAATTGGGAAGGCTCATGCGTTTGCCCTTAGTGCCTGCACTCAGCAAAAATGCACCCATACTCGCCGCCAGTCCGATACAAATGGTGCTGACATCAGGGCGGATCTGATTCATGGTGTCGAAAATGCCCAGTCCTGCCGAAACTGACCCTCCAGGGGAGTTGATATAGAGATAAATATCTTTTTCGGGGTCTTCTGCTTCCAGGAACAGTAGTTGCGCGACAACTAGGTTCGCCGTATCATCCCGTACTTCTTGCCCTAAAAAGACAATCCGTTCCCGCAACAGACGAGAGTAAATATCAAAGGCGCGATCGCCGCGACCAGACGTTTCAATAACGGTAGGAATCATGGAGAGTCAATTTATCCAATCGGGTTTCCTTGATTGTGCCATATTCTCTGAACCTACTGCTACCTTTGCCTTACCCTACGTCAAGATTCGGCGGAATACGCAGCGCTAAACACAATTCTCGTTATTCACCAAGACGCGATCGCCGAGCTACCTAGATTTTTTAATAATTAATTCCAAATCAAATATGCAAAAACAGCCATGATTTATGACAAAAACGCATCTGATCCCAGGTTTTGTCACTAAGGATACAAATCTTTACAAAAAAAACTAGCAACCTTAAGAAGTAATTAATTAATTAAAGCGGAAACTCAAACACTGCGTCCGTTCAGTCTTTTCCCGATTAGTGACTAATTAGCTTGAAAAACCAATTATGAGTAACCTTTCTAGACGTAAATTTATTGTAACTGCTGGTATCACAGCAATGGGAACCGCTATTTTGCATGGTTGTGGCTCTTCCACTAATTCGCCGACTGCAACCAATGCTTCCTCTTCTGATACCACTAACGCTACTCCTTCTGCGGCGATCGGTAAGCCTGAAGTCACCACCGCTAAATTAGGCTTTATTGCTCTAACGGATGCAGCCCCTTTAATTGTTGCGAAAGAAAAAGGAATATTTGCTAAATACGGAGTGCCAGATGTTGAGGTCTTAAAACAAGCGTCTTGGCCTGTAACTCGCGACAACATCGAATTAGGTTCTGCGGGTGGCGGTATTGATGGGGCCCATATTCTCAGCCCCATGCCCTACTTCCTCTCTTTGGGAACTATTACGAAGAGTAAAAAACCCGTTCCTATGTATATTTTGGCGCGGTTAAATACCAACGGACAAGCCATCTCCGTTGCCAATGAATACAAAGACCTCAAACTGAGTTTAGATAATAAAGCCTTAAAAGGAAGTTTAGCGAAAGCAAAATCGGCAGGGAAAGAAACTAAAATGGCCATTACCTTCCCTGGCGGTAATCATGATCTCTGGATGCGCTATTGGTTAGCCTCAGGGGGCATTGATCCAAATAAAGAAGTTTCGGTCATCCCTGTCCCGCCGCCACAAATGGTTGCCAACATGAAAGTCGGAAACATGGGAGCTTTCTGTGTTGGAGAACCTTGGAATGCCCAATTAGTTAACCAAAAACTGGGGTATACTGCCCTGATTACGGGAGAATTTTGGAAAAACCACCCCGAAAAAGCCTTTACCATGCGGAAAGATTGGGTAGACAAAAATCCCAATGCAGCCAAAGCCATTTTAATGGCAGTTTTAGAAGCCCAGCAGTGGTGTGACAAACCTGAGAATAAAGAAGAAATGGTCAAAATTATTTCAGGTCGTCAGTATCTCAAAGTTCCTCCCGAAGACATCTTAGGACGCTTACAAGGCAAAGTAGACTTTGGCGATGGTCGCACAATCGACGATCCCGATCTCGCGATGAAATTCTGGGCAGATAATGCTTCCTATCCCTATAAGAGCCATGATTTATGGTTCTTAACGGAAGATATTCGTTGGGGCTTCCTACCTGCTAGTACGGATACCAAGAAAATTATCGATGAAGTCAACCGTGAAGATTTATGGAAAGAAGCGGCGCAGGCCATTGGGGTTCCTGCCGATCAAATTCCCAGTAGCTCATCGCGTGGGGTAGAAACCTTCTTTGATGGCACAACCTTTGATCCCGAAAATCCCAAAGCCTATTTAGATGGCTTAAAAATTAAGGCCATTAAAGCCTAAAACCTTCACCTCGTAAAACTGAACTGAATGAGGGGGAATCGTCATTCATTAAATCAATGGCTCCCTCTCAATTTTTTAAAATTTTAATGACTACTATGGCAAACCTCAGCATTCCTCAACGACGCAACAAAAAAAATCCTTGGGCCCTGTTAGTCCGTGCTAAAAAAATTATTCGGCCCCTCGTTGCCCTTGTGGTTTTATTAATCATTTGGCAAATTCTTTGTTCGGGTGAAAATCCCAACCTTCCCAGTCCTTTAAAAGTACTCGAAGAAACCTGGAATCCGTTAATTATTAATCCGTTTTTTGATAATGGCGGAACGGATAAGGGCTTAGGATTACAAATTTTAGCCAGTTTGGGACGGGTTGCGGTTGGTTTTTCTTTGTCGGCCATTGTGGGGATTGCCTTAGGAATCTTAATTGGCAGTAGTCGCGTTATGTATGATGCCCTAGACCCGATCTTTCAGGTACTCAGAACCATTCCTCCCCTCGCCTGGTTACCGATCGCGTTAGCCGCCCTCAGAGAAAGTGAACCGTCTGCTATCTTTGTCATCTTTATTACCGCAATTTGGCCGATTATTATCAATACAACCGTCGGCGTGCAACAAGTTCCGCAGGATTATCGCAACGTCTCACGGGTTCTACAATTATCCAAAGTTGAATACTTTTTCAATATTCTTTTTCCTGCGGCAGTTCCCTATATCTTCACAGGATTACGCATTGGAATTGGTTTATCTTGGCTCGCGATCGTTGCGGCAGAAATGTTAGTCGGGGGTGTGGGCATTGGCTTCTTTATTTGGGATGCCTACAATAGTTCTCGGATGAGTGAAATTATCTTGGCACTACTCTATGTTGGTGTGGTGGGCTTATTATTAGACCGCTTAGTCGCCTTTATTGCTAGTGTTGTCGTTCCTGCTGAACAAAAATAATAATTCAATTAATAATGAATAGTGAATAATTAATAATTTATTTTATTAACCAACTAATTTTAGTTATTCAGCTATTCATTAATTCAGACATCTACTATACCTAAGCCAATCTTGAATCATTATTAATTATTCATTATTAACTATTAATTTTAACCATGCGTTCTTTTATTGAAATTGACCATATCGATCGCGTCTTTCCCTTACCCAACGGGGAACAATATATTGCCCTTAAAAATATTGATTTAAAGATTAAAGCAGGGGAATTTATCTCCCTCATTGGCCACTCAGGTTGCGGTAAATCGACGCTGTTAAACATGGTTGCAGGATTAGATAAACCGACGGTAGGCGGGGTGATCGTAGAGGGCCGGGAAATTCAAGGGCCAGGCCCAGACCGCATGGTTGTTTTCCAAAATTATTCCTTATTGCCCTGGCTGACGGTTCGCCAAAATATTGCCCTCGCTGTCAATCGGGTTTTACGCCATTTACCCAAAGCGGAACGGGAACAGATCATTACCGACAATATCAACCTAGTGGGCTTAAAACACGCGGCCCATAAGCGTCCCTCGGAATTATCAGGGGGGATGAAACAACGGGTCGCGATCGCGCGGGCATTGTCTATTCGTCCTAAAGTGCTACTGCTGGATGAACCCTTTGGTGCTTTGGATGCCTTAACCAGAGGCAACTTACAAGAACGGTTGATGGAAATCGTTCAAGAAAGTCAAGTAACTTGCATTATGGTGACCCATGACGTAGATGAAGCCTTGTTGCTGTCGGATCGGGTCGTCATGTTAACCACTGGGCCTGAAGCGCATATTGGACAAATCCTAGAGGTTCCTATTCCCCGTCCTCGCCATCGCTTAGAAGTGGTCAACCATCCCAGTTATTATGCCCTCCGCAATGAGATCGTTTACTTCCTCAACCAACAGAAACGGGTTAAACGAGTGGGTCAAGTGGCCCATGCGCCTGCGGTGATGACGGGCAACGGCTTAGAAAAAATCAACCTCAACATTGGTTTTATTCCCCTGACGGACTGTGCCCCCTTAGTGGTTGCCAAAGAAAAAGGCTTTTTCCAAGAGCAGGGACTTGATGAAGTTAACCTCATCCGTGAACCCAGTTGGAAAGCGATCGCCGAGGGAGTGGTGAATAATCGACTGGATGCGGCCCAAATGGTCGCAGGAATGCCCTTAGCCTTAACTATTGGCGCAGGCGAAAAACCCCCCGTTCCCATTATTAACGCCCTGGTGATGAGCCGTAACGGAAATGCAATTACTTTGAGCCAATCCCTTGCCCAAGCAGGAGTCAGAAGCCTAGCCGATTTAAAAGCCAAAATTCAGGCAACGCCCGATACCGTCCACACCTTTGGCATGGTACATCCTGCCTCCATGCACAATTTACTATTACGTTACTGGTTAGCGTCTGGGGGCATTGATCCCGATGAGGACGTTACCTTGACGGCCATTCCTCCTGCCCAAATGGTCGCCAATTTAAAAGCAGGCAATCTCGATGGCTATTGTGTCGGAGAACCTTGGAACTCTCGCGCGGTTTATGAAGGTTTGGGTTACGTCATCGCCACCGATTTAGATATCTGGGCAGGGCATCCTGAAAAAGTATTGGGAGTTAAAGAAGAATGGGTTGCCCAACATCCTGAAACCCACCTTGCTTTGGTTAAAGCCCTGCTAAAAGCATGTGAATACTGCGACGATCGCCGCAATCGGGAAGAAATTATTGGACTCCTCTGCCAACCCCAATATGTAGGCTCATTGGAAGATTACACCCGTCCAGGGTTCATTGATCCCTATAATCGTGGTGATGGCAGCGAACCTAAACAACTGATGCGATTTAATCAATTTTATGTCGATCAAGCCAACTATCCCCGACGCAGTGAAGGGTTATGGACGTTGACCCAATTAGCCCGTTGGGGTTACACACCGTTCCCGAAAAACTGGGTTGAAATCCTAGAACGGGTACGTCGTCCTGACCTCTTTGGAGAAGCTTGTCGTCAGTTGGGTTGGCCCGATATTGAAAGCGATCGCCAAAATATCACCCTGTTTGATGGCATGGTCTTTACACCTGATGATCCTGTTGGTTATATTCAACGCTTTACGATTCACCGTGAATTGCAAGTCTCTGAAATTCTCATTGACAGCATATTTCGTCCCTAAGTTTTGATTCTTTTACCCAACTTACTGAAGTAACCATGACGCTCCCCTCTGCTAGCAATACCGCTTCCCGTTCCTCTCATCCATCCTCTACAGTCCTCAATGGTATGACTCCTTCTGATTCCACTTCCCCCAAAACAGGAACAACTTTTCTGTCGATTGAAAACGTTGCTAAGGTTTATAACACGCCCAAAGGGCCCTATCCCGTTCTCGATGGGGTGAATCTCAATGTGTCCGAAGGGGAGTTTATCTGTGTTATTGGTCACTCAGGTTGCGGTAAATCGACCCTTCTTAATATGGTTTCAGGTTTTAATGAACCCACTGAAGGAACGGTCAAACTCAATGGAGAAGCCATTCAGGGGCCTGGCCCAGACCGCATGATGGTTTTCCAAAATTATTGTTTATTACCCTGGAAAAGTGCCTACGATAACGTCCTTCTCGCCGTCAATTCCGTTTATCCCAATAAAACCCCTGACGAAAAAGCAGGATTAGTCAAACACTACTTAGAAATGGTGGGCTTAACCGAAGCGGCTCAGAAAAAACCGCACCAGTTATCAGGGGGGATGAAGCAACGGGTCGCGATCGCGCGGGCATTAGCCATTTCTCCCAAGGTTTTAATCCTAGATGAACCCTTTGGTGCGTTGGATGCCATTAC